>URTU01000044.1 GCA_900550925.1 uncultured Alistipes sp. | reverse complement strand
CGTCTTGCCCGTACCGTTGGGGCCGATGACGCCGACGATGCCGGCGGGCGGCAGCGAGAAGTTGAGATGCTCGTACAGCACGCGGTCGCCGAAGGCCTTGCTGACGTCGTGCGCCTCGATGACCACATCGCCCAGACGCGGACCGTTCGGAATGAATATCTCGAGTTTCTCCTCCTTCTGTTTGGTATCCTCGTTGAGCATCTTGTCGTATGCCGACAGACGGGCCTTGCTCTTGGCGTGACGTGCCTTGGGACTCATCCGGACCCATTCCAACTCGCGTTCGAGGGTCTTGCGGCGCTTGCTCTCCTGTTTCTCCTCCATGGCAAGGCGTTTGGTCTTCTGGTCGAGCCATCCCGAGTAGTTTCCTTTCCAGGGTATGCCTTCGCCGCGGTCGAGCTCCAGGATCCAACCGGCAACGTTGTCGAGGAAATAACGGTCGTGCGTGACGGCGATTACCGTACCCTTGTATTGTTGGAGGTGCTGTTCGAGCCAGTCGATACTTTCGGCATCGAGGTGGTTTGTGGGCTCGTCGAGGAGCAGCACGTCGGGCTGCTGCAACAGCAGGCGGCACAGGGCCACACGGCGGCGCTCGCCTCCCGACAGCGTCTTGACCGGCTGGTCGGGGTCGGGGCACCGCAGCGCATCCATTGCACGTTCGAGAACGCTGTCCAGCTCCCATCCTCCGGCATGTTCGATCTGCTCGGTCAGTTCGCCCTGGCGTTCGATCAGGCGGGCCATCTGGTCGTCATCCATCGGCTCCATGAACCTGTTGTTGATCTCCTCGTACTCCTTTAGCAGCGCAACGGTTGCGGCACAACCCTCTTCAACCACCTCGCGGACGGTTTTCGAATCGTCGAGCCGGGGTTCCTGTTCGAGGTATCCGACCGTATATCCGGGCGAGAAGACCACTTCGCCCTGATAGTTCTTGTCGATACCGGCGATGATCTTCATGAGGGTCGATTTTCCGGAGCCGTTCAGGCCGATGATTCCGATCTTGGCGCCGTAGAAAAACGACAGATAGATATTGTTAAGGACTTTTTTCTGGTTGGTGAAGGTCTTGCTCACGCCGACCATCGAAAAAATAATCTTTTCGTCCGCCATATTGATTGAGATAGTTTTGCTATTTACTGAGAGGCAAAGATACGAAAATAACGGCGAAAAAGCATAATCCGTCCGATGAAAGCAAGATTTTGTATGGTTGCGACGGTTTGTCCGGGCCCCGAATGCGGAAACTCTATTCGAAAGAGTAGTGCGGTGCCGACCGACAGGTTTCTGTCAGAGAATCTTCCGAAAGGACGTATCACTGATTCAAATAGGTGTATAAAAACAAATTATGGGGAAAAAGTGCTCAATTTCAACTTTAGTTATTATTTTTGCTGACAAGAAAACAGAGATCGATAACTACAAAAGAAAATTGTTATGAAAAGCATCAAAGGAACTAGAACGGAAGAGAATCTTCTGAAATCGTTTGCCGGCGAATCGCAGGCACGCAGCCGTTACACGTTTTTTGCGAGTGTGGCAAAGAAAGAGGGATACGAGCAGATAGCAGGCGTATTCATGGAGACCGCCGAGCAGGAAAAAGAACATGCAAAACGTTTCTTCAAATTCCTCGAGGGTGGCGAAGTGACCATCACTGCCGCATATCCGGCCGGCAAGATCGGCACGACGCAGGAGAACCTTCTGGCTGCCGCAATGGGCGAGAAGGAGGAGTGGGAGTTGCTCTATCCCGAATTTGCAAAGGTTGCCGACGAGGAGGGATTCCCCGAAATCGCTGTGGCATTCCGCATGATCGCAACGGTAGAGGCCGAGCATGAGAAGCGCTATCTCAAACTGCTGAGCCGCCTGACCGACGGGAATTTCTTCGTGCGCGACGGCGAGATCTGGTGGCAGTGCCGCAACTGCGGTTATGTCTGCAAGGCCAAGGAGGCTCCGAAGATTTGTCCGGCTTGCCAACATCCGCAGGCTTTCTTCGAGCCAAAGAAGGAGAACTATTGATAGCCTTACGGCTGATCGGAAAACAAACGGACGGATGCAACCGACAAGTGTTGCATCCGTCCGTTTTCATATAATCGGCCTCGTCCTTTCATACCGCCGTTGATCGTGCCGGCCGAATATCTTGCAAAGTTGCCGCCAAGGCCGCCGTTTTGTCCGCAACAGGCGTGAAGCTGTAATCGGAATGCCTTGTGACGGCCGGACGGATTTACCGGCGTTCGGAAGCATCGATCTTCATCCGCTCCCAGATGAAGTTGGGAACGGATCTCCATACGGCCGTGAAGATACGGTACTTCCAGTCGATGATCCTGACCCTGCGGCGGCGTATCACCGCACGTACGATGCGGTCGGCCGCATACGACACATTCATGAGCATCGGGTAGCGGTGCGAATCGGTATCGAGCAGCGCCGTATCGATGAAGCCGGGCCTTATGTCGGTGATCGATATTGCGACGCCGTTCATGTGGCTCAATTGCGCCAGGCTTTGGAGGTAGATTGTCTGCATGCGCTTTGTGGCCGAGTATGCCGGTGCGGCCCCGAGTCCCTTGGTACCTGCGATACTCGTTACGGCAGCTATCTGCCCGCCGCCGCGCTCCCTGAAATAACGGTAGGCGCAGTCGACCATGCGCACGAAGCCCTCGCCGTTGAGTCGCAGCGTATCGATCTCCGCCGAGGGTTCGAGGGCGGAATTGCGCTGCCCCGATCCGGATATGTGGAAGTAGGTGTCGACACCGTCCATCCGGCCGAACAGTTCGAGCAGCTGCGTGTCGGCTTCTGGACGGGTTATGTCGATGACGGCCGTATGGACACGCTCCGGCGCCAACGCTCGCAGCCGTTCGAGTTCTTGTGCCCGCCGGCCGCATACACCGACCATATATCCGCGCGATATGAAGCGTTCGGCAACGGCACGGCCTATGCCCGAGGTTGCACCCATGATTACGATACTTTTCATTGTCATATGGTGTTTTGCTGGTTTTGAATCATCTGGTTGAAATCATCCTTGAAGCGTTGGTAGCGCATGCGGAGATATTCCGGCATCGAAAGCGTATCGGCAACCGCTTCCGGCAGTATGATGTGCCCGTGGGGGAAGACCCAGACCGGAATCGGCTGCAGACGGATCGAAACCGGTGCATTCCCGACCCGGGTCAGTTCGACATGCAGCAGCATTCCGCCGTCGCTGAAACGCCATTGCTGGTTCGAAACCATGTTCCCGAGCGAGTATGCTACGGCCCACGCTCCGTGCGGATCGCATTCGATGGGCTGTATCACGTGCGGATGGCTGCCTATGATGAGCCGGACGCCCCTGCCGCGCAGAAATGAAGCTATCTGCTGTTGCTGGCGGGAGGGGGTGCGCATGTACTCTTCACCCCAGTGAAGCATCACGCATACGATATCGGCCCGTGAGGTGTCGATGCGGGCGAGGTCCTCGCCCATCCTGACCGTGTCGATACGATTTACGGCCATCCCTTTGGGAACGGGCAGCCCGTTGGTCCCGAACGTGTAGTTGAGTATGGCGACGGTCATCGGACCGGCATCGAGGTAGAGCGGATTACGCGAATCGATCTGCGTCGAATCGGAGAAGGCGCCGGTATAGGCAATTCCGTATTGTTGCATGGCGTCAACGGTCTGGGAGATGCCTTCGGCGGCACCGTCGCAGATGTGGTTGTTGGCCAGCATGACGGCATCCACCCCGATCCGTTTCAATGCCCCGGCAATGGCCTCCGGAGACCGGAAACAGGGGTAACCCGTAAAGGGAGGCTGCCGGCGGAGGGTGGTTTCGAAATTCACAACCGCCAGGTCGACCGAATCGAACAGCTCGCCGAGCAGGGAGAATGTCGTGTCGAAACTGTAACCGTTTGGTCCGAGTGCCTCCTCCAATTGAGGTTTGTGCACCATCACATCGCCGCCGAACAACAGTGTCGCACGGGTGATGCGGGGCGTTGGCACGGCCCCTGCGCGCAGAAGTTCTTCGGATAACACCAAGCAATCGTGATGCCAGAACACGAATGCCGTTCCGGCCGCAACCGCAACGCTCGACAACAGGTACGAAAGCCATTTGACGAATCTTCTCATTCGGTCGTCTCTTGAATTGTTCTACGGCGACAGACTCTGTCGGGTGTTTCCCGATAACAAATATAGTGAATGCCGTCGATTCCTGCAATACTCCGCCTTGCATATTACGGTGCGGATATCGCATAGCCTTACGGGCAAATTCCCCGCCACGGCAGAAAAATTGTACGGCATTTCATATGGCGGCCGCAGAAGAAAATATTTCGTATCTTTGAGGCTTAAAACTCTTGTTTGTTATGGATTTTATCATCGGGAACAATCTTTCGGGCGTGGTTATCGGGGCGCTCACATTCCTTGTCATCGGGCTCTTCCATCCGCTGGTCATCAAGGGCGAATACTATTTCGGCGTCGGGTGCTGGTGGGCCTTCCTCGTCGTGGGAATTGCCGGAATCGTCGGATCGCTGCTCCTGGAGAACGTTATCTTGTCGTCGCTGTGCGGCGTGACGGGATTCTCATCGCTGTGGGGAATAGGCGAACTCTTCGCCCAGCGCAAAAGGGTGGAGAAGGGGTGGTTCCCGGCCAATCCGAAGCGAGTGCCCCGCAAGCCTGAAAGAGAGTCACACACCCCGAAACGATAGGCCGGCAATCAGAAACGATAGGCTCGCAATCCCGGCAATCCGAAACGGCCATAAACATAAAACTGCCCGCGGCGGCCAATGCGGGTCGGTTGGTATAGGTCTGCATCTGATTCGTGAAACGTGGACTACGTCCCATTGCATTCGTGAACAAAAAACGGACGCGGCAGGATTTGCTCCGCCACGTCCGTCACCTTACTAACCTGTATCCTGTTAGCTCTACAAAATCTTTTCGAGCTGCGAAACAGTCTTCTTTATGTCTTCATCCGAGACGTGATAGTTTTTCAGCGCCCCCTTGAAGTACTGGTCGTATGCATACAGATCGACCAGACCATGTCCTGAGAGGTTGAAGAGGATGGTCTTCTCGCGGCCCTCCTCCTTCGCCTTCAGAGCTTCGCTGACTGCTACGGCAATGGCATGGGTCGATTCGGGCGCCGGAATGATACCTTCGGTGCGGGCGAAGAGTACGCCGGCAGCCATCGTGTCGAGCTGAGCCACCGAACGGGCTTCGATCAGCTTGTCCTTGAGCAGCTGGCTGACGATCGAACCAGCTCCGTGATAGCGCAGACCGCCTGCATGTATGTCTGCCGGATGGAAGTTGTGGCCCAGGGTGTACATCGGCAGCAGCGGCGTGAAACCGGCTACATCGCCGAAATCGTACTGGAATGTTCCACGGGTCAGTTTGGGACAGGCCTCAGGCTCGACGGCTACTATGCGGGTCTTGCGGCCGGCGGTTAGGTTGTCGCGCAGGAACGGGAATCCGATACCTCCGAAGTTGCTTCCGCCGCCGAAGCAGCCGATTACGATGTCGGGGTATGCATCGGCCATCTCCATCTGCAGACGGGCTTCCTCGCCTATGATAGTCTGGTGCAGGAGAACATGGTTCAGCACGCTGCCCAGGCAGTAACGCGTTCCTTGGGGATCGCGGATGGCCATCTCGACCGCCTCGGAAATCGCCATTCCCAGGCTTCCCGAATCGTTCGGGTTCTTTGCCAGGGCGGCCTTTCCGGCCTCGGTGAGCATGCTCGGCGAGGCAACCACATCCGCACCCCACGTATTCATCATCAGCTTGCGGTAGGGTTTCTGGTCGAAGCTTACGCGTACCATAAAGACCTTCAGGTCGATGCCGAAGTGCTGTGCAGCCATTGCGATTGCCGAACCCCACTGTCCGGCACCGGTTTCGGTGGTAAGGTGCTTGATTCCCTGTTTGTGGTTGTAGTATGCCTGCGGGATTGCGGTATTGGTCTTGTGCGAACCGGCGGGCGAGACGCTCTCGTTCTTGAAGAAGATCTTGGCCGGAGTATCGAGAGCCTGTTCAAGGCCGTAGGCGCGTACCAGCGGCGTCGAACGGTATATCTTGTACATTTCGTGAACCTCGTCGGGGATGTCGATGTAACGCTCGGTCGACATCTCCTGATCCATCAGCTCCTCGGCGAAGATCGCCGACATCTGCTCTTTGGTAACGGGCTGTTTGGTTGCCGGATTGAGGGGCGGAAGCGGCCGGTTCGGCATGTCGGCCACGATATTATACCATTGATGTGGGATCTGCGACTCTTCGAGGATAAATTTCTTGGTTTTCATAGTTTATCAAGTTTTTTAAGATTTGAGGTTCGTACCGTTTTGTTTCTGCTTGTTGGTCAGGCTGAATTTCCCTAAAGAAAAAGACCGCTGTTCGGAAGTAAACAACGGTCTTTTTTTCTATATCGTGAATCTGTCATACATGCACACGGTCAATGGCTCATTGTTTACTTCGTAACAAGGAGTGCCACCACCAATACTGTGCAGATATTTTCATAGTCACTGTGTTCGTTTGTTTCGTTGATGCAAAGTAATGACAAAATTTGCGATTATCCAAATTTTCCGGCAACAAATTTACACCCTAAAAATTGTATTGTACCATGGCCTGAATGCGGTTTGCACTGTTTTTCTCGCCGCTCATGTTTGTGCGGGTGCCGTGCAGATACTCCATAGCAACCTGGAAACGAGGCGTTATGTGGCAGAAACAGTTGCCGAAGATGTACTGAGCCTCCTTGTACTGGTTGGGGGTGTAATAGCCATCCTTCTTCTCGACTACGACGGTCGAGTAGCCGCCCGATACGAACAGCCACGGGGTGATGTTGAACTGTCCGGCCGCAAACCATCCGTACATCGGCAGGGTCTTGATTTTGGTCGGGTCGTTCTGGTTGACCACCAGATCGAGTCCTGCGCCGGTGATGTCCTGCAGATAGGGGGTTATGCCCTCGCCGTAGACACCGTTGAAGAATGTGTTCCAGCGGTCGCCGATTGCGATGTTGCCGCTCAGCTGTACGCCCCAACCCAGTTCCGAACGGTTCTCATTGAGGGACAGGTTGCGGTAGTACATGTCGCGCAGCACGCCCGTAACACGGATATGGCTGTTCTGACGGTGTCCCCATGTATATTGGACATACATCGGAAAATCGGGAACGCGCTGGTGCAGCGATGCGAATGTTTCGCCGTATGTTGCACTGACTTCGGGCATCTCGGCGGCCACGCCCATCGAGAAGTGGCGCCCGAAATGGCGCGAATAGCGGATCATTGTATTGAAATTGAAGTTATAGGCATTCGGGCCTTCGAAATCGATGGTCCTGGGAGAGGAATTGAGGTCGCAGAATGTGGTGACGTCGCGGCCCAGCGTGAACCCGAGGAACGATACGTATGCCAGCCGGATACGCGGGGCATAGTTGCTGCTGCCGCGGAAATCGGTCTCGATCATTGCCACCACGCGTCCCAGTGCGGAGGTGTTGGCAATGGCCTTGAAGAATATCCGCGATGTCGAGGCATCCATCATAAGCTTCTGGCGGGTGTTGTAATTCCCGGGGACGGGTATGTCGTAGGTGACGAAATCCTTGTTGTTCACGATGCCCTTGAAGTCATAGCCCACACGCATGTTGACATTGCCGCCGATGGCGAAGGAGACCTTGTTGGTGCGGCTCGAAAATATCATATGAGGCAGCATCGGTTGTTGGAATCCGCTGCGTTGCGTCTCCAGGAAGTCGAGTATCGCGCGGTCGACGGCCAGTTGGTGACGGCTGCAGGGGGTATCGCAGCCCGGGTCCGATGCAGTCACTTTCTGAGTCCCGATCAGATAGACTACCGGTTGGTAATCATTGTGGCGCGGCTGGGCCATGGTTGACGGAACCGACGTGGCTGCAATAAGCGCTGCAAGAAGGAATCGAAATGTTTTCATAGACAATGTTTTTTAGTGTAAATAATCGGTTGTTATCGTGTGTCGAATGTTCCTTTCGGTCACATACTGTTTGTCGTTCAACGAGTTAATACGATCGCTTCCAAAGCAAGATATATGCCAAAGCCGCCGCCGGGCAGCCGCTCTCACGTATTACGTATTGTTTTCAAGGCGTTTATTCGTAACTTTGTGATCCGTATATCGAATGTTGTTTGGCTTATGATAAAATTCGTTGCGCTTATAATTGCAGCGGCGGCAATCGCTGCCGATATATATCTGTACCGCAGTGCAGTACGGCGAAGCCGTTCTGAGGCCCTCCGCAAAGCCTTCATCGCATGGGCCGTGTTGACAAACGCCTTTACATGGATCGCAATGATCGTGGTCCGAATGAGCGATGTCGGCACCGCGTCTATGCACTTCTCGATGTGGGTCGTTTTCGCATATCTGATCACCGTAATCCCGCGAACGCTGTATGCGCTGTTCCGGTTGGTCGGGTCGTTCTGCGGTGCGTTCGGACGTGTCGTGAGAGTGCTGGGAGCCGTCGTGGCGGCCGCCATGATCGCCCTCTGCATCTGGGGCGCTACCTCTGGCCGAAAGACTTTGAAGGTGACCGAACAGACCCTCTGCTACCGCAATCTTCCGCCCGCATTCGACGGTTTCCGTATAGTGCAGATCTCCGACCTGCATGTGGGCTCGCTGATCAATCCCGAAACGATGTTGAAACAGGTGGTGGAGAGGGTCAACAGTCTGGATTGCGATCTGGTGATCCAGAGCGGCGATCTGGTCAACATCCGTTGCGACGAGCTCGATACGGCGGTTCTCGACATACTGAAGGGTATCCGAAGCCGTTGCGGTGTATATTCGGTTCTGGGGAACCATGACCTCGGTTTCTACATCAAGGATACGGTTTCGCTGCCGCTGGAAGCAAATGTCGGACAGGTGATCGGTGCACAGCGTTCGATCGGGTGGATGGTGCTGGTCGACACGACGGCGATAATACGCCGCGGCGGCGATTCGATAGCCCTGACCGGTCTCAATTTTCCCTCCGACCTGCGCCTCAACAGCCACAATACCTCCCTAGCCGGAGCCGACATCGAATCGGCCTATGCCGGCCTTCCCGATTCGATATTCAACATTACCGTTTCGCATGCGCCGCAGATGTGGCAACAGATAGTCGCTCTGGGGCGCGGTGACCTGACCTTGTCAGGACATGTCCACAGCATGCAGTTCAAGATGCGACTGTTCGGACGTGAGGTATCACCGGCACAGTTAATGTACAGGGAGTGGAGCGGTCTATACGAAAACGACGACAAATATCTCTACATAAATGACGGAATAGGTTATGTCGGATATCCGATGCGTATCGGGGCCTATCCCGAAATAACAGTTATCGAACTTCGAAGATGCGAATAACACTCTCCGTCGCGCTTTCGGCCGACGGCTATATTGATGATTCATCCGAACGGAGGCTGGTTCTTTCGAGCCCCGAAGATTGGGAGGCAGTCTACCGCCTGCGGGCCGAAAACGATGCCATTCTGATCGGGGGGCGTACGTTGCGCCGCGACAACCCTTCGTTGCGAATCAAGGACCAAGGTCTGCGGGCTGAACGTGTCGATGCCGGTCGTGAAGCCGATATCGTGAAGGTGGTGGTGAGCGGCAGCGGGAATCTCGACCCCCGGGCGAAGTTCTTTGCCGGCACGGGCCGTAAGATCGTATTTACACACCGTCCGTGCCCGAAGCTCGAACCGCTGGCCGAGATCATCCGTACGGATGCCCCGATCACGGCATACGGCATCGTCTCCGCCCTCGAAAAACGTGGCATAAACGATCTGATGGTGGAGGGCGGTGCCGAGATTCTGAATATGTTCATCTCGGAGGGTATGGCCGATACGGTCCGGATTGCGGTAGCTCCGCAGATTCGTGTCGACGATCCCGTGGCTCCGCGCCTTTGCGAATCGGTGGAGAGATTTGTCGGACAGCTTGCACAATGGTGCGAAAGCGTTTCGACCGTCGAACTTGGGTACATGCATGTGACAACGCTGCAGATGCATCGGGATCGATTGACTCAACTCGAATTCGACCGCAGGATGCTGCATCGTGCGATCCATCTGAGCCGCCATTCGACCCCGTCGCCGACATCATACAGGGTAGGGGCGGTGATAGTTACGGCCGACGGCAGGCAGTTCGAAGGTTATACCCACCAGACCTCGTCCTTGAACCATGCCGAAGAGGAGGCCATTGCACGGGCCGAAGCGGCCGGAGCATCGCTCGCGGGGGCGACGATCTACAGCTCGATGGAGCCATGTTCGAAACGGGCCAGCAAACCCGAAAGCTGTTCGGCTCTGATCATTCGCAAGGGCTTTTCGCGAGTGGTGTTCGCGTTGCGGGAACCGGATTGTTTTGTCCGTTGCACGGGTGCCGACGACCTGCGTGCCGCGGGGATCGAGGTAACCGAAATCGGCGACATGGGCCAGGAGGTACTCGATGTGAATGCCCATCTGCGTGTTGGTAGATAATCTCCGTGCAGGAGAAGAGAAAGTAGAATAGGGCAGTATAAGAGTCTTATTGCCGTCCGCACTTTTTATATATTCCTGTACATACTCTTTCGGTCTGCAGACGCAGGCATTTTGCAGTCGGTCTGCCTGTATTCACTGTACTGTCTGAAGCGAGGTATCCGTATCCGTGGGTAGAGTTTCACTGATGCGGGGCATCCGTGTCGTCTGCCGCAGTTGCGGAGGTTCGCGGCCGATCGGATCCCGTGCAAAAAAAGAGCGGAAAAGCATTCCCTGCTATCCCGCCACACATCAAACCTAATTTATTAACACCTAACGGAGTTTTTCACTCACTTTTTAATTTATAGTCTCTCAGAAAAGACTTCTCTTCTATCTCGGACCTCCCGGCGGCGGACCCATCGGCGGACCGGGGCGTTTGCCACGCGAATCAGAATCCATGATTCCGTAATCTTGCAGATTGCGGGAGCCCTTCTTGCCGAAGTGGCGCAGGTTGTATACGAACTGTACCGTATAGTAGCGTCCGATGACGTTGTTCCAACTGTTCTGAACGTATCCCGATCCGGTCGAGCGCGAGAAGGCCTTGTTCTGATTGAACAGGTCGTTTACACCGATCTGTATCTCGCCGCGCTGGTTGCGGAATATCTTCTTGCCCACGTATATGTTGCACAACAGGTAATCGTCGTTGTACTTGTTGGTGAAGCCCACATACTGGTTGTAGACGCAGCTGCCCGTGAAGGTGAATCCGGCCGGGAATACCGCTTTCAGATTGGCCGAGGCCGAGTGGCTGAAATATTGGTTGACCGAATTCGACAACGAGTTCTTGGCTTCATTGTAGGCGCCACGCCAGGCCAGCGTAAAGTCTACATTCTCGGAGATGTTCGACCCGAGAACCACGCCGAAATCGTAATTCATGCTTCCGGCATCGTTCCTTTGCCCGTTGATGAGCGACGGGGTCTTGGTATATCTTACACCGCCTCGCAGGTTAAGGTTGCACTTGAGGAAGTTGATTGGCGTGCCGAAACTCAAGTTGGTACGCAGCGACCAGTAACCGTCCATGTTTTCGTAAGTCGTGTACTGGAGAGGTACGTAGTCCAGACCGGTTATCTCGGACGACGGATTGTACCAAATGCTCCGTCCGATATAGTCCTGCGTATAGTTTGCCGAAACCATCCACATGAAGGTGCGGCCCTTGTCGACATTCGAGTTGACATAGTGGATATTGAAACGATGCCGGTAGGATTGTGACAGCCGTGCATTACCGCTCGATACGTATTGTGCATCCGATACATCCTTGATCTCCTGCAACTCCGAGATCGACGGGTTGTCGGTCGAGGATCGCAGAGATACCTTGAGCATGTTCTCCTTGTTGATGTTCAGGTTGCACATCAGGAAGTATGTAAGGTTGTCGTACACCTTTTTGATATCCTGATTCTGGGCCGACAGCAGTGTGCCGTCCAAAACCGCATGCTGATAATAGAGGTTGGCAACGACCGTCCGGCGCTCCTTCGAGTAACGGAATCCGGGACCTACCTGATGCTGGGTATAGTCGCTGGCATAGTCGCTCGAAAGTTCGGGATCGGGCTCGCCGGTCGGGGTATACGAATCATCGGTAATGTATGCATTCTTGTCATTCTCCTGATGCTGGCGGCGGAACCGGTACTGCATGCTCAGCTGCGAGTATTGCGACAGCGGCTCGGTATAGGTGACATTGGCCCGCAGGTTGGTCGAGAGCGACGGAGTGGTCGTATAGAGATAACGGCGGTCGATCAGGGCGTGTCCCGTGGTGTCTTCCGGAATCTCGGGATCATACTCGTAGGTCGGTGCTATGTTCGAATAGCTGCGCTTGACATAGTCGCGGTTGTTGTAACGAATCGTTCCGTCGACGGTCAGCGTACGGCCCGGCTTGCCCATCCGCAGGCGATACTGCAGGAATTGATTGAGGTTGTAGCCGTGGTTGCGGGTTTTGTTGTAGTTGTCGATTATGCTGTAACCGCTCTCACCGTACTGAACACCGTTGGTGGTCGAGTAGGGGTTGTTGAGCTGGAAACTTGCGCCGGTGCGCGACATCAGCGACTGGTTGTCGGCAATCTTCCATTCGAGGCGGGCATTGAAACGGTGGTTATTGTTCAGCGTCTGCGAGTTGCCCGACTGCATCAGGGTGTCAATCGGCGAAGGTGCCTCGTAATACTTCTCCAGCCGCGAGTTGTTTTCGGTATTGGTGTTGTTGAAGAAGTAGCTGCCCTGGAAATTGACATTCTTCTTCTTTCCCCATACGCCCGAATAGTTGAGACCTATCGAGTTTACGGATGCCACGCCGGCCTGCGGACGTACCATGTACTGTCCGACGCTGCCCGGACCTCCGCCACCTGTCGCACCGCTGACGCCCAGGATATCCTCGAACGAGAAGTTCTGCTGGTTGACGTTGTTGAACAGCGCGAGCAGCGATACGCGATGGTCGCCATGGAAGATGTTCAGGTTGCCACCGGCAATATATTTGTGCTTGTCTATTGCATCGTCGTTGTTGTCGTAACCGTATCCGGCGTAGAGCTTGCCGAACTGTCCCTGGCGCATATCCTTGTGGGTAACGATGTTGATGGCCTTGTAGCCCTCGCCGTCATCCATCCCGGAGAATTCAGCCTCGTCGCTCAGCTTGTCATATACCTCGATCTTGTCGACCGCCTCGGCGGGCAGCGACTTTATGGCCGAGGTGACATCCTCGCCGAAAAACTCCTTGCCGTCGACGAAAACCTTCTGAACGGTTTCGCCCTGGGCCTCCAACGTACCGTCGGTGATGGTTATGCCCGGCATCTTCTGCAGCAGGGTCTCGACATCGGCATCGTTGGCCACCTTGAAGGCTCCGGCATTGTAGCTAACCGTATCACCCTTCTGTGAGGTGCGCAGAGCATAGGCCTCCTTGACCACGGTTTCGATCTTCTGTGCGGAGTTGTCCATCAGGATCTGTCCGAGCTGAACCTTCGGAGCGTTGACGTTGACGATCTTTTCGAGGGTATTGTAGCCGATGAACGTGACTACGAGTTTATATTCGCCATAGGGCAGCGACGGTATCGATATTGCCCCCTGATATCCCGAAGCCAGATATTTCTTGGAATCGGGTGACTTGACAGGAGCATACTCCACGACAGCCCCCAGGATCGCCTCATGCGTTGTCGAGTCGACGATGTTGGCCGTGATGGTTCCGCGCGATTGAGCCGTTGCAGTATACCCCATGACAAGGAAACAAAAAACAAAAAGTAATTTTCTAGCCATTTGAAACGTGTGAGATTTTCGATGACAAATTTATCATTCGATCGGCAAAGAGGATCAAAAAGGGCGGTGAAACGCCCAAATCGGGGTGTCAACCGCCCAAAACCGTCTCCCAAAATGCATCGGGAGGCCCTTGAAATGGCTATTTTTTTACGTAACGCTTCAATGTCGGATAGATGATCTGTTCCATCAGCCGGTATCCTTCGGCATTGGGATGGACGCCGTCACGGGTATAACCGGATTCGAATCCGCCATCTTCGGCTACCGTTTGCGAATAGAGATCAACCCATCGGCATCCGTATTTGTCGGCCAGAACTTCGAGTTTGCGGTTCAGTTCGACAACCGTCTGCGAAACGTCGCCCAGATCCTTCCGCCAGCTGTAGCTCTTGACCGGAAGAACCGTACACAGAATGACGTCGATCTTGTTGTATTTGGCCAGCTGGATCATCGACTCGATATTCTGGGCGATATGCTCCAGCGAAATATAACCGTTGTTGCGGGCTATGTCGTTCGTGCCGGCCAGAATGACGACGGCTTTGGGGTGCAGGGCGATCACATCCGACTGGAAACGGCTCAGCATCTGCGAAGTCACCTGACCGCTGATGCCGCGGCCTGCGAAATTATTGTCGTCGAAGAACTCCGGATGGGCCTCATACCACCCCTGCGTGATTGAATTGCCCATGAAGACAACGGCAGGAGACTTCGCGAGATCCGCATTGGCCTTTTCGTAACGGCCGTAGTCGGCCCAATCCTTTTCAGGCTTCTGTGCTGACACGAGCAGCGGCAGCATCAGAAAAATAATAAGTGTCAGTCTTTTCATGTTGGTATGTTTAACTTTTTCTGTGACCATTCGGCTGTTGAACCGGAGACACTGATTCCGTGATGCACAGCGCACCTGCGCTTCGGGAGGTCCGGCACACTCCGGTACAATATGAAAATAGCGGCATGCAGCCGCTATTCGGTTCTATTCCCACTCGATGGTTGCGGGCGGTTTCGACGAGACATCGTAAACTACGCGGTTGATACCCTTGACGCGGTTTATTATGTCGTTCGACATCTTTGCCAGGAACTCATAGGGCAGCGGATACCAGTCGGCGGTCATGCCGTCGGTCGAGGAGACGGCCCGGAGTGCCACGCAATTCTCGTATGTGCGTTCGTCACCCATCACGCCGACACTCTGTACCGGAAGCAGGATTACGCCCGCCTGCCAGATCTTGTCGTACAGGCCCCATTCGCGCAGACCGTCGATGAAGATCTTGTCGGCCTGCTGCAATACGGCAACCTTTTCGGCGGGT
>URTU01000043.1 GCA_900550925.1 uncultured Alistipes sp. | reverse complement strand
CCGCCTCGGTCACAACCGCCGGGGTGATTTTACAGTGATATCCCGCGCACAGCTCCAACAGGCTGATGGCATCGCGCATTCCGCCCTGTGCCAGCTTTGCCAGCATTCTTGCGGCTTCCGGCTCCAGTTCGAGCCACACGTAACGGAACGGATATACAAACCCGCTCCGTCCCGACTCGAACAGCCGACGGATCATTTTCTGCGAGCGTAACCGCTCGTTGCGAGGCAATGCATACTGTGACATGGTTCCCTATCGACATGCACCGCGCCGATAATACCGGCAATATTGCCGCTACGCCTGCCCGGTATCGCTTTTCTTGACTGCTTTAGGTTTTGTTGCGGCACTCCTGGTCGCGGGTGTCCGCTTCGCCGACGATGCTGCCGCAGTCTTGGTACTACGGCTCCCGGCCGTACTCTTACGGCTCGACACGCTCTTCTTGTCGGGCAGTTTCCGGCTGCGGGTCTTCTTGGCCAGCTTGTTCTGCTGGTTGCGGATGAACTCCTCATGCACCTGATTGTCTGGCGCCTCAACCGGCTCAATCGTCTCACCGGCAGCAACCCGATCCAGAAATATATCAATAGCCTTGGTCATCGACGGGGCCGCCGGTGTCGGGGCCATGACGGTAACGGCAACCCCTGCCGCAATGGCAGCACGCGCCGTGGCATCACCGAACGTAGCCACCAACGGCGCATCCAGTCCGGCATAGGCATTCTTGAAGGCCGCAACATCCGAAGGCGAATAGAGGGTCACCATATCGTACGAAGCCAGATCGAGCTGCGACACGTCGGTCGAGACTGTCCTGGCCAGGATTACCTTGTCGACCTGCAGTTTGAGCCGCTCCAGAGCTTCGGGCAGTTCGGGTTTGTGGGGTTCGCTGAGGGTCAGAAGGTATTTTTCATCCTTGTGCTTGATGATCAACTCCAGGAAGTTGGTGAACGAACCGTCCGCAAAGAAGATCTTCCGTTTGCGGTAGACGATATATTTCTGCAGATAGAGCGCAACGGCTTCGGTCTGACAGATATATTTCATTGTTTCGGGGACGTTGATGCGGGCCTCTTCGCATATCCTGAAGAAACTGTCAACCGTCGTCCGGCTGGTAAAAATCACGGCCGTATGCGTCAGAATCTCGACGCGTTGACTGCGGAACTCCTTGAGGCTCACCCCCTGGACCTTGATCAGGGGATTATAGTCGATCTGTACGCCATGTTTTCGCGAGATCTCGAAAAACGGCGATTTTTCCGGAATCGCCGGTACCGGCTGCGAGACCAATATCTTTTTTACGGTCATTTTAACTCTTTCTAAATATAAGCAGAACTATCAGACTTACAGGGAATAATTCTACGCTGCAAAGGTACAAAAACCAATGCAAAATCGAAATTTTTTTGTCTACAAAGAGGGCGTAAGTTTTGTACAAAAAGACCAAAACCAGCGCAACAAGCTCAATGCCAATTACATACATAAACGCGTCATAACTGTCGCGAGGTCCGAGCGCATAGAGCAGTATCAGGGGTGTGCAGACCACCGTGAAGAGTGTAAAACCACCTCGTTTCAGGCGCATAAGCTGCCGGATGAAGCCGTCGCAAAGCGTCTGCCGTCCGACGGCCCACAACATCGAGGATTGAACTCCAACCACCAACAACAACATGCATGCAACCAGCGGAACGGCTCCGAGCACCAGCCAGTAAGGGGCATCGAACGCCTCCCCGGCCATCACGTCGACAAACTTTACAACCATCACTCCAGCCGTGAGCAACCCTACCGTAAAGGCACTGTTGAAGAAGCGCGTATAGATGCTGCTGAGTCCCTCGGCCACCTGATCGTCGGGCTGGGTCTTGTGGCGCACGAAGATAGAGGAGATGTCGCTGCGGAACCTGTACAGCAGAAGCGTATAGGCCAGCAGCAACGCAACAACCGAAACCTGATAGACCGGTCCCGAAGCCAGGGGCGTCACACCTGAAGTTTTGGCGACAGACGACTCGGCCAACACGCTGCGTGCGCCGAAAACAGCAACCGAAGTGCTGTCCGGCTGCTCAAGTACCGAATCCGCAACAAAAGCATCATGCCGGACCAACCACTCGCCCAGCTCCTCGGGATCACTCCACGGGATCTCCGTCCGGTGCGTCTCCATCATCGTCGAATCGACGACCGGAGCCGTTCCGGAACCGCTTCCCTGCGATACCCGCACCGAGTCGGTTATGGTCTCATAAATGGGCATCCCTATCGATTATCTATGCGTACAGTCGATTCAGCGTAATGCGGATCAACGTCCCCTTGCCGATCTCCGAATCGACAACCGCTATCCGCCCATTGTGATACTCCTCGATGATACGGCGGCTCAGCGACAAGCCCAATCCCCATCCACGGGTTTTGGTCGTGAAGCCCGGTTCGAAGATTCTCTTCCAGTTTCCGCGGGCGATGCCTTTGCCCGTATCCTGCACATCGACATAGACGTTATTCGCATCCGACGATATATTGACCGAGATTCGCCCCTGACCCTGAAGCGCATCGAGCGAATTCTTCATCAGGTTCTCGACCACCCACTCGAAAAGCGCCGAATTGATGTTCGCCTGAACCGGAGCTATCGCCAAACCGTTGTAGTCGAGGGTCACGTTACGCGGAATACGGGTCCGGAAGTACATCACACACCCCCCGACAACCTCGTTGATATTGGCCGGAGTCAGAACCGTTGCGGAACCGATCTTCGAGAAACGGTCGACAATCTTCATCAGGTGGGTCAGATCCTTGTTCATCTCTTCCACG
This sequence comes from uncultured Alistipes sp., assembly GCA_900550925.1. GTDB lineage: Bacteria > Bacteroidota > Bacteroidia > Bacteroidales > Rikenellaceae > Alistipes. The sequence continues at coordinate 12,359 of URTU01000043.1, read as the reverse complement.
GCCGTCTGGTCGATCGGCTGGCTGCGCAGATATTCGATCCACCCGAGCAGCGACGAGGTCGGAGTCCCCAGCTGATGGGCTGTCTCCTTGGCCAGCCCGATCCAGACCCGATTCTGTTCATCCTGCTTGGTCGACCTGAACGCGATATATCCGAAAAGTATGAACAGCGCAACTACAACAAGCTGTATCAGCGGGAAATAATAGAGCATCCGCAACAGCTTCGATTCGCCGTAGAAGATATAGATCGCGGCCGAACGGTTCCAGCGGTCACGGATCATGATCGGCTGGTTCTTCTCCGAAAACTGATCGATCTTGCGCCGCAGAAGATCCGGATGATTGATTATGTTTTCGGGCACCAGGTGCGACTCCAGCACCCGAAGGTTTTCGTTGGTGATTATCAACGGTATATTGTTGCGGTTGCTGATGATCGACCGCATCAGCGGATCGCCGTTGAGCATCTCGCTGGTCCCGATGGCGCGTTCCATCGCCATAGCCCAAACCTGAACGTCATGTTGCTCCTTCTCGCGCAGGTTCTCGGCCATGCGGTTGGTGAAATACAACGACACCCCGGCCAAAGCAAGCCCAAGAACGATAACCACCATCCGCCGGCGGAACGAAAACAACGATGATCGCAATGTCAACTTCATGGCCGCTCGGTTTTTACTCTTCGTTTTCGGGTTCTGCCTCGACCGTACGGCGGGTATCCTGCTCGGTAAGAATCCGTCGATATTCGGCCGGATCATTCAGAACCTCTATCGCACGATCCAGATCGGCATCGCGCTGCAGATTGTACTCGGCAACACCGTCCGAATAGGCATAACTCATGATGATACGTCCGTTGATGGCATCAGTCAGCTCGTCGCGATAACGCTCCAGATTCGACCGCTTGTCATCCTTGAGCTGACCGCCCATCCGCTCGATCTGCGAAATGAAGGTCGAATCATACAGCTCCTGTTCAGCCGCATCGCGCAACCGGTCGAGGTACACACGCGTCTGGGAGCGGTAATCGACCTCCTTGTCCTCCATGAAATCCATGAAGGCCGCATAATCCTCGTCGGTTATCGAGAAGCTCTTCGGGTCGAGCCCCTGAAGCCGTGCATCGTTCTTGCGTACATAGTCGTCGGCAAAGTCGTCGATATACCCCAACGCGTAGATCAGCATCGCAAAATGGCTTGCATATTCGGCTTCGGTGACGATGTCGGGCATTATGCCGCCGCCGTCATACACCTTGCGGCCTCCCGCCGTGCGGAACTCCCGGATCAGCGAGTCGGGAACATACCCGACCGAACCATCCTCATTGCGATGGGCATAGTCGATGGCCTGGATACAACGGCCGCTCGGCATGTAATACTTCGCCGTCGTAACCTTAAGATAGGAGTTGAACCCCAGCGGACGGGTTTCCTGAACAAGGCCCTTGCCGAAGGTCCGCCGGCCGAGCAGAACCGCACGATCCATATCCTGCAGCGCTCCCGAAACGATTTCGGCCGCCGAAGCCGTACCGCTGTTCGTAAGCACAACGATCGGCAGGGACGTATCGATCGGCTCCTTTTCGGTAACGTATGTCATGTTCGACGAGGGTTGGCGCCCCTTTAACTCAAGCACTTCGGTTCCCTTGGGCAGGAACATCGACAGAATGTCCACTGCCTCCTGAACCACGCCGCCGCCGTTGTTACGGTAATCGAGGATCAAGCCGCGAAGGCGTCCGCTCTCCTTGAAGCGCATCACCGCATTGCGCATCTCGTCGCCACACCCTTCGGTGAAGTCGCTGTGCGAGATATATGCTATGCTGTCGGACACCCACCCCGAATAGGGTACGCCTGGCAGCGAAACCCGTTCGCGGACCAATGTCAGATCCACGTCGTCACCGCCGATCAGTTTGCGGACCTTCAGACGTACGGTAGTCCCGGGATCGCCCTTCAAACGATCGCTCACCTCCTCAACCGAAAGATCCTTGGCCGATTCGCCGTCGATTTCGAGAAGCAGATCGCCGATCCTGATGCCAGCCCGATCAGCCGGATACCCGCGATAGGGCTCGACGAATACCACATAATCGCCCTTCTTTCGGATCAGGGAGCCGACGCCGCCGTACTTGCCGGTCGACATCACCATAAACTGGCTCATCTCCTTCTCCGACAGATATTCGGTATACGGATCGAGTCCCGATACCATACCGTCGGCCGCGCGCTGCATCACGTCGTCGACATCCAACGAATCCACATAAAAGACATCCAACTCGCGGAACAGATTGACCAACAGTTCGATATTGCGGCCCAAACCGAAATCGTTCCTGACCGCCGCCGTCATAATCGCAACACCGAATACCGCCACTGCAGCATAAGCGACACGGCGCATGATTCTTACACCTCTATTCTTCATCGCTATTCCTCAAATATACCTCCATACGATAGATCACACGAGCCACGGCCGAGCGTATCCCGCTTAAGACGACCTGGTCGCCGCGCTGCCACACTTCGATTTCATCCTCCCACAGCAGGCGAGCACGCCCCATGCCGGTCGAGGCCCTGAAAAGCAGTTTGCCGTCACGCTCGCCGACCTGTTCGAAGCCGCTGGCCGCAAAGGCCCTGCGGACACCGTCGAGATCCGTCGCCAGCGACCCGCGTATTCCGCGCTCCATGAACCCGAACCACGGATATGCCAACGCCAGAAGCGCAAGGGTCGGCAACAGGAACTTCGACCGTGTCGAACCGTTCATCAGCAGCGCGATGTAATCCCGGATACCCACCGACTCCTTCAGGGCCATGTGCGAAAAGTTCAAAAGCCCAACCAAAGCCAGAAGTACCAGCAACAGTATGAAATATTTCAGAGCCCGGATCGCGTATCGATCCTTTCTGATCCTTCCAAATGACATATCTACTCTTCTCTATAACGTTTCAACCCTCCGATTTAGTCTTCACATAGTCGGCCGTAGCCTGCATCAGCCACTTCGGCGTCGACGTAGCCCCGCATATCCCGACCGTACGCGCTCCGGCAAGCCACTCTGCACGTATCTCCTGCGGCTCCTCGATATTGTAGCTCTCGGGATTGGCCTGCCGGCACGCCTCGAACAGAACCTTGCCGTTCGAACTCTTCCGCCCGCAGACAAAGATCACACGGTCAACGCTGCGGGCAAACTCCTTCAGCTTCTCCTCGCGGTTCGAGACCTGCCCACATATCGTGTCGACAACCTCCACCTGCGACGGGTCCGCCGCCCGCGACCGCATCACCGCAGCCAGCCGCTCGAACAATGCCTTGCTCTGCGTGGTCTGCGACAGGAAATAGATCGGCCGCGTAAAGTCAACCGCCGACAGGTCATCCTCATTCTCAACAACCGTCACATTGCCGTCGACCTGACCCGCAAGCCCGACCACTTCGGCATGTCCGTGCTTGCCCAGCACAACCACCTGACCGCCGACCTCCTGCATCTTTTCGTAGGCACGCTTGATCTTGCGCTGCAACGCCGCAACGACCGGACACGTAGCATCGATAACCTCGATGCCCAGACGCGCCGCCTCGGCAAATGTCGAAGGCGGCTCTCCATGCGCCCGCACAAAGAGACGGTTTCCGCCCAGATCCTTCATCTCGGCATGCGTAACCGTTCGCAGCCCAAGCTTCTCGAGCCGTTGAACCTCGACGCGGTTGTGTACGATGTCGCCCAGAGAGTAGACAACGCCTCCCTCCGACAACGCCTCTTCGGCCCGCGATATGGCCCGCACAACGCCGAAACAGAATCCCGACCCTTCGTCTATGATCACATCCAATGCCATATATTTTTTATGATGAATTGTTCTTGTGCGGCTAATCGAATTGCTTTTACCGTACGCCCCGCCCCCTGCCTGCTGATTTCCGATTGCCTCTGCCCTCTTCCGTGTTCCCTCACACTTGCTCCTTCCCGAATTCTCACACATTTTTTCTCCCCCCCCCTCACCAACCGGCCAAGGTCTCACGGAGCCTTCAGCACTCGAACAGCGATCCGAAATGCTCGTCGAACCAACGCATCTGGTCGTCAAGCGTCATGTGGCTGTTGTCGAGCACCACCGCATCGGCCGCACGGCGCAACGGCGATATGGCACGGTGCTGATCGGCCTCGTCGCGCGACCGGACATTGCGTTCGATCTCCTCGAGCGAAACATTGTCGCCCTTTGCCCGTAACTCGTCGTAACGCCGGCGTGCCCGGACGGCCGGATCGGCCGTCATGAAGATCTTGATCTCGGCATCCGGAAAAACTACCGTCCCGATATCCCGTCCGTCCATCACTATTCCCTTGTCCCGGCCCATCTGCTTCTGCATCGCAACCAGCTTTTCACGCACCTGCGCTATCTGACTCACGCGGCTCACGCAGTTGCTCACCTCGATGGTGCGGATCTTGCCCTCAACCAGCTCGCCGTCGACATATATGTCGCTCGCACCACGCGCCGGATTGAACCGGAACGCAATCGAAATCTGCGGCAGCAACCGGCACAGCGCCTCCTCGTCAACCATGCCCGAACGTATTGCACCGTGTTCGAGCCCGTAGAGCGTCACGGCGCGGTACATCGCTCCCGTATCTATGAAGATATATCCCAGGCGGGCAGCCAGAGCCTTGGCGAATGTGCTTTTCCCGCACGACGAGAATCCGTCGATGGCAATCGTCAGCCGTCGGCGGCGCGCAAGCTTGTCTGTCGAATCGCAAATCATAATGGCAAAATACGATAAAATGTCGTCAGGATCGTATAGATCCCGAGGAAGCCGATTATACAACCCGCAATATGGTTGATCCACAGCATGTGGCGCGGACGGAACCTGTTGCGGAAGATACTTATCACCGACGTGAGGCAGAACCACCACAGCACCGCTCCCACGAAGAACCCGAGAATCAATACCGCACCGAGCATCACGCTGCTCAACGAGAACTCCTCGGAGATCTGGATGCTGAACATTCCGAAGAAGACGAAGATATACGGAACGATCATCAGGATGTTTGCCAGCGTGAAGCCGAACATCGACATGAAATCCTGCCACAGGTCGGTTTTACCGGCGCGGTTACGGCGGATCTGGGTCACCGGATTCTGCATATAGATGTAGACCCCGACAACGACCACAAGTATTCCGCAGGCCACACGCATGATCACGGCATACTGGTCGAGCCAGGCCTTGAGCATCGAGTAGCAGAAGAAGGCGACCGTAGCAAGCAGGGAGTCGGCGCATGCAACTCCCACGCCCGAAGCGAGTCCCGACTTACGCGACTTGCTGAGCGTGCGCTGTATGCACAGAACCGCAACCGGCCCGACCGTAATCGAAGCCGACAGCCCTACCAGAACACCGCGACTGAAGAGTTCGCCCAACATACCTTTTTCTTTTGCTACTGAAATGCAAAAATAGTAAATATCTTCTATCTTTGCAGATAAATTGTTCCATAAAATGCGAAACAACATTATCGCCGTACTGGCGAGCGTTCTGCTGCTGTCAGCCGGCTGGCTCCGTTTCAGCGGCCTGACACTGGTGGTGGCCCTGGTCCCCCTGCTCATAATCAGCAACCGATACGGCCCCTCGAAACGAGACTGGTGGAAGATGGCCGGATGGACTTTGCTGACATTCACGCTGTGGTACACCGCAACATCTTGGTGGATCTGGAACTCAACTGCTCCGGGAGCCGTCGTGGCAATCATCGTCTCGGCCCTGCTCTTCACCGCCGCATTCATGCTATACCACTACGTCTCAAAACGTGCCCCAAAGGCCCTCGCATACTGCATACTCGTATCGGTATGGATCGCCGCCGAATACTGGTACCTGAGCGGTGAGGTTTCGTTCCCGTGGCTCATCCTCGGAAACGGTTTCGCAAACGACACCTGGGCAGTACAGTGGTACGAGTGGACCGGCGTCTTCGGCGGTTCGCTATGGGTTCTCGTCTGCAACATCCTCTTTTTCGAGACGTGGCTACGGTTCTCCCGCCGACGCATGGCCCTGTCACTCACCCTCCTGCTCCTGCCGCCGGCTGTCTCGCTCGTAATGTTCGCTACATACCGCGAACCCGAACCGAAAGTAGGAATAACCGTCGTGCAGCCCAACTTCTCATGCTTCCCGATCGAAGAGAAATTCACCGTCTCCGAAGAGCAGCAACTGCAGATTTTCCACGACCTGATCGCTCAGGCGCCCGAATGGAGCCGCTTCGCAATACTGCCCGAAACGGCCGTCGGGACACAGCGAATCATCTGGGAAAACGACTGGAATGCCTCGTCCGTAGCCGCAATGTACCGCATGCAGCGCGAACTGATGCCGTCGGGACAGATCATCACCGGTGCAAATACAGCCCGATACTATCCCGACCCGGCACTCGCCTCGACAACCGCCCGCCGCGACAACGGCAACTGTTACGATGTCTACAATACCGCTCTGGCATTCGACTCAACCGGAATGTCGGGCGTACGCCACAAGATCAAACTTGTCGTCGGCGCCGAAAAGGTTCCGTATCCAAAACTCATGGAGGCGCTCTCGTTCCTGATCGTCGAACTGGGCGGCACCTCCGGACAGCTCGGTGTCGACCGCCATCCGGTCAATTTCCAGCTCGACTCGATCCGGATCGGCGCGGCCATCTGTTATGAGTCGGTTTACGGGGATTTCTTTGCCGACTTCGTGCGGCGGGGAGCCAACGTCATGAGCGTAATCACAAATGACGGCTGGTGGGGCGACACTCCCGGCCACCGCCAACACTTCTCATATTCGCGTCTGCGGGCCATTGAGACGCGCCGAAGCATCGCCCGAAGCGCCAATACCGGAATTTCGGGTTTCATCAACGGCCGCGGAGACGTAATCTCGACTCTCGGCTGGGATCGCCGCGGAACCCTGTCCGAACAGATCGCACTCAACGACCGAATCACGTTCTACACCCGCTACGGCGACTACATCGCCCGCATAGCATGTTACGTGCTTCTGCTGTCGGTGCTCTATTACGTTGCCTACCGCGTCCGTAAACGCAACCATCTGGTCGACTGAGCGATGCCTCTCGGCCACACCACACACAACACAGCCGCGGAGGTTGAACAGCGTCTCCCGGCTCGATACTAAAAGAGACTCCGAATGATGAATTACCGTCAGACACTCGATTATCTCTATTCCTCCCTGCGTTCGTTTCAGGATACGGGCGGCGATGCCTACAAACCAGGACTCGAACGCATCGAAAGCCTTGTCCGGCTGCTGGGCAAACCGCAACGCCGATACCCGACCGTGCATGTCGCCGGGACAAACGGCAAGGGGTCCGTTTCGCACATCATAGCTGCCGTACTCCAGCAGGCCGGTTACCGGACGGGGCTCTTCACCTCGCCCCACCTGCACGACTTCCGCGAACGGATCCGTATTGACGGCCGGACGATCGAAGAGGATGAGGTGGTTGAATTCGTCGAGCAACACCGCACCGAAATGGAGCATATCGGGGTTTCGTTCTTCGAGATGACGGCAGCGATGGCTTTCGAGCGGTTCGCGCAGCACAAGGTTGACGTGGCCGTAATCGAGACGGGACTCGGAGGGCGCCTCGACGCCACTAACATAATCCGCCCGATCGTGAGCGTCATCACCAACATCGGTCTGGAACACACCGAGTTCCTCGGCTCTACGATCGCCGAGATCGCCGCCGAGAAGGCCGGAATCATCAAAACCGACATCCCCGCCGTAATAGGCGAACACCACCCCGAAAGCGATCCGGTATTCATCGACACCGCCCGTGCCCGAAACGCCGAACTGCACTTCGCACAGGATGAATTCGAGGTTCTCGAGGCCCAAAGCGACCCCTCGGGCAGCCGTTTCGAGATATTGCGCCGGAGTGACTCCGCCCGCTTCACCGTTTCGCTCGATCTCGGAGGTTCGTACCAGCGCCGGAACATCGTCACGGTCCTCGCCGCCATCGAACAGATCCGCGCATCGCATCTCCTGAACGGCCCCGCCATAACCGACCGTACCATCGAAGACGCCTGTCGGCATGCCGCCGCAATGACCGGGCTGGCCGGACGCTGGCAACGCCTGGGTGAACACCCTACCGTAATCTGCGATACCGGCCACAATGCCCACGGCCTCAAATACGTAGCCGAGCAACTCTCGCAACTCAAATATGACCGTCTCTTCTTCGTGTTGGGAGTCGTCCGCGAGAAAGACCTCTCGGCAATACTCCCGCTGCTGCCCAAGAACGCATCGTACATATTCACCCAGGCATCAGTCTCGCGGGCCCTCGATGCCGAAGAACTCCGCTCGCGTGCCGCCGAATACGGCCTGCAGGGATGTGTCGTACGAGGTGTTGCCGAAGCTTTGGCGTATGCCCGCAGCCAGGCCCGTCCCGAAGATTTGATCTTCGTCGGCGGAAGCACCTTCACCGTTGCCGAGATCATCTGAACCTCACTGCATCACCACCCCGTCCAAACATCACCTTCAACCATCCCTGCAACCTTCACAAAGCGTACACTCGCACCTATCCGGCATAGCCAAACCTCTACCGCCGAAGCCATGTGCGCCCCTCCGCCCCTCCTACACACAGAAAAAGACAGCCTGCTTCGCAAAAAGCAGACTGTCCGGTCTCAAAAGAACTTTATTAAACAGAAGTAGCTCCACCGCGACTCGAACGCGAATTTAGGGTTTAGGAAACCCTCGTTCTATCCCTTGAACTATAGAGCCGTATACAGAAACGACAAGCCTGCGCACACGGCACATCTCGTCGTTACCGATATTTTTCCCGAATCAAGACAACGTGCCTCTCCCCTATACGAAGGCAGGCCCCGTCACCCGATTCCCGCTACTTCGAAAAGTCGCCGCCGTCGTATGCCCACTTGACGAACATCGATCCCCAGGTGAAACCGCCGCCAAAGGCTGCCAGAATCAGATTGTCACCCTTCTGCAGACGGCTTTCGTAATCCCACAGACACAACGGAAGGGTTGCAGCAGTAGTATTTCCGAACTTGTCGATGTTGATCATGCACTTGTCCTTCTCCAGTCCCATTCGGTGAGCCGTAGCCTCGATGATTCGCAGGTTGGCCTGATGCGGAACCAGAAAACGGATATCATCGGAGGAAAGATGGTGTTTATGCATCATCTCAACCGCAACATCCGCCATGTTCGAAACCGCCGCCTTGAAGACAGCCTGTCCCTCCTGCGTAATCGTATGCCAGTTGTTCTGCACAGTCTCGATGGTTGCCGGATGCAACGATCCGCCGGCCTTCATGTAGAGGTGTTTCTCACCCGAGCCGTCCGAATGAAGTATGTGGTCGATGATACCCAAACCTTCGGTATTGGGCTCCAGCAGAACCGCACCGGCTCCGTCACCGAAGATGGGACAGGTCTTGCGATCGGTATAGTCGACGATCGACGACATCTTGTCCGCACCGACGACGATAACCTTCTTGCAACTTCCCGTTTCGATATATTTGCTGCCGGTGGCCAATGCAAACAGGAAACCGCTGCATGCGGCCGACATGTCGAACGCAAATGCATTCTTACATCCCGACTTGTATGCGATCATGTTTCCAGTCGACGGGAAAAACATGTCGGGAGTCACCGTTGCACAGATCACCAGATCGATCTCGTCGGCATTGACACCCGTCTTCTCAAGCAGGTCCTTTACGGCTTCGGCACCCATGAAGGAGGTCGCCTTGTCGGGATCCTTAAGTATGTGCCTTGTCTTGATGCCGATACGGGTCATGATCCACTCGTCGGTGGTATCGACCATTCGGCTCAGTTCGTCATTGTCAAGGATGTAGTCCGGCAGGTAACCGCCAACACCCGTAATGGCAGCTGTTATCTTTTTCTTCATCTACTCTACTTTAAGAATCTTTTTCAGTTTATTGACCATATCGGCCTTGATAGTACGTTCGGTCTGCTTGATCATGTTCTTGATGGCAAGCGGAGACGAACATCCATGTCCGATTATCACCGGAGCATTGATGCCAAGAACCGGCGTCCCGCCCACATTCTCATAGTTCATCTGGTCGAGAAATGCATTCTGCACGCCCATCTTCTTGGTGATATGGTAGATACCTTCGGCCTGTTTCAGGACCACGTTGCCCACGAAGCCGTCGCAGACTATCACATCGGCTATCTTGCCCGAAAAGAGCTGCGTACCTTCGACATTGCCCACGAAGTTGAACTGTCCGCCGTTGTCGGCCATCATTTCGTGAGTCGTCTTGGCCTGGGCATTTCCCTTTTCGCGCTCTTCACCGATGTTGAGCAGCCCCACACGAGGATTGTCTATACCCAGCACGCTCTGAGCATAGACACTGCCGATAATACCGTATTGATAGAGTACCTCGGGCTTGCAGTCGACATTCAGGCCCACGTCGAGCAACAGTCCGCATCCGCTCACCGTCGGTATGATCGACGAGATCGTCGGACGTATAACGCCTTCGACCGGTTTTACGGCATACATCGAGCCGACCATCATGGCTCCGGTACTGCCCGCACTCGCAAAACCGTCGATCTCGCCACGTGCCAGAGCCTCAAAGCCCCGGACGATACTCGAATCGCTCTTCTTGGCGAATGCGTGTGCCGGATGGTCCGACATGGTGATCACCTCGCTTGTGGCAACGATATCGAACTTGTCGACCGGACAGCCTTCTCTGCGTAAAATCGCCTCGATCTCGTCTTTGGCGCCAAACAAAACGATACGGCTGTCCGCTCCGATCGCATCGAGCGCCGATATGGCCCCCATCACGACCGCTTCGGGCGCATAATCGCCGCCCATTGCATCTATACCTATCCTGAACATAGCGTATCGATTCGATTAAGTTACTAACTGTCGGTTGGACAATGACGACGAAACTACTCTTCGGCCTTCTTGTCGATCGCCTGCTTGCCGCGATAGTAGCCGCACTCGGGACAAACCCGGTGATAGAGCGTTGCCGCACCGCAGTTCGAACATACGGCAACGGTCGGTACGGTTGCCTTATAGTGTGTTCTTCTCTTGTCTCTTCTCGTCGAAGAGATTTTGTGCTTAGGATGTGCCATTTTACAACTGTATTTGTTTAAAGTTTAACTTTATTTATTTCCAATTATTCGTATCTCTCCCCCCCCACTATTTCTCTCTCCTCTCTTTCCTCTTCCTGCTCTCCATTTCTCTCTCCCCGCTATCTCTACTGTTCTCCCTACTCTCCCTTTCTCTCTGCCCTCTCTCCCCACTTTCGCGCCGCACTCTTTCACTATTCTCGCCCCTCTTTCTCCATTTGGGACTTAAGAGCCTCGAGTTTGGCCCACTGCCGACGGTTCGACTCCTCAAGCTCGGCATTGCGCATGGCCTCCGCCTCGATACGTTCGAACTCCTCCTCGCTGACGCTGCTGAAACGGGCCAGCATATCCGGATTGCACTCCCCCTCGGCATGGACCCTGCTGTAGGGAAGGCTCAATACGATACTCTCGTAGACATATTGTCCGAGGTCGACCTCCGTCTCTCCGGTCCCGATCCACATCACGTTGCCGTCATACTCGTCGGTCTGGTCGGAGAACTTGACTATCAGCTGTCCGGAGAAGTCGACCGGAAGGATACAGTCTTCGAGACATCGGTCGCACGCGACTGTAACTTCGCCGCGAATCGACACATCGAACGTGAGCATCGTCGCGCTTTTCAGCATATCGATACTCGCCTTGAGTTTTCCGTCTTTTATTTCGTCCCCTCCGAATGCCTCGAACAGTGTGCTATCTACATCAATATCAAAGTGATGAGACCCCGTCTTCAGCCCCTTGAAGGGTATGCGAAAGCATTTCAAAATCTCCATTTTGACTGCAAATAGGTCACAAAGGTACACATTTATACGGTAAAAGCAAAGTTTTCTGCATTTTGTTTGTATTTTTGCTTCCCAAAGTCTCTCTCAAAATGACACAAATTTCAACTTTCGAGATACTTTTTTCGACCGATTTCGCAGAGTGGCGGCGGTATGACATTTTCATCATGGGAACATGTTCCGATGCGGCAGGAGAGTGTTCCGGATTCGTACATGCAGTATCGCGAGGCGCCGAAGAACACTCCCCGGAGGCCCCGCACAACAGACTGAAGATAACCGATATACACTGTGCCGGAATGGAGTTGTACATATATGTCGTCGCCAATGCCCTGCCCGCCTCGAACAAAATCGGCGACAATCCGCCGTTCGAATGCCGCCTCGAGATACGCCGCGACGGGGAGATCGCCTACGACAAGATCCACATGATCAACCAGTGGGGCGGCGAAACAATACACATAACCATCTGAAAAATCCTCTCCCCCCGGCCGAACGCGCAATCCGGGCCGGGCAAGCAATCCGATCCGAATGAGCGAGCCGGCCAGCTCCGGCCGCAAGTTTCGGACAATCAGCAGATCGCCCCGAAATCAAGCTTGTCACCCCACGTAACGCACCACCGAATCGGCAATCCGCTCG
>URTU01000042.1 GCA_900550925.1 uncultured Alistipes sp. | reverse complement strand
TTCGCGTCCCTACCTCTTCTCGAACTCGCTGCCCCCTGCCGTAGTGGGTGCTTCGATCGAGATGTTCAAGATGCTCGGCGAGAGCGGCCTGCGCGAGGCCACCGAGATGGCTATCGTGAATGCCAACTACATGTCGGCGGCGCTTGCCCGGGAGTTCCGGACATACTACACGGGCGAGAACGGCCGTGTGGGCCACGAACTTATACTCGACCTGACCAATTTCAAGAAGTCGTACGGAGTCGATGTAGCCGATGTGGCACGACGTCTGATGGATTACGGGTTCCATGCGCCGACACTCTCGTTCCCCGTGCACGAAACCTTCATGATCGAGCCCACCGAGAGCGAACCAAAGGCCGAAATGGACCGTTTCATCGAGGCAATGGTCGCCATCAAGCGCGAGTGCGAAGCTGCCGCAGCAGCGGGACAGACGGACAATCCGGTGGTCAACGCACCTCACACGGCGGTGGAGATTGCCGGCGAGTGGCCGCATCCCTACACCCGCGAACAGGCGGCTTTCCCGCTGGCGTGGATCCGGGAGCGCAAGTTCTTCCCCTACGTGAGCAAGATCGACAACGGCTACGGCGACCGGAACCTCTGCTGTACGTGCCGCGATCTCGAATAGCCACTCTGCTGTAACTTCAGCAGGGGGGGATGTGCCGGCTGATGCAGATGATAATTTGTCGTTGAGGTTTGGTACTTAACGATGAAGTGTTTACCTTTGCCGCGGCTTTCGAAGGCAGGAGGCGAGTGGGTGTGAGGTTGTAGGCGGGGGGGGTGGCAGGCCCTTGTGCAGAATGCCCCGAAAAGCAGTAAGTGAGAGAGAAACAGATATTTACAACAACAATAATTCATTAAAATGAAAGTAGCACAGAACAAATTCGTATCGGTGGATTATAAACTGACCGTAGATGGCCAGATCGCCGATCAGTCGTCGGAGGGCCATCCTCTGGAATTCATCTTCGGTACCGGAATGTTGCTTCCCAAGTTCGAGGCGGCCATTCTGGGCAAGGAGGTCGGCGACAAGGTGTCGTTTACGCTCGAACCGAAGGACGGTTACGGCGAACTGATCGAGGAGGCGATTGTCGATCTTCCGAAAAACATATTCATGATCGACGGCAAACTTGCCGAAGAGTTACTCTTCGTGGGCAACCAGATCCCGATGAGCGACAACCAGGGCAACCGTATGCTGGGAACGGTCCGCGAAGTGGGCGACGAACATGTCAAGATGGATTTCAACCACCCGATGGCGGGCAAGACCCTCAACTTCGATGTGACGATTGTCGGCGTGCGTGACGTGACTCCCGAAGACCTCGCGGCTAAGGGCGGTTGCAGCTGCCACGGCGACCACTGCGGAGACGGTTGCGGCGATGGCTGCGGTGACCACTGCGGAGACGGTTGCGGCGACCACGACCACTGCTGCCATTAGTGCCGGTACGGTATGCCGGCCGGCCTTCAGCGGCTGGCGGATTGCAGATACGGGACCTTCGTTACACCACGGAGGTCCCGTTGTTTTTGAGCGGGAAGGGCAGAGGTGTGCGTTTTTTTGCTGGGGGCACCGAAAAGACCTCATAAATATTTGTATATCCGGAAAATAGTCCATACCTTTGTGCCGCTCTGCGTCGACACGCTCTGCCAATCAGCGGAATGCGCCGGCGTCAGCAGCAAAAAACACTTATTGTCAAACATTTTAACGAGTGATTGTATCACAATTAATTCATTTATGGAAGAAAATCAGAAAGTAGTCGCAAACGAGAATTTCGACTGGAACGCATTCGAACACGAATCGGCCCTCTACGACAAACCCAAAGATGAGATTGCCGAAGCGTACGATCAGACGCTTTCGAAGGTGCAGGTCGGCGAAGTCGTTGAAGGAACGGTTGTCGACATCAACAAACGCGAAGTTGTCGTTAACATCGGCTACAAGAGCGAAGGTATCATCCCCATCGGCGAGTTCCGCTACAACCCCGAACTGGCCGTAGGCGAAAAGGTCGAGGTTTATGTCGACAGCGCCGAGGACAAAAAAGGTCAGCTGGTCCTGTCGCACAAAAAGGCCCGTCAGCTCAAGTCGTGGGATCGTGTAAACCAGGCTCTGGATAATGACGAGATAATCAAAGGCTACATCAAGTGCCGTACAAAGGGCGGTATGATCGTCGACGTATTCGGTATCGAGGCATTCCTGCCCGGTTCGCAGATCGACGTCAAACCGATCCGCGATTACGACTTCTACGTCGGCAAGACCATGGAATTCAAGGTGGTCAAGATCAACCAGGAGTTCCGCAACGTGGTCGTTTCGCACAAGGCGCTGGTCGAGGCCGAACTGGAGGCCCAGAAGAAGGAGATCATGTCGAAACTCGAAAAGGGCCAGATCCTCGAGGGTACGGTCAAGAACATCACTTCGTACGGCGTATTCATCGACCTGGGCGGCGTAGACGGTCTGATCCACATCACCGACCTGTCGTGGGGCCGCGTAAACCACCCCGAAGAGATCGTAAAACTCGATCAGAAACTCAATGTCGTAATTCTCGACTTCGACGAGCAGAAGAAGCGTATCGCTCTGGGCCTCAAGCAGCTGACCCCGCATCCGTGGGAGGCGCTGGATCCCAACCTCAAGGTCGGAGACAAGGTCAAGGGCAAGGTTGTCGTTATGGCCGATTACGGTGCATTCGTCGAGATCGCCCCGGGCGTAGAGGGTCTGATCCACGTGTCGGAAATGAGCTGGAGCCAGCACCTGCGTTCGGCTCAGGAGTTCATGAAGGTCGGCGACGAAGTCGAGGCCGTTATCCTGACACTCGATCGCGAAGAACGCAAAATGTCGCTGGGTATCAAACAGCTTACTGCTGATCCCTGGGCCGACATCGAAAAGAAATATCCCGTCGGAAGCCGCCACATGGCTAAAGTCCGCAACTTCACCAACTTCGGCGTATTCGTCGAGATCGAAGAGGGTATCGACGGCCTGATCCACATCTCGGATCTGAGCTGGACCAAGAAGGTTAAGCATCCTTCCGAATTCACCCAGATCGGTGCCGATATCGAAGTGGTGGTTCTGGAGATCGACAAGGAGAACCGTCGTCTGAGCCTCGGCCACAAGCAGCTTGAGGAGAACCCCTGGAACGAGTTCGAACAGCTCTATGCCGTAGACAGCGTTCACGAAGGTACCGTCAAGGAGCTGACCGACAAGGGTGCCGTGATTACCCTGGCCGACAACATCGAGGGCTTTGCTCCTGCAAAACAGCTTGTCAAGGAGGACGGAACGACTGCCAAGGTCGGTGAGGTGCTCCCGTTCAAGGTGATCGAGTTCTCGAAGGCTACCAAACGTATCACACTGTCGCATACCCGCGTCTTCGAGGAGACCAAGCGTGCCGAAGAGAATGCCGCACGTGCCGAGAAGAAGGCCGCTGCCGAAGCCACTAAATCTTCGGTCAAGAAGATCAATGCATCGGTTGAGAAGACCACGTTGGGCGATATCACTTCGCTTGCCGAACTGAAGGCCCAGATGGTTGAGGCTGCCGAGAAGCAGGAGGCTCAAAAGGCTGAAGCTGCCGCCGAAGAGGCAAAGGCCGAATAAGTGTGACCGCATACGAACTTTTGAAGGGAGCAGGCGGCCGGATACGGAACAAACGGGGAGGAGTTGAACGATGAGTTTCCGGATTACCGTATTGGGCAGCAGTTCTGCAAAACCTACTCCCAACAAACATACCTCTGCTCACGCACTCAATGTGCGTGAGCAGTTTTATTTGGTGGATTGCGGTGAGGATACCCAGCGGCAGTTGGTGCGATACGGAATCAACCCGCTGAAGATAAATACCGTATTCATTTCGCATCTGCACGGTGACCACCTTTACGGACTGTTCCCGTTGATCTCGACGATGGGGCTTTACGATCGCCGTACGCCGCTGCGGGTGTTCGGACCGAAACCGTTGGATGAGATCCTGCAGTGCCATTTCCGATATTTCGACAATGCGCTGCCGTATGAGGTGCAGTTCTGCGAGGTCAATACCCGCGCCGAAAAGACAATCTTCGAAACCTCGTTCATGACCGTCTCGACAATCCCGTTGCGGCACCGAGTCCCGTGTTGTGGATACCTGTTCCGCGAAAAGGAACCGCCGCTCAATATCCGGAAGGAGGCGATTGCCGATTACGGGCTCGGAATAGCCCAGATCGCCGCCGCTAAACGCGGGGAGGATATTGTTCTGGAGAATGGAACGGTGTTGCCGGCTGCCGAAATAACTTACCGCCCCTATCGCCCGCGGGCATATGCCTATTGCAGCGATACGCAGTATTCGGCACGTGTGGCGAGGATTGTCTCCGGTGTTGACCTGCTATACCACGAGGCGACATATTCGGCATCGGACAAGGCTTTGGCTGTTTCACGAGGCCATTCGACGGCGCAGCAGGCCGCCAAGGTCGCTGCAATGGCCGGTGTCGGACGGTTGTTGATCGGGCACTTCTCGTCGCGTTACAAGGATGAGTCGGTGCTGCTGGATGAGGCGCGGGCATTCTTTCCGGCTACGGATATAGCCGTTGAAGGGTGCAGCTACGACATCCCGAAGCGAACGGAGTAGCATCTGCGCGGAGATCGGCATAATGTGCTGATTCAGGCTCATGTCTCGGAGTGGCTGAACAGGGGGGGGAGAGTAGTGGAGCAGGGGGTGTAGAAGGAATGTAGCAGGGTGGAAGCTGAGTTGTGAAGTCGGGATGTTGCAGAGTAGTGGTGCCGGGGTGCTGCAAAGTGGTGGAGCAGAGGCTGGCAGAGGGTGACAGGAGGTGTGGCAGGAGGTGTAGCTGGCAGAGGGCCTTGTAGAAGCAGGACTAAAAATTCTATTGCGGTTGGTCGGACGATTGTTTCGGGTCGGAGGCTGGCCGGAGAAAAAGAAAAAGGTCGAACATTTCGTTCGACCTTTTCTGTTGAGCTACCCGGACTCGAACCAGGAAAAACAGGACCAGAATCTGTTGTGTTACCATTACACCATAGCTCAATGGTTTCTGATTGTGGGTGCAAATTTACAGCAAGATTTTCTTTTGAACAAGTTTTTTCGCAAAAAAAGATTATATTTGTTCATAAAATTTTACCGGCCTGAACTTTCATGTCAAAACAAATATCTTAAAATCAGAATATTTATGAATATCAGACTACGACTGACCCTAATGAATTTCCTGCAGTATGCCGTGTGGGGAGCCTATCTGACTTCGATGGGCACCTATCTGGCCGAAGCGGGACTTGCTTCGAAGATCGGCCTGTTCTATGCCTGTCAGGGAATTGTTTCGATCTTCATGCCGGCCGTGATGGGAATCATCGCCGACCGTTACATCCAGGCCCAGAGACTCCTCGGACTCTGCCACGCCCTGGCGGCGATCTTTATGCTCTCGGCAGGATACTATGGCCTGCAGGCCGGAATGAATCCCGATTTTGCAACCCTGTTTACGCTCTATACCCTGAGCGTGGCATTCTACATGCCGACAATTGCACTGTCGAATTCGGTGGCTTATACCGTCCTGCGAAATGCCGGTTACGATACGGTCAAGGCATTCCCGCCGATTCGGGTGTTCGGAACGGTCGGATTCATCTGCGCAATGCTATTTGTCGACTATATCGGCGTACAACAGAATGCATTCCAGTTCATTACCAGCGGCAGCCTGGGCGTCGTGCTGGCCCTGTACGCCTTTACGCTCCCCAAATGTGCAATCGACCGGACCGGCGAACGGAAATCGATGGCCGAGGCTTTAGGTCTGAAGGCATTCGCCCTGTTCAAACAGAAGAAAATGGCCATTTTCTTCATATTCTCGATGCTGCTGGGCGTGTCGCTCCAGATTACCAACGGTTTCGCAAATCCGTTCATTACATGCTTCAGCGATATTCCGGAGTATCAGAATACCTTCGGCGCCAACCATGCAAATGCCCTGATCTCGCTCTCTCAGGTATCTGAAACTCTCTGCATCCTGCTTATCCCGTTCTTCCTCAAACGGTTCGGCATCAAACGCGTGATGCTGATCGCAATGTTTGCATGGGTGCTGCGGTTCGGACTCTTCGGAGCCGGGAACCCCGGTAGCGGCGTATGGATGCTCATCCTGTCGATGATCGTCTACGGCGTGGCGTTCGACTTCTTCAACATCTCGGGATCGCTGTTTGTCGACTCCGAAACCGATCCCAATATCCGCTCCTCGGCTCAGGGGCTCTTCATGCTCATGACAAACGGTATCGGTGCTACGATCGGTACGCTCGGCGCTCAGGCTGTCGTCAATCGTTACGTGTTCTCGCAACCGGCCGGTGTGGAACAGGTTGCCGGATGGAGTACGGCCTGGTATATCTTTGCCGCATACGCATTCGTCGTAGCTGTCCTGTTTGCGCTGATATTCAAGTATAAGCACAATCCCGACGCCATTCGGAAAGTCTGACGCATCGGAACGTGCAACCCACCCTGATCCCCGCAGCTGACCGGTGCCCCTAAAGCCCGAGCGGCTGCGGGTTGTTTTTTGACTAAATTTGTGTAACTTTGCGCATCGAATTTTTTAGCATTTCCAATAACAGTTAGTGCATTATGGATATTGAAGGGTTTATTTCGGGCATCGTGAGCCGCAGCGTCGGCGCGTTGTACGGAGAACAGGAGGGCGAGGTGCTTCAGATTCAGAAGACCCGCAAGGAATTTGATGGCGATTATACGCTTGTGGTCTTTCCGCTGCTCAAACGGAGCCGGAAATCGCCCGAAGCTACTGCTACCGAAATAGGTGAATATATCGTGGCAAATACACCCGAAGTGGCTTCGTTCAATGTCATAAAGGGTTTCCTGAACATATCGATGCGAAGCAGCTTCTGGATGGACTGTTTTGCCGACATCGTCACGGATGAGGATTTTGGACGCTCGGCGCAGACCGGCCGTACGATAATGGTCGAGTACTCATCGCCGAATACAAACAAACCTCTCCATCTGGGACATATCCGGAACAACCTGCTGGGATTTTCCGTGTCGCGGATCCTCGAGGCAAACGGCAATCGTGTGATCAAGGCAAACCTGGTCAACGACCGCGGAATACATATCTGCAAGTCGATGCTGGCCTGGAAACTCTACGGTAACGGCGAAACCCCGCAGTCGAGCGGAATGAAGGGCGACCATCTGGTCGGCAAGTACTATGTCGAGTTCGACAAACACTACAAGGCCCAGATCAAGGAGCTCATGGCGGCCGGCAAAAGCGAAGAGGAGGCGAAGCATTCGGCTCCGATCATGCTTCAGGCGCAGGAGATGCTGCGGCGGTGGGAGGCGAAGGATCCGGAGGTGTATTCGCTGTGGCAGACCATGAACAGTTGGGTTTACGAGGGGTTCGATGTGACCTACAAGGCGCTGGGAGTCGACTT
The DNA here is from genome assembly GCA_900550925.1 of uncultured Alistipes sp. GTDB lineage: Bacteria > Bacteroidota > Bacteroidia > Bacteroidales > Rikenellaceae > Alistipes. Next base: position 7,985 of record URTU01000042.1, on the reverse strand, counting down.
CGACAAGGTCTATTACGAGTCGCAGACATACCTGCTCGGCAAGGATATCGTGCAGCAGGGTCTCGACAAGGGCATATTCTTCCGCAAGGATGACAACTCGGTGTGGATCGACCTCACGGCCGACGGGCTGGATCAGAAACTGCTCCTGCGCGGCGACGGTACGTCGGTCTACATAACGCAGGATCTGGGTACGGCATTCCGCCGTTTCAAGGACAACAAACTCGATGACATGATCTATGTGGTCGGCAACGAGCAGAACTATCACTTCCAGGTGCTCAAGCTGATACTCAAGAAGCTGGGATACGACTGGAGCGACAATATCACCCACTTGTCTTACGGTATGGTCGAACTGCCCGAGGGCAAGATGAAGTCGCGCGAGGGTACCGTTGTCGATGCCGACGATCTGATTGCCGACATGGTGGCTACGGCCCGCGAGATGTCGCAGGAGCTGGGCAAACTCGACGGCTGCACCGAAGAGGAGGCTAATGACATATCACGCATGGTCGGACTGGGGGCTTTGAAGTACTTCATCCTGAAGGTCGACCCCAAGAAGACGATGCTGTTCAATCCGCGCGAGTCGATCGACTTCAACGGAAATACCGGCCCGTTCATTCAATATACACATGCACGTATCCGTTCGGTGCTGCGCAAGGCCGCCGAAGCCGGAATAGAATACAAGGGTCGGGTCAGCGGTATCGAACTGCTGCCCGAAGAGATCGAACTGGTCAAGATGCTGAGCGATTATCCGGCTGTTGTGGCGTCGGCGGGCGAGAGTTATTCGCCGGCGGTCATCGGGGCCTACGTATATGACCTTTCGAAACTCTTCAACAGCTACTATCACGACCATTCGATTCTGCACGAGGAGAAGGAGAAGGTTCGCCGCATACGGTTGCAGCTGGCCGAACAGACTGCACGTGTGATTCGTTCGGGCATGTGGCTGATGGGTATCGAAGTTCCGGAGCGAATGTAGAAGAGCCCGGCAAGGAGAGGACAGCCAGCAATAGAGAAGAGATAGAGCCGCCGAAGCAGATGACTTCGGCGGCTCTATCGTATGGGGTTGTTTACAGGCCAATGCGTATCGGAGAACGTGGGCATGCCGTTATGTGGCTGCCGATGCGGAACAGGGGACAGTAGGGTGCGGAACAAGTGACAGTAGGCTGCTGTACCGTGCCGGCGTGTTTTAATCCTCTTCATCTCCCCCCCCCTGTTTCCTTGTCGTCCCCCGCTTGTCGGGGTTGCCGGCGGCGCGGGTGTTGTTATTCGGCGGCTTTGGCCGGCTGCGCCTCCTCTTCCTCCTCCTTGAAGGAGGTCATGCCTGCTCCGACAAGAAGGTTGTACCATGCAACAACCTTCTTGATATCCGAAACATGTACCCGCTCACGATCGTATTCGGGCAGAACCTCGCCAAAGAAGCGCTTGAGTTCGGCCGGATCCGATTTGGGACTTATGGCCTCTTTGCCGCCGGTATGTGCATATATCTTCTCGAAAACCTCGGACAGCGGCATATCCTCATTCTCGGTGAAGATGGCAATCTCGTTCAGCGCACTGACACGTGCCGTCGAAGATGCATTGGTGCGTTTGCCGTCGAGCAGCGACTCTACGATAACGCCGTTGCTGCTGCGGGCCACATATTTGAAAAGTCCGGGTTGTCCGGAGATGGCCAGAATCTCTTTCAGTTTCATAATGATGGTTTATATGTTTTACGGGACAAATATACCAATAAATGCCGAATTTGGGAAATCGTACCGCGATTAGTTGCAGCCAGATGTTTCCCGTTCGCTCACTTGTACCGCACAACTACCTTTGGTGCGGCTGTGGCTGTTGTGGCGCGACGACCGTCATGTTCGTCATGTCCGGTATGTGCGGGTATGCGGGTGTGCGGGCCGAAACAGCGTTGGCACTATGTGAAGGTCGTCGGTTAAGGCTTTTCGATATCCATTGTCCGCATCTGTTCCTTTGAAACCCCGAACCGTTTGCCGTAGTTGGTCCAGTAGATGTCGGCGGCGATCCGGAACAGCCTTTTGCCGATCGGCATTGTTGCGCGGATGGTCCTGTAATCCCGCTTCTCGATCGAACGTACAAGACGCCGTATGGCTCTGACGGCAACGTACCGGAACGGCGTACGGAGAATGGCCTCTCCGCTGCCGAGCATCAGTATCGAACCGAGCCGGTAACCGTTCCGGCGGCAGAATGCCCCGATGATCCTGATGGCGGTCTCGTTCTGCGAGGCCTCCAGAAATCCGCAGTTGATCAGAACCGAGATGACGGGTTTGGTGTGGGGCGGGTCGGCCTCGAGCGCCTTCAGAAAATCGAGCACCCCCACCGGCAGGGAGTCCGCATAAAGCGGAAACACAAGCAGCGTATCGGTATGTTGTCCCATTGCGCGACAAAGTTCGGAGTGGTTTGTGCGCGTGATGTCGCTGTAATCCGTATGGTTGCGGGCGTAGTGGCGAAACAGCCCGGAATAGAGCTTCGAATTCGACCGCGGCGCACGCGGACTGCCGTTCAATATCAGTGTTGTTCCCATTCGTCCAGTATCTTCTTTACGCTCTCGCCGAGCTGAGCTTCGGTTGTGAAAATGATGCGGAAACTCGCAAAATTCATGTTCTGTGAGTTCCGCGAAACAAGTTGTGAGAAGATATCCTTCTCTTCGTCGGTCAGGTCGCCATAGGCAATTATGGTTGCCTGTTTGGGGACTACGGCCCGTTGTACGTGGTGTGTCTCGCCGTTATGGATGCGGATGAAGGCCTGTTGTACCGGAATGGCCCGTTCGAGCATCCGTTTCATGACGCTGTCGTAGCATCCGTACCTGACACGTGTGATATACAGTACCCTGTCGCTCTGGGCGATATGTGGATATACCCTGGTTGCGTCGTCGCGTATGACGCATTTGCCCGGAGTGCGGGTCCAGCATCCGTAACACCCGACGCATGGCGAGATCTTCATTGTCGACAGGTCGAAATAGTGTGTCTGTCTGCCGTCGACACGAATTTCTGGAATAGGCTTGTCGCTAAGGATAAGTTTCATGGTGTAAGGTTTCGAAAAGGTCTGCCCTCCAAAAGGCCTCTCCGTTTCTGTCGCCGGAATCTGCCGCCGCCCTGATGGAGTTGCGCAGAGACCTGACATGGAACGGATTGTTGCCGGAATCATCGCAAAAATGATACCGGGACGAGCATGCCGGAGCAGACGGTTTGAAGCTTCTCATGCAAGACAAACTGTCGCAACGACGATTTTATTGTGCATGCCGTTCAAGGCGATGTCTCCGTTGCATGGTAAAAAGGAGGCTCCTCGCGAGGCGCAATAGCCTGCGAGGAGCTGACCTGATTAATGCATATGTGTGAGTGAGATGAGAATATTCGATGCGTAGGGTTTAGTGACGAAATCTATTTTGAAGAGGCCGGATCACTCTCCGACTGATCTCTGGCTTCGGGCGTATCGTCGTTTTGAGAATCCTTTACGTAGACTTGCCACTCCTCGCTGTTGAAGTAGTCGTTAACAGGTTGTAATGCTGACTCCAGATCCAGACTGTCGAGGGCCTGAAGCGTCTTCTGGGTATCCTTCCATTCCTGGCTGTTGAAATAGTCTCCGAGCTGCTTCATGGATGATTTCCATTCATCGCTGTTGAAATAATCCCCGAGCTGCTTCATGGACGATTTCCACTCGTCGCTCTCGAAATATTTGCCCAACTGCTCCAGCTCCTGCTGTTGCTGTTTCCATTCGGCGCTGTTGAAATAGTCCTCGATTTCGGCTCTCTTTTCGTCGGATATCTCGCTGAGTCCTTCAGGAACGATAATAGCCGTGTCGTTCTGTATGATTATTATGGTGTCCAGATTTGCCCGCCCGGGAACAACCTCTGACACAGCGTCCGAAACGGATGCATCATTTGCTGCAACATGCCGCTCCGTCAGCCCGGCAAGATCTTCCGACAGGGTGACCCGCTCCGATGCCGGCGAAACAATATTTTCCTCTTCGGCAATGACTTTTACCGATTCTTTTGTAACTTTGCCTTTAGACTGATCATAGACCGTTTCGGCAAAGGCTCCGAGCGCAAGGCCCGTGAGTGGCAGCAGAAGGAGTGCGCGAACTCGCATCCGCCGCGACGATTCTTTACGTAACATCATGGTAATACGATTTTTAAGTTTGCTGTGATTGAAGCTGTTGGCTATCGAGTACCACCTCCCGCCAACAGCTTTTCTTATGAGTAACAGTTGGTAGCTCCGCGCATCGACTCCGCTGTTCAGAACTGCCGCATCGGCCTCATATTCGTGTATGGCCCGCAACTCGCTCCGCAAAAGCCAAATCGCCGGATTGAACCATTGCAGCGCCACCGCAAGGTCGATGAATGCCAGATCCAGCGAGTGATGCAGACGTACGTGAGCCTGTTCGTGGGCCAGTATGGCTGTTCCGTTTTCCGACAGGTCGTGTTCCGAAATCAATATGTGATGTCCCCAACTGATGGGTGTAATGTCGTTGTTCATGCGCACGAGGGTTGTGCCGTCCGAGAGACGTTCGCTGTGTCCCTGACGGGATAGCCTCCTGAGGGAGACGGCTGAACGCACCGTGAGCAGGATGACCGCAATGACGCCCGCGATATAGATCGATGCTGCGATCTGCAGCCACGGGAGGTGGCGAAGTCCGCCCTGTGGGCTGGCCGATACGGATGATACCGGTGCAGGTTGTGAGATGCTTTCCGGGGCCGGAGTGACGTGATAGGGGGCCGTCGGCAGTTGTCCGGACGGGAGAGTGGACAACGGGTTGGCCTGCGTCGAGATGAGTTCTGTGGCCAGAATGTCTGAATCGGTCTGTAATGTTGTTGCCGGGGCGGGTGCAACTGCTGAGACCGGTGCCGGCTGTGGCATTGTGCGGTGAATTGTGATGACGCACGACGGCAGTACGAATGCCAGTGCCGTTGCCGCCAGAACCAGCCGCCGGTTGAAGGCGTGGAAGGTCTCGCGGCTGAGCAGGAGCTTGAAAAACAGATAGAACACTGCCAGGCAGGCGGCTGTTCTGAGGATGTATGTCAGGAGTGCTGCGACCATCTTATTTTCTGTTTTGCTGTTCGATGCGTTCGATCAGATCGCGCAGCTCATCCACCGAGAGTCGCTCCTCTTCGACCAGCGCCGACACGGCTCCGAGACTCGAATGCTTGAAATAACGGTCGATGACGTTTCCGAGCGTGCGGCGGGAAAAGGCGGCTTGGTCGACAAGCGGGTAATATTGGTAGGTATTCCCGAAGGCCTTGTGGCCGACATAACCTTTCGTCTCGAGTGTGCGGACCATTGTCGAGATCGTATTGAAATGCGGTTTGGGTTCGGGAGCCAGGTCGACCAGCTCTCTGACAAAGAGCGGTCCGTGGGCCCAGAAGCATTGCATCAGCTCCTCTTCGCGACGTGTCAGTTTTTCCATTCTGTTTCGTTTTTTTGTTGCGTGGCAATCGGGTTTGTATCCGGAGAGTCTCTCCGCAGCCTTCGGGCGGTTGCAGAGAATGACGATTCACATGGTTCTTAACGGTTGTCACAATGCAAAGGTAACTAAAAAAACTTCACATGCAACTAAAATCAATAGTTTTTCAACTAAAAAATTTAGTTACATGCGCCGGCAACAAGTAAAGCCACCTCCGCCGAAAGGGCTGGTGAGCGGAGTTGTAATATTGTAAATAATGTGATATCAGTGAGTTGCGTCGTTATGGGCGGATCGCGACCTTGATCACACCATCCTCCCGGTTTTCGAAAAGCCGGTAGGCCCGTTCGATCTCCGACAGTGTGTAACGGTGAGTGATCAGAGGCGTGGTATCTATGCGTCCCTGCTCGATCAGACGCAGTATCTCGGCACAATCGCAGCCATCCACACCGCCCGTCTTGAAGGTGAGGTTCTTGCCGTACATGTCGGGCAGGGGCAGCAGCTGGGGCTTGTCGTACAGTGCTACAATGGTTACCGTCGCATTCGGGCGTGCACACTCCCAGGCCAGCCGGAATGTCTCGTCCGCCCCGGCAACCTCGATCACAACGTCGGCCCCGCCGCGGTCACTGGAGCGGCGCACCGTTTCGAGGCACTCATCAGGCGAAACAACCGTCACGGCAGGGTAGTGCTGCCGTACGAAGCGGGCCCGTTCGGGCGACTTCTCGCAGACGATAATCTGCTTCGGCCGGTGCAGCATGCTGCACAGCAGCGTGCAGATACCCGTGGGGCCTGCACCGATGATGAGTACCGTATCATCCGTTTTGATCTCGGAGATACGCGCGGCCCAGAAACCCGTGGCAAGGATATCCCCGACAAACAGGGCCTGTTCGTCACTGACCGTATCGGGAATGCGGTTGAGGCCCTGGTCGGCGTATGGTACGCGGACGTATTCGGCCTGACCGCCGTCGATGCGGCAGCCGAGGGCCCAGCCGCCGTTCGGGTCGGTACAGTTGTTCACGTAGCCGTGCCGGCAGAAGAAACACTCCCCGCAGAATGTCTCGACATTGACCGTTACGCGATCCCCGGGCCGGACGTTGTGGACCTCTTCCCCGCACTGTTCGACTACGCCGACCATCTCGTGTCCGACCGTAATGCCCGGAACGGCCCGCGGTACGCTGCCATGTTTGATGTGCAGGTCGCTCGTGCAGATGCTTGCCAGCGTAATCCGTACGATGGCGTCGCGGGGACCCTGCAACTCGGGTTGCGGCTTGTCGAGCAGCGCGAACTCTCCGCGGCTGACATATGTGTAGGCCTTCATGTAGATCTGTGTTGTGTTTTAATAATATATTCAGATGCTTGCATATTTTACTCCCCCCCCACGAGCAGCAATTCCGAAATATTCGGGTCTGGACGAAGGTGGAAGGTATGTTGTAGGGGGCGGTCTGTCAGGACTCCTTGTCGAGCAGTTCGGCCAACCGCGCCTTCAGGTTCTCGCCACGCAGCCCCCGGGCCACGATCGTCCCGTCCGGCCCGAACAGAATGATGTGCGGAATGCCGTTGATGCCGTACAGCTTGGTCGGGATCTCTCCGGCATCGAGAATCTGCGGCCACGTGATTCCAAGTTCATCGATCGCCTTCAGCGTTGCGGCGCGGCGGTCCCAGACGGCTACGCCAAGCACTTCGAACTCGCTGCGGTCATACCGTTCCCACACCTCGCGCAGCGTAGGCATCTCGTCGCGGCACGGCCCGCACCACGATGCCCAGAAATCAACCAGCACGTACCGCCCGCGGCCGACGTAATCCGAGAGGCTTACGGAAGTCGAGTCGGCCGAACCAGTTGGGATCGTGAAGTCGGTGAAGGGCTCTCCCTCGGCGGTTTTTCGCTGCATCTCGAAGTCGGCGGCCAGACGCTGTATGGGGCCGAAATTCCGTGCATATTCCGAAGCTGTGGTATAGAGGATGTCGAATTCCTCCGGCGTGCGGGCCGTGAACGCCCAGTCCCATAAGGCATAGGCGCCGAGAGCGTCGTCGCGCGAAACATACGGGCGCATTAATTCCGCAAAACCGGAAATGCCGGCATCCGATGTTTCGTCAATGCGGGCGTTCTGCGTCTGGGTGTCGAGGGTCGAGTCCTGTCTGATAGCACTGCACGCATTATCAAGTGCATCCCACAGCGAATCGAAAAGTATCTGATAGCCGTTCTTGGCATCGTTGAGCGGCGTCCCTTCGGCCATGTGCCGCTCCAGGTCGACCACGATCTGCCCGGGTTCGAGGATCAGGTTGGCATATTCGCGTTCGAGGTCGATGCGACGGATCGAGTCGCGGGAGATGCTGCCCGAAAAGATGAATTTGCCGTCGGCGACAACCGTGCTGTCGACAACCGATCCGTCGTGATAATCGAGCATGTAGGCTGTTTTACCGTTGTACGAAGGATCGACTTCGGCTTCGACAGTGTAGCTTCGGTCGCGTGCGCACGAGGCAAAAACAAGCGCAGGCAACATGTAATAAAACAAGGTCTTTTTCATAAGCGTTTTGCTTTAGGTGGGTTCTATCAATTCCATTTTTTATTTCTTGCATAAGGCAGC
>URTU01000041.1 GCA_900550925.1 uncultured Alistipes sp. | reverse complement strand
GCTCGATGTCGCGTTCGGACCGTATGGCCAAGTACAACCAGCTGCTCCGCATCGAAGAGGAACTGGGCGACGAGGCTATCTACGGCTACAAGAAGGTTTACCGCAAGTAATCCTCTCGGGCCGACGCCTGTAAAACAGATGGGCGGAACTGCTTTTGAAGTGCAGTTCCGCCCATCGTTTTATTGTCAAATTGCCAATCGTTCCGAAAGAACTCGTACAAACTTGCCGCAGAAACCGGGGCCCGGCAAACCGGTTTCCGGGCCCGCCGCCTTAAAACAGCCGTTCAGGGTATTCGCCGGCCGCAACAAGCCGCGCGATCTTCCCGATAACGCTCGGCCGGTCTTCGGCATACGTAACACCGAACCACTGCGACGTCGTATCGAGAACCTTGACGCGTGCCCGTGACGTAACCAGCAACTCGTTGACCATGCTCGGAATATAGAATTCGCTCTTCGGGTTGTCGATATTCTCCGCAAGGAATTGGCGGAAATAGTCATCCGAGTACTCGAAATAGTCGGGCGTGAATCCCCACATGTTCATCGAAACCGGTGTCGTCTCCGCCGTAGTCTCCATCTGCCCGTCGTCGCCCGTAAAAGATATCTTACCGTCCCGGCGGGCTATATCCGTACGTTCCACCACACCCGTCAGATATCCTTCGGCATCGGTCGTGCAGACCCCGCGCGAGACCGTGCCGCTCTCCGACAGCGTATTGCCAACCCGAAAACCAACCATACAGTAGTTCCCGCGGCCAGTAGCGGCCGACAACTCGCGGCCTATAACCGCAAAACTGTCTCGCCCGTAGAAATCATCGGCATTGATCACCAGGAACGGTTCGCGGATCACATCCTTGCCCATAAGCACGGCGTGGTTCGTTCCCCACGGCTTGACCCTTTCGGCCGGGGCCTTGAATCCCGCCGGCAGAGCATCGATCGACTGGAAAACAACCTCCACCGGAATATGATCCCTGTACTTCGAGAGCACCTTCTCCCGGAAATCAGCCTCGAAATCGCGGCGGATGACAAAGACTACCTTGCCGAATCCGGCCCGGATAGCGTCATAAATCGAATAGTCCATGATGGTCTCGCCGCTCGGGCCGACCCCGTCCAGCTGTTTCAGGCCGCCATAACGCGACCCCATACCCGCTGCCAAAACAAATAGTGTGGGTTTCATTATATTATATAAAATATCATTTTACGAAGCCTGTTCCCTTCTCTCCCCCCCCCTCTCTCCTCTCTTTCCTCTCCTCGTCTCCGGACATTTCCGATCCTCACTCTGCCGCGCTGTGTCCCGGACTCAACATACCGGCACAACAGTCCCCGCTCCCGAACTCACCAACTCCGTCCGATCCAAAAGATCATTGCCACAAGTCGGGCAACCGGCCCCGATTGCATCTACAACATATTATAATATTATACAAATATATATATTTTTTATTTTTAAGGCAACCCATTACGGCCGATAAAAATTATTTAACAACCGCACGGCACGATACGCAAAAAAACAAAGACGGGAAGGAATCTCACGACTGCTTCCCGTCTCCAAGGGATTTTCACCCTTAAAACTACTAACCCAAACTTAAATAAATGAAGAAACCTTTATTGCGATACGGCGAAGTACCGCAACGTCCTATTCATTCGCAAATAACATGCCAAACCGTTTCCGGCGGCCGGATCTATGCGCCACAGACCTTTTGCACGCTATTTGCACTTTTTTCGGACACCACCTATAAATCGTACATCATGAGAAACATTCTGATCTGCATTGCAGTTCTGTGCTGTCTGACTCCGTACGGAGCAGCGGCCGAAGAGCGCCGGATACCATACAACGACCTTCCCGAGAATGCGCGACAATTCATTGCCGACAATCTCGACCGCAACAAGGTGATCGAGGTCGAACAGGAGCGCGACTGGAAACGGGAATACGAAGTCACTTTTTCGGACGGCAGCCGTATCGAATTCGACGACCGAGGCGACTGGATAAAGATCAAGAGTTCGGACAGCACATTCATACGCCGTTTCACCCCCGAAAAGATTCTGCGGCAAACCGATTCCAGATACCCGGGGCTGATGATCGTCGAGATCGAACGGCACGGACGGGCCTACGGGATCGAACTGGCCGACGGCAGCGAACTGCTCTTCGATGCCTCGGGCCGGCGTGTGAAGATTGACAAGTGAACGGGCAGATTCGCCCACAGCCAACCCGCCAATACCGGCCAACAATCCCGCTGCCTCACAAAAACAGGCGGCATGCGTATGTTCTGATTACGCATGCCGCCCGGAATATCCGGAATATGCAGCCCGCCCTCGCCGAAAGCTCTTATGCCAGAACCGCAGAGGGCCGGAACCGGTTATTTCTGCTGCTGGGAGCCGCCGCCTCCGTTGCCGCCTCCGCTGCTCATGTCGTCATTCGAGATCGAGCGGTTGGTCGACTTGACACGGACATTGTACTTGCCGAAGCGGTATCCAACCGAGAAGCCGATTCTGCGCGTCAGACTGCGGTAGGTCGACTCTGAACGGTAGCTCGAAGTCAACGTTGACATTGTGCTTTTGAGGTACTTGCTGAACGGATTGCCGACATTGACCGACAACGACAGTTTGTCCTTGAAGAACTGCTGCCGCAGGCCGAAGCTCGTATAATAGAAGAAGCTGCTCTTGTCGGTATCGATACCACGGCCGCCGCGGTACATGTAACCGTAGGCGTAGAGCGTAGCCGACTTCCACAGCGACACATTCACATTCAGGTTGCCGCCGAACGTAAATATATCGTTGGTCTTGTCGAGCTGCTCCGACGCATAATGAGTATACCCGGCCTGGAGGCTCAGCATGAAGTTGAACTTGGTGCCCACGCGGTAGCCGATCGAGCCGTTGAAGTTGCAACCCCTCGTCGAGACGATATTGCCGTATGTATAGTTGACCACGTCATCATCATAGAACGAATACTGCGATACGGCATTGTTTGCGAAGGAGCCCATCACCTGCAGTGAAAGCGTCAGGGCACTGGTAAACTTGCGCCAGGCCAGTGCCACGTTGTTCGACACGGTCACATCCAGGTCGGGGTTGCCGTAGCTTACCGACAACGGCTTTTCATCCCGGTAGGGATTCATCTGCCAAAGGCTCGGACGGCTCAAACGCTGGGTATAGGAGAGCGACAGGGTGTTGCTGTCATCGGGACGGTAGTTCAGGCTCACGTAGGGAACCAGATTGAAGAAGCGCGGGTCATAAGTGATGTTCTCCTTTTCGGTCTTGACCTTCACGTCGCTGATCGTCTGCTCCATACGGGTACCGGCACGCCCCGAGAACTTTCCGAACTTGATGGCATAGTCGACATAGAGGCCCAGCACATGCTGCGTGTAATCCATGTCGTTGCGCGGGTAGTCGGGCTGGTCGACATAGTCGTTGGCCGCCTCGTCGAACAGCGATACCGACGAGTTGTTGCGGTAGTCGCGATAGATGTACTTCAGGCCGCCGCCGACGGTATGGTGTTCGTTGATCGGATTGAGGTAGTCAATCTGGGCCGTATTCTCGAAACCCTTGTCATTCCCGTAATTGATTCGGTCCGTCGGGTCGTAGTTGTACGTATCGTAGATCCGATAGTTGTAATCATCCACCTCATTGTCAGTACTCACGTCATACGATATGGTCAGCGTATGCTCGGGTTTGTTGAAGGTGTGCTGGTAGTTGACACTCGCATTGTACGAGTCAGACTTATAAACGGTGGACATCCACTGTTTGTAACTCATCGAGGCATCCCCTGCCGCATCGGTAGCCAAGGCATCGCCTTCCGTCCTGTTCTTGAAGTTGTGAGGCATGTAACCGAACTCCACGGTCAGCAGGTTCAGCGTATCGAACTCGAAACTCGATTCAAAATTCACGCCCGTAAACCTCGACTTGTATGTATTGACGCCCGAGGTAACGATGTTGCGCAGCCGGTCGTCGGTGAAGTTTTCCTGCGTGCCCGAACTCGTGCCCGAATCTCCCCACGACAGGTTGCCGCCCGAGTAGACCGACGTGGAGAAGCTGAACCGCCCAACCTGAGCCGCAACATACAGACTGCCCATCAGATAGTCGCCGATATTCTGATATGAGGAGTTGACCGAGCCGTTGTATCCGCCCTGAAGACGGTCGCGGTTCGTGATGATGTTGATGATGCCGCCGGCACCCTCCGAATCGTACTTGGTCGAGGGGTTGGTGATCACCTCGATCTTCTTGATGGCCGCCGCGGGCATGCTCTCAATGACATTCTTGAAGTTGCGCGACATCGACGACGACGGACGTCCGTTCACCATCACCTTGTAGTCGCTCTGGCCGTTGAGCAGGACATTGCCCTCGCCGTCTACGCTCAGCTGCGGCACCTTGCGGATTATGTCGACCAGCTGGCTCGACGAACTGGCCGGGTCGTTCTCGACATCGTAAGCGATCTTCTCGTCGTCGGCCACAACCAGAGGGCGTTGCGCCGCCACGACCACATTGCCGATATCGACACCCTGATTCATCCGCAGCGTACCCAGATCCAGAGTGCGCGAATCCGCTATCGTAACGGGACGTTGCAGCGAGCTGTAACCGACAGCCGTCACATGGAGCGTATAATTGCCTGTTTTGGTGGCCGTCATCATGAAACGTCCGCCGGCATCAGCCGCCACGGCCGTCACCACGACCGTATCCGACTCCATAAGTACAACCGTAGCATAACCGATCGCCTCGTTCGAAACCGAATCGACCACCGCTCCCTTAACAGTACAATTGACCGACGTCTGGGCGACAGCCGCCGTGGCAGACAGCAGAATGGCAACGACCATCGTTAAAAATCTATTTTTCATATGGAAAGTGATGATAAAAATGATAGAAAGTTTTTCCGTTGCAGGTGTTTTGGTTTTGTGTTTGCGGGGCAAATATAATACATTTAATACATCTATGCAAGACCAAGAGGGGGGGGTAACAAATATCTGCTAAGAATGAACGTCTTAACAGATGGCCACGTATCAATCGCCTGTTGCATAACGCATTACGCGCAGAAACTCTTTGTGCGTTTTTTTGAAAAAACCGGAAATATTTTTCGTACATTTGCAAAAAGACCGCACGATGCTCGACGAATTCATACGATATATCGAAGCCGAAAAACGTTACTCCCCGCTCACCGCCCGAAACTATCGCCGCGATACCGGGGAGTTCATCACGTTCGTCACGCTCGGCGGCCGCGAACCCTTCGACCCCGCCGCGATACACCATGACCAGATCGCCGCATGGATCGTCTTCCTCTCGAAAAAACGCGGACTCTCGGCCCCGACAGTCAACCGTATGCTCTCGTCGGTACACGGCTTCTTCCGCTGGCTCAAACGCTCCGGGCAGATCGCATCCGACCCGTTCATCGGCATCGCCCGCCTCCGCACCCCGAACCAGCTGCCGGCATTCGTCTCCGAGAAGCAGATGGAACGGCTGGTCGACAACATCTCGCCCGACCTGCTGGACGACCGCTTCGAACAGACACGCAACGCCTTGATAATAATGCTTTTCTATACCACCGGCATACGTCTTTCCGAACTCATCGGCATAAATACCGACGACTTCTCGTCCGACTACACCTCGCTCAAGGTGCGCGGCAAGGGCAACAAGGAACGTATTGTCCCGATAACCGACAGCCTGCGCGAAAATATTTTACACTATCGCGATGAGGTTTCGAGGCAAAGAATTTGCAATTACGACGAAAAAGCACTATTTTTAACACACCAAGGCAAACGCATTTCCCGAACGGCCGTCTACCGGATCGTCAACGACACCCTGCGGCAGAACGGTATTGCCGGAAAGTGCAGCCCACACACTCTGAGGCACACTTTTGCGACGCACCTGCTCAACGGCGGCGCCGACATACGGGACATACAGATGCTGTTGGGGCACTCGTCGCTGGCAAGTACGCAGTGTTACACGCACAACGACATAGCCTCGCTCAAGGCGGTCTACGTCAAGGCGCACCCGCACCAGGTCGACAAAAAGTAACCGTCCGCCACTGACAAGAGGGTGAAGTTACTCACAAGAGGGCTAAGTGTCTCAAGGAGGGGGGGCAACTCAGGCAGCTGAAGAGAATGAGGGAGAGGGCAGAGGAGCAGGCTGCCGGCCAGCGATTCGATATGGTTGAGAAGAGCAGAGAGGTGGATGAAGTGAGTGTGAATGTGTGAGGGGGAGGGCGAAGTAAGGGCAGAGTAAGGATGGATAAGTCCATAGCGGGCCGACCGCAGCAAGTGCCCCGCAAAACCGCAAATCACCCCGCGTAAGAGCGGGAACCAAATATATTAGGAGGATTAATTATGAACGTAAAGATTCAATCCGTAAAATTCGATGCCGACAAAAAGTTGATCGAATTTGTAGAGAAGAAGATGTCGAAACTCGATCGTTTTGCAGAGCGCGCCGTATCGGCCAACGTCACGATGAAGCTCGACAAGGACAACGATCGCGGGAACAAGGTCGTGGTCATCTCCCTACAAATGCCTGGAGATGAACTGGTTGCCGAGACCCGTAGCCGCACATTCGAAGAGGCTGTCGACCTGTCAATCGACGCCCTGAAAAAACAGCTCGAGAAGCTCAAGGACAAGTGGAACAAATAAAAAAACGTCAAAAAAACCTGATCAAGATACACACGTCGGATGCCCGGGAGACTCCTCCCGGGTATTTTTTTGCCCCGGACCCTACGTCCGCCTCGCTGCCACCGGTCCGAAGCCTTCCGCCATCAACTCTTTGTTTTACGATTTATTGCACTATCTTTGCAGGCAGTGCAAACATAAAATACACTGAATTAATATGAAACAGATTCTTGCAACTTTTGCCGTCATTTTCGGCTTCATGATCCATACGGCCGCCTCGGCTGCCCAGCCAACGACAACGCTCTATGCCGTCAAGGGAACCGACTCGCTCTATCTCGACCATTATGCCGCTGCCGTCGACAACGGCACCCCCCGCCCATGCATGATATTCATGTTCGGAGGCGGTTTCGTATCGGGACAGCGAAACGATCCCCGATATATCCCCTACTTCGAAAAGATGAACCGGTTCGGATACGACGTCATCTCGATCGACTACCGATTGGGGATCGCCCGGGCAATGGCGCAGGGCACGCTCAACGAACAGACTTTCATCCCGACATTCGCCAATGCCATTGCAATGGCCGTCGAGGATCTCTTCACCGCCACCGCATTCGTACTCTCAAAGGCCGGCGAATGGGGTATCGACCCGCAGGAGATCGTATCGTGCGGATCGAGCGCCGGAGCAATATCCGTGCTGCAGGGCGAGTACCAGATTGCAAACCGCGGCCCGCTCACGCAGATTCTTCCCGAAGGGTTCGACTATGCCGGCGTGGTATCCTTCGCCGGTGCAATCCTCACCACGGACGGGAACGGCCTGAAGTGGGACAATGCCCCCGCACCGATGCTGCTTTTCCACGGCGATGCCGACATGAATGTCCCATACGACGTGCTCCGCGAACAGACACTTGCCTTCTGCGGTTCGAAGGAGATCGCTCGAACTCTTGCCGAGGGTTCGATGCCGCGCTGGTTCTACTCGATCAAGAATGCCGACCATGCCGTCGCAATAACCCCGATGAACGAAAATATCTATGAGATCGAATCGTTCCTCGACAAGTTCGTGCAGCAGAAACTGCCGCTGACAATCGACACCTCGTCGCGCCGGCTCGACGCCCCGCAGATGAACAAGCATTTCACGCTGATGGATTACGTCCGCGCCAATTTCGGGAATTAAATGCCCCTGCAGGAAGAGGCAAAAAAAGGCCCGAGACAAGGTTCCTCAGACAAATGGCCCGACACGAGACGTCCAGATAAAGAGCCCGACATAACAGGCCAGACAATACTGGTGACAATACAATAATCGAGGGGCGGACATGATTACTGTCCGCCCCTCGATGTATTTCAGTGTGCCCCCTTGTCAAAGCAGTTGCAGCCCCGCAAAACTGAGACATATCACGGCTGTAAGAAGTACCAGTTGCGGCAATCGGGCATCGAGTGCCCGTCCCGACTCCCGCCACACGGCCCGCAGATGCAGTACGACAACCGGCAGCAACAGCCAGAACAGGTAGGCCGGCCAGGCGGAGTCTTCAAGCATGCAATAGACCGTCAGCAATACGAACGGAAGCGTCTCGCAGATTATCTGATAGATCTTGGCCCGCCGTTCGCCGATTATGATCGGGATTGTAATGCGGTTTATGCGGTCGGTCTCCATGTCACGGATATTGTTGACATTGAGCACCCCGACTGTCAGGAATCCGCATGCCGAGGCCGGCAGCAGCACGTTCCAGTCCATCTGGCCCGTCATCAGGAAATTGCTTCCCGAGGTGCTCACCAGACCGAAAAATATGAATACGAACAGGTCACCCCAACCGCGATAGCCATACGGACGCCGCCCGAGCGTATATCCCATAGCCGCCAGAATCGCGCACCCTCCCAGCACAAGCATGAAAATCCCCTCGCGCGAGAAGAGAATATCGAACGACGTGGCAACCAGAGCCGTCCCGCTCACAATGGACAGGATCACGAACCAGACGATCATCCGACGGTAATCGCCGATGGTCAGTTCACCGTTCTGCAACGGGTAAATAGCCCCCTGCCTCTCCTCGGTATCCGTTCCGTGGAGCGTATCGCCCAGCTCGTTCGAGATGTTCGAAAGGATCTGGAGGCAGAGCGTGGTGGTCAAAGCCAAAATGAACGGCAGGATACGGAATGCCCCGTCACCCACTGCCAGCAGCATCCCCAACAATACGCCCGTCATTGACAACAGCAGCGTCCGCAATCGGAATGCGGCAATATAACTCGAAACTCGTTTCATAAATCTTTCAAAACAGTTCTCTCCTGGCTCTCCTCCCCTCTGCCTCTGACAACGGCACGCAATACACCGGCCAAAGGCATCATGCCACACAAAAATTCACCCTCCCCCACTGTGGCTCAACGGGCGGGCAAAACGGGTCGGACACAACGATCAGTCGTCGTGCTTCTCTCCAAAATAGATGTCGAGCAGCTCCTTGGCGGCAACAAACGAACTGATCCGCGCATCGAGAACCTTCCGCTCGTATTCGGGAATCAACTTCTCGATCCGCTCGTTCAGGTAGAACGAACTGCGCAGGGCATCGTTGATGGTTTCGTACATCCAGTATTTGTTCTGCCGGTTGCGGTTGTGCTCGAAGTACCCGTTCGTCTGGATGAAGGCCAGGAACTCCTCGACCCCCTTCCAAACCTCCTCCAGCCCCGTGTGGTCGACCGACGAACAGGTAAATACCTGCGGCCGCCACTGCGACTCGGCCAGCGGGAATAACATCAGCGCATTCTGGAACTGCCGGCGGGCCAGCTTGGCCTTCAGGACATTCTCACCGTCGGCCTTCGTAATGACCATCATGTCGGCCATCTCCATGATGCCGCGCTTGATGCCCTGCAACTCGTCGCCGGCACCCGAGATCTGCAACAGCATGAACATGTCGACCATCGAGTGTACGGCCGTCTCGGACTGCCCCACCCCGACCGTCTCGATGAAGATTACATCGTATCCGGCCGCCTCGCACAACACCACCGTTTCACGGGTCTTGCGGGCCACGCCGCCCAGCGACCCCGCCGACGGCGAAGGCCGTATGAACACCTTCGGGTTCGAGGAGATGCTCTCCATGCGGGTCTTGTCGCCCAGAATCGAACCGCCGCTGCGCTCCGAACTCGGGTCAATGGCCAGCACCGCCAGTTTGTGCCCCAGCGATGTCACCATGCCGCCGATCGCCTCGATGAAGGTTGACTTGCCGGCCCCCGGAACACCCGTAATGCCGATGCGGACCGACTTGCCGCTGTCGGGCAGACACCGTTCGATGATCTGCTGCGCCATGGCATAATGGTCCGGATTGTTGCTCTCGATCATGGTGATCGCCTGCGACAGAATCGTAATGTCGCCACGGCGTATGCCCGCCACATAATCCTCAACCGTCAGTTTCGGTTTGTGCTTCCGCACGAAATAGGGGCTCGTGATGGGTTGTTCGGAGACCCCTTCGCTTACATTGAGAGCACTGTCGTGATGCTCGTCACGATGCTCCTTCTCATAATGTTCTATCTTGGTAAAAGCCATTACTGTTCTATGTTTTTGATTAACTCTTCCTTGGTGACGATGGCCGGATTGCCGATCCACAAGGCACGTCCACGGCTGTCGACCAGAACGCTGAACGGTACATAACGTATCCCGCACACCGAAAAGGCACGGCCCGAAACATCGATCCCCACATGCAGCCGGTTGCCAAGATAGCTGGCCAGCGAGGGTGCGATGCGCTCCTTGGGTTCCATGGCCACGATGATGATTCTCAACTCTTCGATTCCGTTCCGGATCTTGTCGAGATTCGGCAGCGCCTCCACGCACGGAGCACTGTCCGAACGGTAGAAGACGATCAGCGAAGGCACCTTGACCGAAGCATCGGGACGTTCACCGAGCCACTCCGTGATTTTCAGATCCGGGATGCGTTCACCGATAATCAGACTCTGTGCCTTTGCGGCGCCGAGGCCGACCGCACTCAAAACTGCCAATATCAATATCAATCGTTTCATAATTCTTAAAACTCCGTCGGTATGTCTGCTGCGAAGATAACGATTTATTGAATAATAATGTTGCGGAAGAGTCTTTTTTTCTCCGGCGGGCAGACGATTCGAACCTCATTGCCCATATTGCCCGATGCCTCTCCGCCCTGTGAACCGGCCCTGATGCCAAACGGCTGTTTTTCAACAACCGACATCCGCACTGCTACACCTGCAAACACCAAGCTTTTCAGAGTTATACGCGACAATCGCAGCCCCTCGGCAGATCATCATCCGGCCGGAACAGATCATCCGGCAGACCCGTACCGTGCAATCTCCTGCAGGCACAAAAAAAGCGGCGGGAAGAGAGTTTCTTGATTCTCTCTTTCCGTCGCTTTTCACTTTACAAGGTTACGGAGCCTCGACGCTCTCGCCGCCATCAGTTTTCGAACTTCAGTTCGCCATTCTCAACATCGATTCGGATAGGCTTCTCGCGATCGATATCGCCCGCCAGGATCCGTTTCGACAGATCGTTGACAATGTAGCGCTGTATGGTCCTCTTGACAGGACGCGCTCCGAACATCGGGTCATAACCGGCATCGGCAATCCAACTGCGGGCCGCAGGCGTCGTCTCAAGACGAATACCGTTGTGCTCAAGCATCTTGACGATAATGCCCAACTGCAGGTCGACGATCCGCTCAACCTCCTTGCGCGTCAACGGCGTGAATATCACGATCTCGTCGATACGGTTCAGGAATTCGGGTTTCATCGTCTGCTTCAACAGGTCGATGACCTCGTTCCGCGTACGCTCAACTACCTCCGGATCGATCTTCGTACCATCGAATGCCTTCGAGAAGTTCTCCTGTATCAACTGGGATCCCATGTTCGAAGTCATGATGATGATCGTGTTGCGGAAATCCACCGTACGTCCCTTGTTGTCGGTCAGACGCCCGTCGTCCAGAACCTGCAACAGGATGTTGAAGACATCGGGATGGGCCTTTTCGATCTCGTCGAGCAGCACCACCGAATAGGGTTTGCGACGCACCGCTTCGGTCAACTGTCCACCCTCGTCGTAACCGACGTATCCCGGGGGCGCTCCGATCAGTCGAGAAACCGAATGCCGCTCCTGATACTCGCTCATATCTATTCGCGTCATCAGGTTCTCGTCGTTGAACAGGAACTCGGCCAGAGCCTTCGCCAACTCTGTCTTGCCGACACCCGTCGTGCCCAGGAAGATGAACGACCCGATAGGACGGCGGCCGTCGCTCAAACCGGCACGCGACCTACGTACGGCATCCGAAATAGCCTTGATGGCCTCGTCCTGACCTACCACACGCTTGTGCAACTCCTCTTCCATATGAAGCAGCTTCTCGCGCTCGCTGGCCAGCATTCGCGTAACCGGTATGCCGGTCCACCGCGAAACAACCTCGGCAATATCCTGCGAGTCGACCTCCTCCTTAATCATCGATCCCGATGCTCCGGCAAGTTTCAACTCATCCTGCAGAGCCGAAATCTTCTCCTCGGCCTCACGGATCTTGCCGTAACGGATCTCGGCTACACGTCCGTAATCACCGTTACGCTCGGCTTCGGCCGCCTCGACCTTCAACCGTTCGATCCGCGCCTTCTCATCCTGTATCTTGTGCAACAGATCACGCTCGTTCTGCCACTTTGCACGCATCGCGCTGCGCTGTGCATTCAGTTCGTCGATCTCGTGGGTCAACTCCTCGATACGTTTCTCATCGTTCTCACGGCGGATCGCTTCACGCTCGATCTCCAGCTGACGGACCTTGCGGTCCATCGTATCGATCTCCTCAGGCACCGAATTCATCTCCAGCCGCAACCGCGCCGCAGCCTCATCGATCAAGTCGATCGCCTTGTCGGGCAAGAACCGCGACGTGATATAACGGTTCGACAGTTCAACTGCCGAGATGATCGCCTCATCCTTGATACGCACCTGATGGTGGTTCTCGTAGCGGTCCTTCAACCCTCGCAGGATCGAAATCGCATCCTCGACCGACGGCTCGTCGACCATCACCTTCTGGAAACGACGTTCGAGCGCCTTGTCCTGCTCGAAGTACTTCTGGAATTCATCCAGAGTCGTGGCACCGATCGTACGCAACTCGCCACGGGCCAGGGCCGGTTTCAGAATATTGGCGGCATCCATCGCACCGTCGCTCTTGCCGGCGCCTACCAGCGTGTGGATCTCATCGATGAAGAGCAGTATCTCGCCCTCCGACGACACAACCTCACGCACAACGGCCTTCAACCGCTCCTCAAACTCACCTTTATATTTCGCACCGGCGATCAATGCACCCATATCCAGCGAATAGAGCACCTTCGATTTCAGATTCTCGGGCACGTCGCCGTCGACGATACGGTGTGCAATGCCTTCGGCAATGGCCGTCTTACCTACACCAGGCTCACCGACCAGGATAGGGTTGTTCTTCGTACGGCGCGACAGGATCTGCAGCACCCGGCGGATCTCCTCGTCACGACCGATCACGGGATCCAGTTTGCCGTTGCGAGCCTGCTCGTTCAGGTTGATGGCGTATTTGCCCAGCGCATCGAACTCCTGAGATGCCGTCGGCGAATCGACCTTCGCACCCTTGCGGAATTCGGTTATGGCCGCCTTCAGTTCCTTTTCGGTTGCGCCGGCCTCCTTCAGCAGCCGCTGTGCCTCGCCCTTCTCGGCAATCAACCCCAGCAACAGATGTTCAACCGAAGCATACTTGTCACCGAAGGTAGAGGTGAAATCCACGGCCCGCTGTACAACCAGCGACGCCGCCTGCGAGAAATACTGCTCGCCATTGCCGCCTTCAACCCGCGGCAGGGCCTTCACGGCACGGTCGACCTGCTCGCGCAACAGTTTCACATTCACACCAACACGACCGAGCAGAAACGCACCCAGCGAATCATCCTCGCCGATCAGGGCCGACAGAATGTGTAACGGCTCGACAGCCTGCTGACCGCCTTGCCTTGCAAGAGTGATCGCCTGCTGCAAACACTCCTGCGCTTTAATCGTTAATGAGTTAATGTTCATAGTCTATATCTTGATTTTTCTTGTTTACACGTTTTATCACCGACGCTCTTTGCGAACGTCACCCCTATACCAACAAATTCGCTGCCAGTCACCACAAATGACCATTTTGGCATGCCGCTGCTGACACTCTGTCCCAGTCGGCTGACAAAACCCGACGGCCACACCCCTCCATCGGTCAATATGTCGTGACATTACGACGCAAAAAAAGCCTCCCTACCGCTGCCAAACCCCGATTCCGGCTGCCGCAGCACCCACTTCGCCCCTCCTCAGCCGACACCAATCCCTGTCCCGATCTCCATGCCCGCACCGACTCCCGACACAAAGCCCTCCGGAGAAATCCGATTCGAAAAATTCGACATTTCATTTGTCTCTGCGCTCTGCTTTGATTATATTTGCAGACGTTATGGAGAATTTTATCGTTTCAGCCCGGAAATACCGTCCTACAACCTTCGATGCGGTTGTGGGACAGGCCCATATTACCTCCACGCTGAAAAACGCCATAATCCGCGACCACCTCGCCCATGCATACCTCTTCTGCGGCCCGCGAGGCGTCGGAAAAACCACCTGCGCCCGCATCTTCGCAAAGGCCATCAACTGCCTCGCACCTGTCAACGGCGAGGCCTGCAACCAGTGCGAATCGTGCCGCAGCTTCAACGAGGGCCGCAGTTTCAATATCCACGAACTCGATGCCGCCTCAAACAACTCGGTAGACGACATCCGATCCCTCACCGACCAGATCCGCATCCCGCCTCAGGTCGGCCGGTACAGCGTATATATCATCGACGAGGTCCACATGCTCTCGGTGCAGGCCTTCAACGCCTTCCTCAAGACCCTCGAGGAACCACCCGCACATGTGGTCTTTATCCTCGCCACTACCGAAAAGCACAAGATAATACCGACGATCCTGTCGCGGTGCCAGATATTCGAGTTCAACCGCATACGCGTCGAGGACAGCGTCCGCTACCTGCAATATGTTGCCGGGCAGGAGGGCGTAACCTACGACGACGAGTCGATGAACCTCATCGCTCAGAAGGCCTACGGCGGAATGCGCGACGCCCTGTCGATCTTCGACAAGGTCGTCTCGTTCTGCGGCACCAACCTCACCTTCAAGGAGACCGCCCGCGCGCTGAACGTCCTCGACTACGATGCCTACTTCAAGAGTGTCGACACGATCCTCGCGGGTGACTATGTGGCTGCTCTCGTGCATCTCGACAACATAATTTCGGCCGGATTCTCCGAAAAGACATTCCTGGCTGGACTCGCCTCGCACATGCGCGACCTGATGATGTGCCGCAGCGAACAGACTATCCCGCTGCTCGAAATAACCGGTTCACTGACCGAACGATACAAACAACAGGCCGCCCGGTGCGACAACGATTTCCTGTTTGCGGCGATAGCGCTTCTTGCGCAACTCGACAACGATCTGCGGCTGGCCACAAACAAGCGGCTGACGGTCGAACTCGGTCTGATGAAACTGTGCAGGCTGAGTCAAAAAAAAAATGAGCCGCTAAACTTCGAATTGCCGCCGCTGCAACAGCCTGCAGCCAATCGCTCCGCCCAAACTGGACCGGCGCAGCAAACCGCAGCGAACCGCACAGTCCAAACAGGGCCAACACAGCAACCTGCACAAAACATCCCGCCGCAGCCGCACAGACCGGCAACGGCAACCACGCCCATATCGGGTGCCGGAGCCTCAACACCCGCACCGGCGCAACATGATCGGCAACAGCAATCCGCCCCACAACGCCCTGCAACACCCCGGACGTCAGAATCCGGATCAGACACTCACAATGCCCCAAATACAATACTTAATAAT
>URTU01000040.1 GCA_900550925.1 uncultured Alistipes sp. | reverse complement strand
CATTCTGGCAGGCATCGCAACCGAAGATCCAGCCATGCAGCCCACCCGTTTTCTCGGTCTGCAACCCGTCCGGCACCTCACCCTGCAACTCCCCGCACCGCTCCCGCTCTATCGTGAGCCGCGAGATGCACCGTCCGGTATCGATCACCCGCTCCCGCACGATTGTACCGTTCGGACATGCTTCGATGCACCGTCGGCAACCGCCGCAGCCATCTCCGACGTAGGGGGTATCATATTCATCCGCCTCGTCGCACAAAACCAACTCCCCCAGAAGCACAAATGAACCGTACTGCGGCGTCACCAGCAGCGAATTGCGTCCGATCCATCCCAGCCCCGCCTCAACGGCCCACTGCTTCTCCAGCAGGGGCGCCGAATCGACAAACGGCCGTCCGACAAGTCCGGGCGCAGACTCCCGCAATCGGCCCAGCAATTCGAACAGCATGTTCTTGAGAATCGCGTGATAGTCCACGGCACAGGCATACGAGGCAATCTTTCCGCGATCGGCATTCCCGTATCCGCCGCTGACCTCATTGCGGTAATTGACGGCGCAGACCACGATCGAACGGGCCCCTTCGAGCAGCAGCGACGGGTCGAAACGCTTGTCAAAATTACGTCTCAAGTACTCCAAATCGGAATCATAACCGGCCTCGAGCCATTCGGAAAATCGACGCCGATTCTCCACGAGCGGCCTGCAACGCGTTACTGCACACAGCGAAAAGCCGATTTTTGCAGCCGATGACAATATTTCTTCCCGTTTCAGCATTATACATTAAACACGGTAAATATAGTGTATTTTAAACAAAAAATAATAAATTTGTAGCTTTCAAACGCCACTAAACAGTGAATCAATATGACATTTAGGACTCTTTCCGAGCTCTTTCACTACAATGTCGAACATCGGGCCGACAGCATCTGTTCCGAGATGTTCGGCGGCGAACAGGTCTCGTACCGCGAATTCGGCCGCCGCGCCGAGAAGATCCAGACAATGCTCGTCGGGGCCGGCCTCAAACCAGGCGACAAGGTCGCCCTGCTCAGCAGCAACATGCCCAACTGGAGCGTCTGCTACCTGGCAACCGTAGCCGCCGGAATGGTCATAGTACCCATATTGCCCGATTTCTCGTCGTCGGAACTCGAAATGATCATAAAACATTCCGAAGCAAAGGCACTGATGGTCTCCGACAAACTATTCTCGAAACTCCCAAAAGAGACCGTCTCGTCACTCAATATCGTCATCCGTACCAAAAACCTCGGCGTCATCTTCCAACCCGTACACGAACAGGGCCAAACCGGTACACCCGCCCCCGAAGATCTTGCCGTAATAATCTACACCTCGGGAACAACATCCAAACCAAAAGGCGTCATGCTCTCGCACCGAAATCTCTGTGCGCAACTCGACATGTGTTACAGCCTGTTCCCGATCAACCCGAGCGACGTCATGCTATCCGTACTGCCGCTGTCTCATACATACGAGTGCTCGATCGGAATGCTCTATCCGTTCCGCGAAGGCGTCCGCGTCGTCTACCTCGACCGTCCGCCTACCGCCTCGACCCTCATGCCGGCATTACAGCAAGTCCGCCCAACGGCAATGCTCATCGTGCCGCTCATCATAGAGAAGATATACAAAAACCAGGTCGCCGCACGTTTCAACGCCTCGCCGATACTGCGGGTGCTATACCGCTGGCGGTTCACACACATCCTCTTGAACCGGATGGCCGGCAAAAAACTCAACCGGCTTTTCGGCGGACGGTTACGGTTTCTGGGCATCGGCGGAGCACGGCTCGACATGCAGACCGAACAGTTCCTGATCGAGGCCCGTATAAAATACGCTATAGGCTACGGCCTCACCGAAACAGCCCCGCTCATCGCCGGCGCCATTCCCGGCAAGGTGCGCCTGCAGTCGACCGGTCCGGTTCTCGAGGGCATCCAGGTCCGCCTCGAGGGCGTCAATCAGGATGGTGAGGGCGAAATCGTGGTCAAAAGCCCAAGCACAATGATCGGATACTACAAGAACCCCGAAGCCACACGCGAAGCATTGACCGAGGACGGCTGGTTCCACACAAAGGATGTCGGCAAACTCGATCCGGACGGCTACCTCTACATCAAGAGCCGTCTGAACAGCATGATTGTCGGCCCGAGCGGCGAGAACATATATCCCGAAGAGATCGAAAGCGTTCTGAACCGCCATGTCCTGATCACCGATTCGCTCGTCACGCAGCAGGGAGGTCGGCTGGTGGCCCGCGTACGTTTCAACCGCGACGAGCTGGAGAAGCGTTACAACGACCTGAAAGACAACTGGTCAGCCAAGATGGAGGAGATCAAGAAGGAGGTGATGACCTATGTCAACTCAAAAGTGAGCCGTTTTTCGCACATCTCGAGCGTAGAGGAGGAGAAGGAGGATTTCAAGAAGACCCCGACTCACAAGATCAAGCGTTTCCTCTACAACTCCGACCGTAAAAAACGCGACAAGTAACCCCCTCCCCCAAAAACAGGAAACCCAACCGGCCATACCCGACAAAACATCGCTCCGCCCATACCCTCCCCTGGCATATAAAGTTCAGGATGAAGGGCGGAGGGTTTGTGGCTTACAGTCTCTCCGCCAAGCCCGCTCCACCTCCGAATTACGGCATCGAACGGTCTCCACCGCCCCGTTTCCGACACTTTTACAGATATGACATGGTCGATTTCACCGATAAAATCGGCCGATTCATTGATTTTGTTTTCTCGATTGCCGACATTTGCATACTTTTGCCGCACAGCACATTAAAAAGTGCACAGAGGTTGCACGGATACAACCGCGACACAACCTCCACGAAACAGAAACGAAAGGAATGAACTTGAGAAAACATATCGCCACACCGCTGCTGTTGCTGGCAGCTCTTCTCTTTTCCTGCAGCCGCGAGCAGACCGCCTCGCCAAACCAGGAGAAGGTAGCCGTCAGCATATCGGCCGGACAGGGCTCAACCCGAACCCAGATCGACGAAAACGGACTCTCGGTACGCTGGTCCGAAAATGACCGGATTGCCGTCTGGGCCGCCTCCGCCGACAACGGCTTTGCATTCTCCGCCATCCCCTTCTCGGCATACTACCTGCTGGGCTCATCGGCCCGCTTCACGGCCGAAATAACTCCTATGGCAAGCGGCTCATATACATACTATTCGGTCTATCCCGTCCCGGAATCCGTTTCGGGGAATATCGCATACTTCACACTGCCGGCCGTCCAGAACGGCTCGTACGACGGCAACAACGATATCCTGGCGGCATATCCTCAAACGGGCGGTGCCCTTAACGACCCCGCCACAGAGGTCGACATGACCTTCAAACACAAGATGCATGCGCTGCGCATCTTCGTTCCCGAAGGCGGGAATACACTCGGCGAACCGATCAAGCGCATTCAGATCACATTCCCGCAGGATGTTGCAGGACGCGTCGGGGTCGACTTCACCGATCCGGCAGCCGCACCGACCCTCGAAAGCGGTTCCCGGACAATTACCCTCAATATTCCCGACGGGCTGGACGAATCGGCAGATGCCGCACGGCAGTATGCCTATGCAATCATCTATCCTGCCCAGATGGAACAGGCCGGGGAGATAACCTTCGTGGCGCGGTCGTTCAGATACCAGGCGTCGGCCACCTACTCCGCCCGCACCATGAACGAGGGCGGAAGCACTCCCGTACGGCTCATCCTGGGCGAACCGAAAGACATGACTACCACTCTGCGACTCTCCATTGCCGAGAACCATCTGGGCGAGGAGCCGCAAAAGATAACATTCGAAATCGCATCGCCCGATGACGCCACATTCGGCGCCACCCGGTCGTTTACGATTGACGTGCCGACGGAACTGACTCCGGCAGGATATTACGATTTGGATATCACGGGATACGAGAACCTGTCGGGAGCCACGGTCCGTATCACTTACGAGTCTGAGAGCGCGATCGTAAGCCAGAACATAACCATGCCCGAGATCATCGAGGCCCAGACCAATACGATGGCCCTCACGGTGCCGTACCTCTTTGCCGAAGACTTCTCGTCGCTGAGCGGCTCGTTCGAGAACAGCACCGAATTCGCCATTTCGGATCCTACCGATCCCGATGCCGTATGGCTCGATCAGTACGGTCTGCCTCAATGGAGCGGTGCCCGTATAGGCGGTGCGGCCGGAACCGGAATCCGCATATGCAGCCATATCGAAATAGGATTGTGGATAAAGAATATTCGCAACGGACGTGTCGATACAGCTCCTCTGACAGTAATCAAGGAGGGTAAGAGCGTACGCCTGCACGTCGAGTTCGACTACGCAAGCGACCTGTACGAAGGTACCGGCAGCGGCGGCTCAACGACATACTGGGCCGGAACTACCACGAATTCCGGGCTGTTGAACGGCAGCAACGAGATCGAAAACGTCGTACTCGGTGAAACTACAATTCCACGCGACGGCCCCGGCAACAACGGCACATGGTACGGTTCGACCCCGCATACACAATCCTACGAGGTCGACGGATGCGGATCGACAACTCGCCTCAGCTGGCGGGTCGGAGTATCCCGCGGGTCGTCCATAGGCGGAAATGGCAACTATTGGCTCTACATCGACAACATAAAGGTATCGATCGTAAAGTAGCTGCGACGGACCACACACAATAATAAACGGAGTTGACACGCAAAAACATGATATATCAAAACTTTGAAACTATGATACGCCACAAAATGACAACCGTACTGCTGGGTACGGCACTGCTTTTGGCCGGTTGTTCTGCCGAAAAAGCCAAACAAGGCACAACCGGCACGATGGCCGTCCGGGTCGAAACCGAGGACTCGGCCATCGAGATTTCGCGAGCCAGCCTCGGACTGACCCTGCCTTCGAGCGACGAATTCTCGCTCACAGTATCCAATTCGAGCGGAGTGGTCGGAACTTGGAGCACCCTGGCTTCATACGATGAAAGTACTCCGTACGAAGCCGGCTCATACACCGCACAGGTAACATACGGATCGACCGCAACCGAAGCTTTCGAAACCCCCTGCTTCACCGGCAGCAAGGCATTCAACATTGTCGCTGAACAGCTCACTCAGGTATCGATCCCGGCATCGATAGCAAATGCGGTGGTCACGATCGACTGTACCGACAACTTCAAAAACTACTTCCCCGATTACGAGTTCGCCCTCGCGACAGCGGCCGGAAATTCAATCCCCTTCGTCAAGGGCGAAAGCCGTCGCGCATTCATCGCGCCGGCCACATTCACCGTGACGGGAACAGCCAAGACCCAGACCGGTACGGAAGTCCCCATCTCGAAAACGTTCAACGGAATATCGGCAAAGACTTTGTACAAGGTGCTCTTCGACGTCAACTCCGGCAATATCGGCGGCGCAACGATAACAATATCGTTCAACGACCAGCCCGTTGCCGAAATTCCGATCGACATCGAACTCAACGAATAACGGATTGTGAAATATAAAAAATCAAGATAGGACCATGAAAACCGTATTCAACAAACTGTTGACTTCGCTCTGCATCGTCGCCGTGGCACTTGGCAGCGCCTCGTGCGGCCGCGACAAGCTGGAGTTCGGCAAGAAAAACTCGACCGGAACCCTTTCGTTCATGAAACTGTCGGTCGGCGTCTCGGAAGAGGTCGACGAAGTATCCAGGGCTACCGATCCCTCGACATTCAACTATATCATACGTATCTACAACGCTTCCGGCGAGCAGGTCGGCAGCGACTACATCTACGGCCAGCTTCCCCAAGCGATTACGCTCCTGACCGGCAGCTACACCCTCAAGATACAGTCGCAGGCCAACATTCCAGCCGCCGAATTCGAAGCTCCGGTATACGGGGCCGAGCAGTCGTTCGAGATCGTCGAGAACCAGACCACGAATCTGGGCACGATCACCTGCAAGCTGATCAATATCAAGGTTTCGGTGGCATACAACCAGACGATGGCCGAAGCCATGGGTGACGACTGCAACGTGCGGGTAACGATCGGCGACGGTTCGCTCGACTTCTCGAAGGATGAATCGCAGTGCGGATACTTTGCCGCGCCCGAAGCCAGCAATGCCATGACCGTCAAGTTTACCGGAACGGTCAACGGTTCATATTCGTCGATGACCAAGGCCTTCACGGATGTCAAGGCCGGCCAGTGGCGCAAAATCACATTCATCCTCAACATCAATGACGAAGGCAATGCTTCGTTCGACATCCAGATCGAGGACTGGTGCGACGAGGAGGAGCTGGGCGGCAATATAGACCACGAAGAAACCGTCATCGGTCCCGACCCCGAACAGCCTGCCGAGCCAGACGATCCGGCGAATCCCGATGCTCCGAAGGTGGTCTACAAGGGTGGAGAGGTTCCGACCGACCCGATCGTGGTATCGGCCGGCATGGAACTGAGCTTCCAGATCGAGGCCCCGAAGCTGATCAAAGAATTCACGGTAGGTATAGCCTCGGACAACGCCAATTTCACCTCAGCAATCAATGCAATGGAGATATCGTTGCTCGATTTGATCAACCTGCCAGAGAGCATGTATGAAATATGCGACACGTTGGGTCTGCCTTACGGCGAAAAGGTAACAGGAAAATCTAACGTGGATTTCGACTTAACAACAGCATTAAACATGCTTTTAATCTATCCCGGCACACACACCTTCACCCTGACCGTTACGGACACGGAGGGTAGCAAGACCGTATGTCCGATCAAATTGAAGGTTAACGAATAACAGGCTCTACGACCATGAAAAGGATTCTCACATATATGCTCATGGCGGCCGGACTCATTGCCGGAGCCGTATCCTGCAACAAGGAGTATGTCGACGAAGCGGGTCGGGGCGCCCTGGCTCTCAACGTGATCTTCGACAACACCACACGTGCCACAACCGAAGAGTTGACCTCAACGTGTACAATCAATATCTACAACTCGAAGGGCCTGATCCGCACCTATACAGGTGTCGAATCGATGCCCTCGACGCTGTGGCTCTCGACCGGCGAATACCGTGTCGACATTCTGGCCGGCAATGCCGTTGCGGCATCGTTCGACGAGAAAACATACAAGGGCTCGCAGAAATTTACCATCAGCGCCGGCCAGACTACGCCGGTAGAGGTCGAATGCCGCATAAACAACGTGGTTGCCGAAGTGGTCTTCGACGCCTCGATAGCCGAACAGTTCAGCGACTATGGCGTAGAGATCGGAGGCGACCTCGACGAGGCTGCATCGAAACTTTCGTTCGATGCCTCGACCGCAACAGTCGGCTATTTCACCCTCGCCGAGGGCCAGACCGCATTGGCATGGAAATTCTCGGGCACACACAACCGCGACGGCGCATTCACAAAAACCGGTACCGTATCGGATGTCGAGGCAGGCAAGAAGTATCTCCTCACATTCAGATACACGAAGGGTGATCCCGAAGGCTCGCTCTCGTTCGACATCGAGGTGATCAAGACAACCGAGAACATCGACGACAACATCATTTTCGAGGCTGACCCGACCGGTGCCGAGGCCGTAAACGCAATGGATGTATGGGCAACCCACGCGACACTGCGGGCCAATGTCGCCGAGAACGAGTTCGGTTCGACCGGCATCTCGATCCGCGTTCGTCCCAAGAATACCGAGGAGTGGACGATGAGTTTCGACGCCGCGCGCGAAAGCAGCAACCGTTTTGCAGCAACGGCAAAGGGGCTGTCCAGCGAAACCGAATATGAATACCAGCTCGTGATCAACGGACAGGCTCTGGGCGAAGTCAAGAGCTTCACGACCGATATCGCCACGGCTCTGCCCAACGGCGGCTTCGAGGATTGGAACAGCGATTCCGGCTACCCGCTGCCCTACATCTCGGGCGGCCAGGCATGGTGGGGCAACGGAAACAAGGCTGCCAATATGGTCCGCAAAGTAATCAGCGAACCGGATGAAACAACCAAACCCGCTTCGTCGACAGGCGCACGCTCGGCAAAGCTCGCCGGTCAGCACATTAATATGGTGGTTATAGATAAAGTGGCTCCGGGCAACCTCTTCTCGGGTTACTTCGACAGCACGGTCGGCACCAGCGGCGGCAAGGTTAACTTCGGCCGCCCGTTCACGGCCCGTCCGTCGGCCCTGAAGGTATTCTACAAATACAACTGCGGCGCAATTACCCACAACGAGGGCGGTCCCGACAATGACCCGACCCCGCACGAGAAGGGCGATCCCGACCGCTGCCACATCTACATCATGCTCGGCGACTGGGACTACCAGACCTACGGCGGTACGGCCGAATGTCCGGTTCAGGTCAACACCACCGACAAGAGTACCTTCATCGACATGCAGGGACCCAATGTGATCGCATACGGCGAACTGGTGCGCAATGAGAACGTACCGGAGTGGACCGAGGCCACGATCCGTCTCAAATACCTCGATACGACCCGCCGTCCGACCCACATCATCATCTCGTGCACCTCGTCCAAACTGGGCGACTACCTCACCGGAAGCTACAACAGCATCCTGTGGGTCGACGACTTCGAACTCATCTACGACGAGCAGATAGTAACCGAATAACCCTCGAAGCGGTATGTTCAAGAAACTGACACTCATACTCATCATATTAGCAACGGGCACGTACAGTGCCCGTGCTCAACATTTTGACAGAGGCATCGAGACCAATTCAACGGTCTTCGTGCCCAAAGGGCAATGGATCTTCGGCGGAACCGCTTCATATTCGTCGCACGACAACGACAATTACAAGTTCCTGGTCATCGAAGGCATCAACTCAACCGGCTACAACTTCAAGGTCAGCCCCATGATCAGCTACGCCTTCAAGGACAACATGGCTGCCGGCGCCCGTTTCGGATACGAGCGCAGCCTGCTCAAACTCGACAATGCCGAGGTGCATATCGATGAGGTCAACCTCACCGTCTCGGATTACTACCGACTCGCCCATTCGTACTCCGGCATTGCCATCTACCGATACTACATCACCCTCGGCCACAGCAAGCGCTTCGCCCTCTACAACGAAATGCAGCTGGCTCTCGGCGGCGGACAGGCAAAACTGGTCAGCGGAACCGGTGCTACCCTCACCGGAACTTACGAGAAAACATTCAACTGTTCGGTGGGAATGTCCCCGGGTATGGTCGCTTTCATAAATAACAACGTCGCTGTCGAGGTAAATGTCGGAGTCCTCGGTTTCAAGTATGCCCGAACAAGACAGGTCACTGACCAGGTATATGTCGGGTATCGGAAATCGAGCCAGATGAACTTCAAAGTCAATATCTTCTCGATCGCTCTGGGTATCGCCTTCTATATCTGATACGGATATTATGCTCTTCAAATCGGTTAGACTGACATTGATCGCACTGGCCGCTGCCTTAGTCCAGGCAACGGCCGCAGTGCCGTATCCCGATGCCATCCCGGCCGATACGGTCAGCCTTCCCGTGACCGATACCGTACTGACGCAGAATTCCAATGCGGCCGATACGGTTCCCGCAGCAGCCACACTCCAAGAGGTGGTGCAAATCTCGACCCCGGAAATCGATGTCGCCGACATGGCGGAACCAGCTGCCGACGACCCGCTCTGCGACTCCCTCACCGAGGCTTCAGTTCTGGAGACGAGCCACGATACCGCGCCTGTCAGACACCCTATCGACACCGCCGCACGCATAATCCGAATGCCGGCCGAGGGCAAACGGGCTGACCGCGGAATATACCAGTACATGTTTATCCCCAAGGGCGAATGGATCGGCGGAATACAGTTCTCGTATCTCTACTTTTCGAGTCAGGAGAGCGAGTATCTGCTTCTGCTCAACGGCCTCGACGCCCACGGTACCGTCTCCCGCGTAACACCGTTCCTGGGATACTTCTACCGCCGAAACAACTGTCTCGGCGTACAGTTCAGCTACCGATACATCTCGGCAAAGGTCGATGCGGCCGATTTCAAGTTAGCAAATGACGACGACTTCAGCTTCTCGCTCAAAAACGTCAATGCCAAACAGGAATCATACGGAATCGCCATGTTCCACCGTTCATACGTAGGACTCGATCTGCGTGGGAGGTTCGCACTGTTCAACGAAACACGTATCAGCATGTTGACCGGAACGACCCGTTTCGAATTCGACGACAACAGCCAGGACAGCTATACACGCAATAGACAAGTCGGCATTTCGTTCCATCCGGGACTGGCGGTTTTCGTCATGGACCACTTCAGCCTTCACGCCTCGATCGGATTCGGCGGCATACGTTTCAATACGGCCCGCTTCTACCACAAGGGACTGTACGAAGGCAAACATTCGAATATAAAGGCCAACTTCCGCATAAACATCACCGACATCACAATCGGTCTGACCGTACACATGTGGACCAACAACAAAAAGTCATGAAACGTCTCATCAGCATACTCTCGATCGCTGCAGCCTGCATCACCGGCGGGTGTATCAAAAACGATATCCCCTACCCCTCGATACAGGCCCGATTCACGGTTTTCAACATCGAAGGCGCCGCCTCGGCAACAAAAATAGACCTTACTTCACAAACCGTTACCGTCTATCCGTCCGAACAGACCGATACGCGAAACATCCGCATCGACAGCGTCGCATACAACGACGACCAGAAGGTCACCGTCTCCCCGGCAATCGGTTCGACGATAGACCTCTCGAAACCCGTACAGGTTACCCTGTCGATATATCAGGACTACCAATGGACGATCCGTTCCGAGCAATCCATCGAGCGGTATTTCGAAGTCGAGAACCAGATCGGAGATGCCGATATCGACCATATAAACCATCGGGTCGTGGCACTTGTCTCGGCGGCGACCGACCTCGCGAACATAAAGGTGACCCGCGCCAAACTCGGTCCCGCAAACGTTACGGAGGAGAGTCCGGCAATCACCTCGCTCACCGACTTCACCGACGACCAGCAGGTCTCGATCTCATACTACGGCCAGACCGAACTCTGGACAATCATCATAGCACGGTCGGCAAGTACGGTCGAGGTCAAGAGTGCCGATGCGTGGGCCCGCGTGGCATGGATCTCGGCTGCCGGAGAGGCCGGAGCCGACAACGGCATCCGATACCGTCAAAAAGGAGCCGAAGAATGGACTACGGTTCCCTCGGAGCAGATCACCTCGACGTCGGGCGGTTCATTCACGGCCCTGATCAAGGGTCTCACCCCGCAAACCACATACGAATATTGCGCCTACAGCAACGACAATACCTCGGCCGTCAGCGAAATGACCACCGAAAGCGAGATGCAGATTCCCAACTCGTCGTTCGACCAGTGGCATCAGGACGGCAAGGTTTGGAACCCGTGGCCTGCCGACGGCGAGAAATGGTGGGATACGGGCAACCGCGGTTCAACGATCATCGGCGACAGCAACACCGCCCCCACCGACGATGCCTGCCAGGCAAACCCCTCCGGACGCGGAGTCTCGATGCTGACCAACTTCGCGAGTGTCGGCGGAATCGGCAAACTGGCTGCCGGAAGCATCTATACGGGTGATTTCGTCAAGATCGACGGCATGAACGGCATCCTCAACTTCGGACGTCCATTCAGCGCCCGACCCACAAAACTGCGCGGATACTACAAATATACGCCCGCCCCGATCAACCACGTCTCGGAGGATGATTTCGACGTCGCGGCCTTCATGGGCAAGAACGACACCTGCAACATCTATATAATCCTCGGCGACTGGGATTCGCAGGTCGAGATCCGTACCCGCCCCACAAACCGGAAGTTAGTTGATCTGAACGACCCGCATATCATTGCATACGGATCGTTGCAGAACGGAAGTCAGGTAGCCGAATATACCCCATTCGAGATCGAACTCGAATACCGTTCCACCTCCCGAAAACCGACATACATCATCTGTGTGGCGTCATCGAGCAAATACGGTGACTATTTCACCGGCGGTTCGGGTAGTCTGCTGGTTGTCGACGAATTCTCGCTCGACTACGACTACTGATCCCCGAGATGAAGCCGGCCGGAGCGATATACGGCTAACAGATTCTATTCAACGGCATCCGTGCATTCACGGGTGCCGTTGACGCATTCCGGGCCGCAGCTCCCCGCAGAAACTGTCCGTCACAAACGCCGCCAAATGCAAACACCCGCCACAAAACATCCCCTGTTCGGGCCCCATATCCCCGCCCGGTATTGCAGGAATAAGGATTAATCCCTAATTTTGTCTTTCGGACATCGGCCGGCAGCGTACGGCAACAGATACGGCTCACCGACCGACCCCATTTCATACATCAACTCATAATTCGCTTTACCATGAGACTTCCTCGCCTGGGTCTGCTGCCGAAAGTGATCATCGCCATAGCTCTGGGCGTGGCCTGCGGCATGTTCTTCCCCGACTGGCTCACCCGCGTCTTCCTGACATTCAACAGCCTCTTCGGGAATTTCCTCAACTTCATCATCCCGCTGCTCATCCTCGGACTCGTTGCCCCGGGAATCGCCGAACTCGGCAAAAGCGCCGGATGGCTCCTCGCCGCAACGGCCCTGCTGGCATACGCCTTTACGCTCTTCTCGGGATTCATGACCTTCGGAGTCTGCTCGGCAATATTCCCGTCGATGTTCGGCGAGGAGGGGCTCCCCGAAATCCTCCAGAAAAACGTCGGCCTGCTCCCATACTTCGGTATCGACATGTCCCCCGTAATGGGTGTCATGAGCGCCCTGATCCTCGCATTCGTCCTCGGACTCGGAATGGCTTATTTCGAAAGCCCGATCCTCAAGGCCGCCGCCGAACAGTTCCGAAACATCATTACCGGAATAATAACCGGAATCATCATACCCCTGCTGCCGCTCTATATCTTCGGCATATTCCTGCAGATGACCGTCGCCGGACAGGTCGCCGACATCATGGGCGTATTCCTCAAACTGATCGTGCTGATCTTCTTCCTGACGGTGGCACTGCTGGTCATACAGTTCTCGATCGCCGGCCTGGTCGCCCGCCGAAACCCGTTTAAGATGCTTCGCACGATGCTTACGGCATACGTCACCGCGCTCGGAACACAATCCTCCGCCGCCACGATCCCCGTCACGCTGCAGCAAACCCTCAAACTCGGCGTGCGGAAGGAGATCGCCGAGTTCGTCGTTCCGCTCTGCGCAACGATCCACCTCTCGGGCAGCACCATGAAGATCGTCGCCTGTTCGCTGGCCGTCATGATGCTGGGCGGCTACCCCATTTCAACCTCAACCTATGTCGGCTTCATCATGATGCTCGGCATCACCATGATCGCCGCACCGGGAGTCCCGGGTGGCGCAATAATGGCCGCCGTCGGCATCCTGCAGACAA
This sequence comes from uncultured Alistipes sp., assembly GCA_900550925.1. Lineage (GTDB taxonomy): Bacteria > Bacteroidota > Bacteroidia > Bacteroidales > Rikenellaceae > Alistipes. The sequence goes on along the minus strand of URTU01000040.1, from coordinate 2,646 downwards.
TGCTCGGCTTCGACGAAACAATGATCGGCCTAATGATTGCTCTATACATAGCCATGGACAGCTTCGGCACCGCCACAAACGTTACGGGCGACGGCGCCGTCACGGTCATCATCGACAAATTGTACGGATCGAGGCATCGGCAATGAAATATTTTGCTATTTCGAAGATAAAAACGTAACTTTGTGCCGCGACAGAAGCAAGTCAAAACGCATTACAACAAAATAACCACTAAAGATTTAAAGTCATGCAAATCATCAGTGTTCACGCAAGAGAAATTCTCGATTCGAGAGGCAACCCGACCGTAGAGGTCGAAGTAACAACCGCCAGCGGCGCATTCGGACGCGCAGCCGTCCCCAGCGGCGCCTCGACCGGCGAAAACGAAGCCCTCGAACTTCGCGACGGCGACAAACAGCGCTATCTGGGCAAGGGCGTTCAGAAGGCTGTCAAGAACGTTAACGAAATTATCGCCAAGGAGATCGTCGGCATGAATGTCACCGACCAGGTCGGAATCGACAAGACCATGATCGAACTCGACGGTACCAAAACAAAGAGCAACCTCGGTGCAAATGCCATCCTCGGCGTTTCGCTGGCCTGCGCACGTGCAGCTGCCGACTACTTCGGCCTGCCCCTCTACCGCTACATCGGCGGTACCAACGCCAAGACTCTCCCCGTCCCCATGATGAACATCATCAACGGCGGTTCGCACTCCGATGCCCCCATCGCATTCCAGGAGTTCATGATCCGTCCCGTAGGCGCTCCTTCATACAAAGAGGGCCTGCGTATGGGTGCCGAGGTCTTCCACGCCCTCAAGAAGGTGCTCCACGCACGCGGCCTCTCGACCGCAGTAGGTGACGAAGGCGGTTTCGCTCCCGCTCTCAACGGTACCGAAGATGCTATCGAATCGATCATCAAGGCTATCGAAGCTGCCGGATATGTTCCCGGAAAGGATGTCATGATCGGCATGGACTGCGCTTCGTCGGAGTTCTACAAGGACGGCGTATACGACTACACCATCTTCGAAGGCGAGAAGGGTGCAAAACGTACCTCCAAAGAGCAGGTTGAGTACCTCAAGGGCCTCGTGGCAAAATATCCTATCGACTCGATCGAGGACGGTATGAGCGAGAACGACTGGGACGGCTGGAAACTGCTGACCGCCGAACTCGGCGACCGCTGCCAGCTGGTCGGCGACGACCTCTTCGTAACCAACGTCGAATTTCTCAAGAAGGGTATCGAACTGGGTTGCGCCAACTCGATCCTGATCAAGGTTAACCAGATCGGTTCGCTGACCGAGACTCTCGACGCCATCGAGATGGCTCACCGCGCCGGCTACACGTCGGTAACGTCGCACCGTTCGGGCGAGACCGAGGATTCGACGATCGCAGATATCGCCGTGGCAACCAACTCGGGTCAGATCAAGACCGGTTCGGCATCGCGTTCGGATCGTATGGCCAAGTACAACCAGCTGCTGCGTATCGAAGAGGAGCTCGGTGACGAGGCGATCTACGGTTACACGAAGGTCTACCGCAAGTAATTTGCGACGGGCGGCCGCTCGGGCCGCATGATTTTCCCCGGGTGGCATCGCCGCCCGGGGATTTTTTTGTCCCGGCAGATCGCCGTCAGGTGGGGCGGCAGGGCTGCCCTTAGGCGTGGGGACGGGGGATTCCGCCGCCGTTTTCAGGGCTGGAAACGGGCGAAGCCTGTGTCGCAAGGTGCGGCACAGGCTTCGCGTCTCTGAGGGGTGGTATCCCGGGCGGGCGGTTATTCGTCGGACTGTTCGACGAAGAACTCCTGCCCGCCGTTTTCATCGTCCTTGACGACGATGCTGCCGTCGGCATTGATGAAATAGAAGTAGAGTTCTTCGATCACGGCGTCGGACGGAAGGCCGAAGAAATCCTTCGGGTAGAGGTATTTCTCGAAACGGGAGCTGATCAGTTCCATGCGGTTGCGCGGGACTGCGGCCGAGACCTCGGCTTTCTGCCCGCCGTCATGGATTGCCGTGCCGCAGAGATATACCTCCCCGGCGTCTTTCAGTGCCGTGCCTCCGTGCGAGAAGGTGATGCCGAAGACGTCGCCGTAGCGGAATACCGAGGGCGTGGTGGTAAACACCTGGTTGTAGGTTTCGATGGGCTTGAATGCCTCGGCGAAACGCTGTTCGTCGCGTTTGAGGCCGAACGTGTCGTAGCAATACGAGTAACCCAGTTCGCAGGTCAGGGGAACGGCGCCGGTCTTCATTTTGATCCTGACGTCGGCATGCACGTCGGCCGTCTCGACCTCCTGTCCGTCCACTTCGATCTTGTCGTCGAATATGAAGGTGGTCGACGAACGCCATACGACCCACTCCATTGCCGTTTGGGGGTCGTTGCCGCCGCGGCCGATGACGCTCATGAAGGAGTCCGCCCACGAAAGACCGTTCTTGGGGTCTTTCTCCTCTGCGGGCATCAGGGTGAGTTGTTCGTTCACGACTTCGGGCTGGTGCTGGATCGCGTTGTAGTCCTTGGTGGTCAAATAGAGCGTGGCATTGTCGCGGAGGTTCCATGCCTTGGGGGCCAATACGGCGAATACGACCTTTCCCGAGCCGTCTTCGCCCGGCGAGACCCGGAGCTGGGCCGTCACTTCGATTTCCGAGTCGGTCAGGGCCCGGCCCGG
>URTU01000039.1 GCA_900550925.1 uncultured Alistipes sp. | reverse complement strand
CTCCTCCAGCGCCTGCCGGGCTGAACGGGTAGCCTCCTTTTCGGCCTGCGACTCGCGGATCGTGCGGATCGTATTCTCGATCTGCTTGTTGGTATCGGCGAGCAGCCGTTTTGCCTCCTCCTTTGCCTCGCGGATGATCTGCTGCCGCTCGGTGCGGATGCGCGACAACTGTTCGGCATAATCCTGCTCCAGCTCCTCGACCTTGCGGTCGGCGATGCGGATACGGTCGCGCTTCTGCTCCCAGTAGCGGCGGTCGCGGGCTATTTCGCGGAGCTGTTTCTCGATGTTTATGTGGTCGCTGCCAACCTTGTCGCTCGCGCTGCGGATGATCGACTCCGGAAGCCCGATCTTGCGGGCTATCTCGACGGCAAACGAACTGCCTGGTTTACCCATTTCGAGTTTGAACAGCGGCCGGATGTTCTGTACGTCGAACATCATTGCGCCGTTTACGACGCCTTCGTGGTTCGAGGCGTAGTATTTTATATTTGAGTAGTGGGTCGTTATTACGCCGTACGTACCCCGTTCGACCAGCTGTTCGAGGATCGCTTCGGCGATTGCGGCGCCCATGACCGGTTCGGTACCCGATCCGAACTCGTCGATCAGCACCAGTGAACGCGGCGAGGCTCCGGCCAGCATGTGTTTCATGTTGAGCAGGTGGGATGAGTATGTACTCAGGTCGTTGTCGATTGACTGCTCGTCGCCGATGTCGATGAAGATCGACTGGAATAGCGGCAGTTCGGAGTTTTCGGAGCACGGGATCAGAAATCCGCACTGGAACATGTACTGCAACAGCCCGACGGTCTTCAGACAGACAGATTTTCCGCCGGCATTGGGGCCCGAAATGACCAGAATGCGCTTTGTGCTGTCGAGCGAGGCGTCGAGCGGCACGATGGTCTTGCCTTCGCGGGCGAGGGTTTGGGCCAGGAGCGGGTGGCGGGCATTGCGGAGTTCGTAGCGTCCGTCGAACGAAATGATCGGTTTGGCGCAGCCGTTTGCGAGTGCGAACCGTGCTTTTGCCCGCAGCATGTCTATCGTTGCCAGGTAGTCGGCCGAGCGCTCTATACTGTCGGTGTCAGGCCGGATTGTCTCGGTCAGTTCTGTCAGTATGCGGACCGTTTCACGACGTTCGGCGTATTCGAGTTCCTTGAGTTCGTTGTTGAGTTCTACCACCTCGATCGGCTCGATATATACGGTTTTTCCCGTTGCCGACTCACCCTGGACAAAGCCTGCAACCTTGCGTTTGTTGCCGGCGGCGACCGGAATTACCGTCCGTCCGTCGCGGACCGAAAGCGTCGCTTCGGGGTCGACGAATCCGGCACTCTTGGCCGACTGCAACACCTGCTGGAGTCGTTTTGCGGCGAGGCCCTCGCGGTCGCGGATCGCACGTCGGATACGGTACAGTTCATCGGAGGCGCTGTCACGCACCTGGGCGAACTCGTCGATGATCGAATCTATGTGGTTTGCTATTGCGGCGAGCGGTTCGACCTCCTCGGAGAGATGCCTCAGGTCGGGATATGCCGTGCGGTCGCGCGAGAGTATGAATCCGGCTACGGCCTCTATCTGCAGCAGCGCGCTGCGAAGCAGCCGTGCCTGCTCGGCGTCAAGGAACGAACCTTCGATTCGGAGTTTCGCCACCACGGGCTCGATGTCGCAGAACTCCTCGTTCGGGAAGCCGCTCTCCATCATCAGTATCGACCGCATCTGGTCGGCCAGGTCGAGGCGCAGTTGCAGTGTGCCGGCATCGTCGGTGAACTTCTGTGCGAGGAGTCTCTCTTTTGCCGCCGGCACGGTACACCGTTCGGCGACCTCCGAAACGATCCGGTCGAAGCCTATCTTGATTTCGAAATTCTCTGGATATGTCATTTTATCTGTGGTGGGGGAGTCAGTGCGGGCCATCGGGACGGCGCTTCATGGAGGCGCTCCGACATGCAGTTCCGTACGGCAGTTGTCGATCCGGTCGCGCTTGCCGCAGTTCTCCGCCTGTTATCTTGTCGCAAAAAAACTATTTTTCAGCAGCCGCGGTCGAATCCTGCACGGTACTCTTTTCGGGTTTATCCTTGCGTCCGAAAACCGAGAAGTGCACATAACGTTTGGGATGTGCCTTCAGATCCTCGAGCAGTAGCGAGAGGTTCTGGCTTGCCGCAGTCAGGTTGTCGTACAGAGCCTGGTCGGTCAGTAGTTTTCCGAGCGAGCCCTGGCCGCTGTTGACCTGTTCGAGCATCGTCGAGAGTTGGGTTGCGGTACGGTTGAACGATGCGGCCAGCGAGTCGATGCGAGCGGCTTCGAGCTGTTGTGAGAAGCTGTCGGCATTGACCATAATATTCTCGAGATGTTGGCTGTTGTCGGAGAGTGTCCGGGCCAACTGTTCGAGGCTGTTGACGATCGAAACCAGGTCGGTCTTTTCGCGGGTAAGGACCTGGTCGAGCGAGGCGCTGATCGAATTCAGGTGGGACATTGTTGCCGAGAAGTCATCGGAGTTGTTCTCGATGAGGCTGTTCAGGTTGCGGAGCGTCACCGACAGGTCATCGGTTATGGTCGAGAGCTTCTGCTTGAAGAACTCGAGTTCGCTGCCGGCCACATCCATCAGGTCCCGATTGACGGCCGATGCTATTGTATCGCCCTTCTGCAACATCTGGGCAGACGAGCCGAGTTCGATTGCCACGGCCTTGTTTCCGAGCACGCCGTCGGAATATATCTTGGCTTTCGAGTCTTTCGGGATACGGTATTTCCGGTTTATGGCAATGTCGATGACGACGGTCGAGTCCTTCAGGTCGATTGTCTCGACGGTACCTACCTTTACGCCGTTGATTGTTATTGGTGCGGCGGCCTGCAGACCGCTGACATTGGCATACGTGGCGTGGTATATCATGTTCCGGCTGAAGATGTCGATACCGCTCAGGAACCGTATGGCGGCCCAGAAACACAACAATATGACGATTGCGAAGATTCCTATCTTGACCTCTCGTTTCATGGGATGAATAATCGTTTTGTTATAGTTCGTTGTTTTTTACTTTTTCTTGTCGAGCAAGGCCCTGGCTTCGGCCTGCGTGATCAGCGTATCGCCGTTGTAACCGACTATATATGCGTTTTTGAAGACCTTGTGTACCTCTTTCAAGGCCTTTTCGGCCTGGGCCTTCGAGGTGTAACTGCCGGTGCAGTACTTGTATTTGAATTTCCCGTCGGAGACGAATTCGCGGACCTTGTTGCGGTAGCTCTTGAACTCCGAACTCGACGGCTTTATGGGACTTGCGCTGGCGCATAGCTGGATGGTATATCCGATCTGCGCATTGTCGGCTGCGGCGGGTGTGGTGTCTTCGTCTGAATCCCGTGCGTCATCCTGATCGTCGTTTTGCGGAGCGGCCGGCTGGCTGCCGTAATATATGTCGTAATACTCCTTGAATGCTGCAAAAATCGAGCGAGCGATTTGATCCTGTCCCGAATCCGAGGCGAGTTTCTTGAGGTCGGACTGGTTCGAGAGGAAACCGATTTCGGTCAGTACGCCCGGCATCTGCGTGTAGCAGAGCACCCAGAGCGGTTCGCCGTAGACGAGCAGTTTTCGGTTTCCGTGTCCGATGCTCGAGGTGTAGTGCTTTTCGAGCAGGTTTGCGAACGTGCGGCTGTTGGCCAGCAGGGTGAACTGAATTGTTTTTATGTAGGCCTTTACGGCGGCGGCAGTTGCGGCATCGCTCATGTCGACCAGGTCGTCGCGGTAGGCATCGCTGATTATGTCGGCTTTCTGCTGGTTTCGCTGCTGGTTGCTTTCGCCCATGATGAGTGTTATGGCACCGCTTGCCGAGGAGCTTCCGGCGGCATTGCAGTGTATCGAAAGGAAGAGTCCGGCATCGGCATTGTTGGCGATGTCGACACGGGCCTGCAGGTCACGGGTTTTGTTAGTGCTGAGATGTTTGTCTGTGGTTCGGGTGTAGACCACCTTGACCTGGGGCATGTTGCTGTTGATGAGCTGTCCGACCTTTTTTGCCACTTTGAGGGTTATGTCGCATTCGCGGTACTGTTTTCCGTTCAGGCGTCCTACCGCTCCCGGGTCATAACCGCCGTGTCCCGGGTCGATGACGATTGTCATGGCCGGTTTCGAATTGTTTTTTTGTGCGTAAACTGTCGGGGCGCACAACAAAGCGGTCAGGGCGAGCGTTATCAGTAGTGAAATCTTGTGCATCATTGATGGCATTAGTGGCGGTAACTCAAAAAATTTCATTACATTTGTCGGATAAACAATTCGCAATATCGTTGAAAAACGGGTAGTTGCGATCATTTTTGCCGGCTTTGCCGGCAAAGGTACGCAAAATTATCGGAATTTGAGCAAAAGAGTCGTAAAATATCTTCTGACGATATCGCTCGTTGTGGCGCTGACGCAACTCGTATTCGGATATTCCGGATCGCAGGTGGTGATGCGCCGCGGCGTCGATGCCGTGTTGTCGGATACGGCAGAACTTGTGCCGGCAGGCGATTCGGCGGCTCCCGATGAGGGGCAGAGTGCTGCCGACCGCAAGTCACGCCGACGGCTGGCCCGTGCGGCCCGTGCCGGACGCGAAAGGGCGGAAACACCGGCCACGGCATCCGATTCCGATTCTGTGCAGGCTTCCGATACGGCCGTACGTGTAGCACCCGATTCGCTTGTCGTTTGGGCCGACACGCTTTCCTCTGACTCCAGCGTAGCCGATTCGCTGACGGGCGACACTCTTGCTGTCCGCGACACCACCCGCAAGGGGTCGATGCTCGAGGCACCGATCAAGGGCAAGAACCGTGACTCGCTGGTCTTCAACGTCCGCGACAAGATGGTCTATGTCTACGGTGAGGGCGACATAACGTATCAGACGATGAACATGAAGGCCGACTACATGCGTATCAACATGGATACGCGAGTGATCCGGGCGTATGGCGTGAATGATACGGTGGATAACAAGCCGGTTGTAACGCGACCGGAGTTCACCGAGAACGGCAAGACCTACACGATGGATACGATCGACTACAACATGAAGAGCAAGAAGGCGAAGATCAAGGGTGTAGCGACACAGGAGGGAGAGGGTTACCTGATCGGTGACAACGTGAAGAAGATGACCGACAACTCGATCAACATCTCGTCGGGCCGTTTCACCACGTGCGAAAATACCGACCATCCGCACTTCTACCTCGAGATGACGCGTGCGAAGTTCATCCCGGGCAAGAAGGCGATCTTCGGTCCGTCGTATCTGGTGATGGAGGATGTTCCGATCTATTTCCTGGGTGTTCCGGAGGGCTTTTTCCCTATGAGCAGCGGTCCCAAGTCGGGATTCCTGATGCCGACCTACGGCGAGGAGTATGTCAAGGGCTTCTTCCTGCGCGATTTCGGATACTACTTCACCTTCAACGACTATATCGACCTGACGTTGACCGGCGGTATCTATACTCTCGGGTCGTGGGAGGCGGCAGCCTCGTCGCGCTACATCAAGCGATACAAGTATTCGGGCAGTTTCTCGGCCGATTTCTCGAAGGTCCGCTTCGGCGACAAGGGATCGCCCGACTACACCAACCAGAGCAACTTCCGTATTCAGTGGACCCATACGCAGGATTCGAAATTCCGTCCCGGATCGACCTTCTCGGCGAGCGTGAACTTCTCGACGAGCGGTTATTCGAAATATTCGGCCACCACGATCAACGATATCCTTTCGACGCAGACCAACTCGTCGATTGCCTATTCGAAGACCTGGAGCGGGACCCCGTTCTCGTTGTCGGCCAACATGGCCGTATCGCAGAACTCGAGCAATTCGACCATTTCGGTCACCTTGCCGACGGTTGTTTTCAACATGTCGCGCGTCTACCCGTTCAAGCGCAAGCAGACCATGGGTAAGGAGCGCTGGTACGAGAAGATATCGGTATCGTATACGGGCAAGCTGACCAATTCGGTTTCGACCACCGAGAAGGAGCTGTTCACAAAACAGACCCTGAAGGATATGAAAAACGGTGTCGAGCATACGATCCCGGTATCGACCTCGATGACGCTGTTCAATTACCTCAACATTACGCCGTCGGCCAATTATACCGAACGGTGGTTCTTCAAGAAGCAGGAGCGCCAGTGGAATCCCGAGACCAATACGGTCGACTATCTCGAACCGGAATACGGATTCTACCGTCTTTATAACTATAATGTTGGCGTGTCGGCATCGACCAAGTTGTACGGCATGTACCGCTTCAAGAACCCGAATTCGAAGATACAGGCCTTCAGGCATGTGATTACGCCTACGATCAGTTTCTCGTATGCACCCGACTTCAGCCACCAGAAGTACGGCTACTACAAGGCCGTACAGAGCGATACGACGGGCCGTGTTACGATCTACTCACCCTTTGCGGGAAATGCCTACAGCGTTCCGTCGTCGGGCCGGTCGATGTCGTTGAACTTCTCGCTGCAGCAGAACCTCGAAATGAAGGTGCTCAGCAAGCGGGATACGACCGGTACGCGTATCATAAAGCTGATCGACAACTTCACGATCTCGGGTTCGTACAACTTCCTGGCCGATTCGATGAATCTGTCGAACATATCATTGAGTTTCCGTTCGAAACTGACCAACAATTTCGGTATACAGCTGTCGGCTACGCTGGACCCGTATGTGGTTACGCCCGAAGGCCGGCGTATCAACAAACTTATGCTGTCGCGCGGCAAGCTGGGACGAATCGTCAGCACGGGCTGGTCGTTTGGCTATTCGTTCAACTCGAAGAACCAGTCTGCGCCGTCGGGGCAGGCGCTGACCAATGACATCACCTCGCAGCCGATCGACCCGGCCTATTCGAACCCATTCTTCGACCCCTACGGTACGATGGATCCGGTGTTGCGGCGGCAGTACATGGCGCAGACATATTACGACTTCAACATGCCGTGGAACTTCAGTTTCAACTATACGATCAGCTACGGCATATCGCTTGTCAACAACGGCACCACGGGGTACCGTAAGAACATAAACCAGACGATCGGATTCAACGGTAGTGTCAACCTGACACCCAAGTGGGGTATTTCGTTCCAGGGCGGTTTCGACCTCATGACGCGGAAACTGACCACATCGTCGATCTCGATCACGCGCGATCTGCACTGTTGGCAGATGGGATTTTCATGGATCCCGTTCGGGTTCCACAAGTCGTGGAGCTTCAATATCGGAGTCAAGTCGTCGATGCTCCAGGACCTGAAGTACGACAAGAGTCAGAGTATGTACGACAATCTGTATTGATGTGCGGAGCGGAGTGTGCGTAAGGTTGGTTGAAGCCGTGGCTTTTTGCCGGATGCCTTCGGGCGCGGCGGGGCCGTGGAGATGCGTGTATATGGCGTGGAGATGCGTGTATATGGTAGATATTGACGCAAACTTAAATAAGTGATATTAGTATGAAAAAACAAATTTTACTTGCTTTTATGGCATTTGCAACACTTGCGGGCTGCCAGCCTTCGCAGGAGAATGCTCTTCTCGAATATTGGAATACCCCGTACCAGACCCCTCCGTTCGACCGGATTACGGTCGAGGAGTATGCACCGGCCTTCGATGCGGCTATCGCCGAGGCCCGTGCCGAAATAGATTCGATAGTCAACAACCCCGAAGAGCCGACCTTCTCCAATACGATCGAGGCGCTGGAGCGTTCGGGCGCGAAACTGTCGCGTGTATCGTCGCTCTTCTTCAACCTGCTCGAGGCCGACGGAACCGACCGCATGCATGAGATTTCGATGGAGGTGCAGCCGAAACTGACCGAATATTCGAACGACATATCGCTCAACGAGGAGCTGTTCAAGCGCGTCAAGGCGGTTTACGACCAGCGCGATTCGCTCGACCTGGACACCGAGCAGGCGATGCTGCTGACCGAGACCTATCGCGGTTTTGCACGTTCGGGCGCAGCGCTGAGCGACGAGGACAAGGAGACCTACCGTCGTCTGACCTCCGAACTGGCACAGTTGACCCTGCAGTTCGGGCAGAATGTGCTGGCGGCGACCAATGCCTTTGCAATCAATATTACCGATTCGACGGTGGTTGCCGAACTTCCCGACTTTGTACGCGAGGCGATGGCTGCCGATGCCAAGGCCCGCGGCGAGGAGGGTTGGACAGTTACGCTTCATGCTCCGAGCTATTCGGCCTTCATGACCTACTCGTCGAACCGTGAGTTGAAGGAGCAGCTGTGGCGTGCCAACAACGCTCTCTGCATGACCGACGGCGACAACGACAACCGTGAGATCGTGAAGAAGATTGTCAATACTCGTCTTCAGATCGCCAACCTGCTCGGTTACCAGACCTATGCCGACTATGTACTCGAGGAGCGTATGGCCGAGAGCCGTTCCAATGTGAACGTATTCCTCAAGCAGCTGCTGGACGCCACCAAGGATTATGCCGACAAGGATTACAAGATGATCAACGAGTATGCCGCATCGCAGGGTTTCGAGGGAGACGTGATGCCGTGGGATTTCTCGTATTACAGCGAGAAGTACAAGCAGGCAACCTACAACCTGACCGACGAGATGGTTAAGCCCTACCTGCAGTTGGAGAGTGTCAAGAAGGGCGTGTTCCTGCTGGCCAACAAGCTTTACGGTCTGGAGTTCACCGAGAACAAGGATATTCCGGTATATCATCCCGATGTTACGGCCTATGAGGTACATGATGCTACGGGTCGTTTGATGGCGATTCTGTATCTGGACTTCTTCCCGCGTGCCACCAAGCAGGGCGGGGCATGGATGACGACGTTCCGTTCGTCGAGCATCGACGCCAATGGCAACGAAACCCGTCCGCTGGTATCGCTTGTGATGAACTTCACCAAGCCGACCGAGACTACGCCGTCGTTGCTGACCTTCTCGGAATTCACGACGTTCCTGCATGAGTTCGGACACTCGCTGCATGCTATCCTGGGCGAGGGAACCTATGAGTCGCTGACCGGAACGAGCGTATATCGCGACTTTGTCGAGCTGCCGTCGCAGATTATGGAGAACTGGGCTACCGAGAAGGAGTACCTCGACCTGTGGGCAGTCGACTACCGCACCAACGAGAAGATGCCCGTAGAGCTGATCCAGAAGATCGTCGATTCGCGCAACTATCTGGCAGCCTATGCCAATGTGCGTCAGGTATCGTTCGGTCTGACCGATATGGCATGGCACAGCATAGCAGTTCCGTTCGAGGGCGATGTCGAGAATATGGAGAAGCAGGCCATGGCTGATGCGCAGGTGTTGCCGGCGGTCAGCGGTACGGCACTGTCGCCTTCGTTCTCGCACATTTTTGCGGGAGGTTATGCCGCCGGATACTACGGTTACAAGTGGGCCGAGGTTCTGGATGCCGATGCCTTCTCGCTGTTCAAGGAGAAGGGTATCTTCAATACCGAGGTTTCGGGATCGTTCCGTGAGAATATCCTTTCGAAGGGCGGCTCGGAGCACCCGATGACGCTGTATGTACGCTTCCGCGGCCACAAGCCCGACATGAAGGCGCTGATCGACCGCATGGGACTGAAATAGCGGCCCGGCGGGTGTGACCCGCTGCCGTGGAGAATGAACCGGGACGACTGTTTGCAGACAGCCGCCCCGGTTGTTTTTTGGTAAAATGGTGTATGGAGGGGGGGATGGGGCCATGCCGCCTGAGCCGGTCTGGCAGGTCATGCCGATTGTGGCGGTCTGTGAGCGGATGTGCCGTGTGGACGGCTGGATGCGGCGCCACCTGCGCTGTGCTTCGGGTATCGGAATGCTGATCTGGCGATCTGCCCGCTGTCACGTTTTTGAGGCAGTGGGCGGCAGTAGATTATTCTCCCAGCGTGGCGTGCAGCTGGCGGTATGCCTCCCAGAGTATTACACCTCCCGAAACAGCTACGTTGAGCGAGTGCTTGGTGCCCGATTGCGGGATCTCGATGGCGCCGTCGCAGGCATCCACGGCAGCCTGGTCGACTCCGAAGACCTCGTTGCCGAATACCAGTGCATAACGCTCCGTCGGTTCCAGCTGCCACTTGTCGGCCGGTACGGCCCCCTCGACCTGCTCGACTGCCAGGATGGTGAAGCCCTGCTCGCGCAGCGACGCGATACACTCGACGGTCGACTTCCAGTATTTCCACGTGACGGTATTTTCGGCCCCGAGGGCGGTTTTGTGGATGTCGCGGTTGGGCGGAACGGCGGTTATACCGCAGAGGTGGAGACGCCCCACGGCAAAGGCATCGGCCGTCCGGAAGAACGACCCGACATTGTTCAGCGATCGGATATTGTCCAGAACTACCTCGACGTTGATTTTCGGGGCTTCGGCGAACTCCTCGGGCGAGAGCCGGTGCAACTCTTCATTGGTTATCTTGCGCATGGTGTTACGGTCAGTGTTTGTGGTGCTTGTTGTTTTTGCGGGAGAATCGGTCATTGTCGATCGCGACCTTCAGCTGTACGACCTGCTGCGTGACCATCTTGCCGGCAATGAAGTGGAATACGAATCCGGCATGCAGCGAGACATCGGCCTTCGAACTCCACAGCTTGTCGTAATAGATTTCGAGGCGGTCGTAACATTTGCCTCCCTGCATCTGGTAGAAGCGCTCGCCGGCATAGAGTTCACCGCCGTAGAGCGGGAAGTACGGCATCAGTCCGTCACCCGTATAGAAGGTGTTGTCGATACCGAAGTTCCACTTCCTGAGGTCGAGTTTCAGCTGGAACCCGCCCGGATGTACGGCCTTCTGTTCGGAGATACGGTCGCGCTGCATGGTCTGGAGCCATCCGGCGGTGAGGCGTGCGCGTTGGAGCGGCCAGCGCCGTGACATGTCGAAGCCGGCGTAGGGATTGACGATGATATTGTCGACCACGCCCTTGATGTCGTACGAACCGGCGAAGTGGTATACCGACAGTGCATATCCGCCCGTAAAGATGCCGGTGGAGTAGTTTCCGGACGAGAAGATGCGGAACTTTTCGCGTTCGTTCCTGGAATAGATTCCGTCCCAGTCGATTCCGACCTCGACGAAACCGCGCTTGCCGGTGTACTGGAGCAGGAGGCCTTCGATGTTATTGTCGTAGAAGCGCACCGAATCGCTGAATATAGCCTGCGAGTATTCGCCGATCATCCTGCTGCGTGGGAATATGCCGGCCGAGACGCGGAACTTGTCGGAGCGGTATCCGTAATACATGACCAGTTCGGGGTCTTCGCAGAATCGGTCGCGGCCGAACGCCTTGACCACATCGACTCCGACCATGAGCGAGTGCCGGTCTCGGGGGCCCCAGGCCAGACCGATTTCGGGTGAGAGGCGTGCTCCGAAGAGGGTTTGCGAAGGTATCTGCAGGTCGCCGTATTCGCGGTTGTCGAAATTGAAGTCGAAACCGACATTCCATTTCAGTTCCTGAGCCGAGACGGCGGTTGCGAGCGACGAGATGGCCAGCAGAAGTATTGGAATCGTTTTGCGGATGTTCATTGCGGTATTCGATAGTGAATGTTTGGACAAATGTAGCGAAAAAAACCGAAACATATCCTGCCGGTTGGCGCTGAAACAGCGTGGAGTGGGTGAAAAACAGATGATGGAGGGCCGTAAATTTCGGAAATCGGCTCCTTCGTCGTATCTTTGACCTTGGGGCGAAGGCGCTCGCGTCGGACAAAACGCAAAGTTGTTTGGTTTTGCGCTCAGTTAATCGTATCTTTGTCGGCAAAGAGTAAAAAACGAATTTTGGGATTATGAGTCTTGTAGCTATAGTAGGCCGTCCGAATGTGGGCAAGAGTACGCTTTTCAACCGTCTGGTCGGGATGCGTCAGGCTATTGTGGATGATACGGCCGGAACGACGCGCGACCGCCATTACGGGCGTTCGGACTGGTGCGGACGTGAGTTTTCGGTGATCGATACCGGCGGATATTCGGTCGGCAGCGACGACATATTCGAGGATGAGATACGCCGCCAGGTGATGCTGGCCATCGACGAGGCGGATGTGATCGTGTTCATGGTTGAGGTTTCGACCGGCGTTACGGACCTCGACATGATGATGGCCGATATCCTTCGCCGAACGACCAAGCCGATCATTACGGTGGTCAACAAGGTCGACAACTACGACCAGCAGTACGGTGCCATGGAGTTCTACTCGCTGGGGCTCGGCGAACCGCTGACCATCTGCGCCATGAGCGGTAGCGGCACGGGCGAGATGATGGATGCCATAGTGGCAGCCCTTCCGGCCGAAGATAAGCGTGAGGAGGATGAGGGACTGCCGCGCATCACGGTCGTCGGGCGTCCGAATGTTGGCAAGTCGTCGCTGACCAACGCCCTGCTGGGTGACGAACGCAATATCGTGACTCCGGTTGCCGGCACTACGCGCGACTCGATCCATACGCGTTACAGCAAGTTCGGCATGGATTTCTACCTGGTCGACACGGCCGGCATGCGCAAGAAGGGAAAGGTGACCGAGGATCTGGAATTCTATTCGGTGATGCGGTCGATACGCGCCATCGAGAATTCGGACGTATGTATCCTGATGATCGATGCCGAGCAGGGTATCGGCTCGCAGGACATCAACATATTCAACCTGATCGTCCGCAACAAGAAGGGTTGCGTGGTGGTGGTCAACAAGTGGGACCTGATCGAGAAGAGCAGCAATACGATGAAGGAGTGGCGTGAGTTCCTCCATTCGAAATTCGCGCCGTTCAACGACCTGCCGATCATCTTCACGTCGGTGGTCAACAAGCAGCGCATTTTCGACGTGTTGCAGACGGCTCTGCGGGTGTACGAATCGCGCGGGCGCCGCATCCCGACCTCCGAACTGAACGAGTATATCCTGCCGGTCATAGAGCAGACCCCTCCGCCGGCAACCAAGGGGAAATACATCCGGATCAAGTATGCGACGCAGTTGCCGTCGCCGACACCGGCATTCGCATTCTTCGTCAACCTGCCGCAGTATATCAAGGAGCCCTACCGAAGGTTCCTCGAGAACAAGATCCGCGAGCAGTGGGATTTCTGCGGGGTTCCGATGCAGATCTTCTTCCGGCAGAAGTAGCGGTCCGGGCCGACGGCTGTCGCCCGTCTCTCCTGCTGCGATGCGGAGGAATGGATTCTGGCGAGCGGCGTATGGGAACGCGGACGCGGTTGTTTTGAAGCTGGCGTTATTTTCCGTAGCATGCCGCACGTGAGAGAGTGGGGGGGGGAGAAAAGGAAGACCGCAAAAGGCTAATAAAGAGAAGGAAGACCGCAAAAGGCTAATAAAAAGAACTACAATACTCAAAAAAACAGATAGCAGTGAACAGAAAATTTTACCTGGCAATTTGCGCGGTGCTGAGCGCCACGCTTGCGTCGGCCCAGACGCCCGACATATTTTCGGTTGTGGCGTGCCCGGGCGAAGATGTATCGCATTCGGTCAATATCAGTTGGGGAGCCGATTCGGCGAGCCGCGACAGCTATGTGATCTACACTCCGGTTCGCGACCGCGACTGGAAACGTGCCGAACGGGTCTATCCCGTGCAGCGGTTCTGTACGACCTACGACAGCGTCTATTCGAAAAACGCAGCCGGAGAGAATTTCTATGAGATGGTGCGTTTCAACAAATGCGACGCCTCGTTGACAGGTCTGCGCCCCGATACCGAATACAAGTACCGTGTGGTTTCGGGCGAGGGTTCGAGTGCCGAACACCGTTTCAAGACAGCTGGCGACAAGCGTTGGAGTGTCTGCCTGATTTCGGACTACCATTGCTATCCGCCGCTTCCGGCACGTCTGGAGTCGGCCATGAACATGATCGAGACGGTGCGTGAATACGATCCCGAAATAGACTGGATACTGCATCTGGGAGATGTCTGCGCATGGGGCGGCAGCTATTCGTTCTGGCGCGGGATGTACGAAGAGAAGCCGTTTGCCGACTACATGTGGGCCGGCGTCAACGGCAACCACGACAATATGACCCGCAACTATCGTTTGACGAATGAATTTTTCCGCGATGCGGCCTTCTATCCCCGCAACGGTTACGAAGGCGAGGAGGGTGTATGTTACCACTTCCGCTATGGCGATGTGCTGTTCATCATGCTCAACAGCGAGGACATGCGTTCGGATGAGGGTCTGGCAGCGGCCCGCAAATGGGTGCGTGAGGTGATCGAACAGAATCCGACCCGTTATACTGTGGTGTGCGAACACTATCAGTGGTTCTTCGGACAGGACGGCAATTCGTCGCAATATTCGCGTTGGAGCGACCTGTTCGACGAGTTGGGTGTGGATCTGGCACTGGCCGGCAACAATCACATCTATGTAAGGTCGTATCCGATTCTGGGCGGCGAGGTTACGGATGGTTCGAGCGGGACGGTATATGTGCAGACCCCGTCGTCGGACAACGAACGAGGTGCGGCATCGATGGGTGAGATCGAACACAACGAAGAGCTGATTGCCAGCCGCTGGTTCGAGGGCCCGAAGACTGTGGGTGCGATGCACATGTCGGTATCGCCGAAGGAGATGGTGCTGACGCTGCTTGACCGCAACGGCACGGTTCTGGATACGGTCTCGGTAAAGGCAAAGCGAAAATAGAGGAGAAATACTGCAATATTGAATTGTAATTATGAAGAGATTGTTGATATTTGCCGCCGTTGTTTCGATGCTTGCCGCAGTCGGCGGGTGCCGGAAACAACAGCCGCCCTATGTTCCTGAACGGCCTTCCGGTCCGGTCGGACATACGCTGATCATGTATCTGGCCGGCAACAACAACCTCTCTTCATATCTCCAGGGTAATGTGAACGAAGTGCTGGGCACGCTGGATGAATCGGTTCCCGGGGCAGACGGACGTATCGTGGCATTTTACCGTCCGTCGTCGGGCAGTGGGGTGCCGGTGCTGCTGGAGCTATATTACGACAGCCGTCTGGGTACGGTATGCGATACGTTGAAGCGCTATGACGCAACGCTGTCGGCCACCGATGTCTCGACCCTGAGCATGGTTGTTGCGGATGCCAAGGCGGCAGCTCCGGCAGCCGAATATTCGATGGTCTTCGGATCGCATGCTACGGGATGGTTTACACGGGCGTGCATGTCGCAGGGGAGCCTTACCTCACCGATGTCGACGGTTGGCGGGAGCGGTTACGGCAGTTTCTGGCGCCGTTACGGCGATGAGGTTACCCGTACTTTCGGCTCCGACAATATGGTAAAGTCAACAACGGGGCTGCCGGATCCCGGAATGGATATAACCGATCTGGCGGAAGCGCTTTCGGGCACCCATTTCCGGGCATTGATTTTCGACTGCTGCTTCATGGCGTCGGCCGAGGTGGCATACGACCTGCGAAATGCGGCCGATTACCTTGTGGTGTCGTCGGCCGAGATCATGGGACGCGGATTCCCATATGAGTTGACCTTGAGATATCTGTTTGCTTCGGGCAGCGTTAGGGATAATCTGAAAAAGGTTTGCAGCGAATATATCCGTTTTTATACCGAGTTGACCTCGGGCCAGAAGTCGGGAACGATCTCGTTGATCGACTGTTCGCGGATCGAGTCTCTTGCCGAGGCGGTGGCCGCAATGGAGAGTGCCGGATGCAACGAGGTCGACCGTGACGATGTGCAGGCGTTCGAATTGTTGCAGACTCACCAGTTTTTCGATCTGGATCACTATTACGACCTGGCGGCAACGGATCGTACGAGCTATGAGGCATTCAGTCAGGCACTTTCGGAGTGCGTTCTCTATGCCGACCATACGCCTGAAGTATATTCGGTCTATGGGGGCAGACGATTTACGGTCGCGCGCAGCTGCGGGTTGACGGTCAACATTCCGAGCGGGGAGTACCCGTTGTTCGGCTCGGAGTGGCGCTCGACGGCGTGGGCGCAGCGGATCGGCCGCGGCGGAACAGCGGAGTGAGACCACCGGAGGGGAGCTACTGGAGGAGAGTCACCGGAGTATAGGCCGCGGTGAGTCTTTTGGAACGCGGGCGGGAGCGCCATCTTTCGTGAGGACTACGGAGAGAATGGCTGTGAATAGCCGGGTATTGTAATTCCTGTCGTGTAAAGATTCCCCCCCCCTATATAGTCTGCCCTGAAGCGGAGCCTGCAATATCGATGGCGCGTTGTCGCAGGCTATGTCTCCTGGCGGGCGCATGAGGGGGCTGACCGGTTAAGTCACTCAGATTCGAATAATCAGAAATTCAGATAGAAGTCGCGGGTCAGTTCACGGTATTCGCGGCTGTATTGGCCGTTTTCGCCGGTTATTACGAGTTGAGAATTCTCGACCGGTGCGGTATTTCCCGATAGACTCCATTCGGACATAATTCGTTTTGGCGCGGAGCGGTGTTTTGTGGCAACTTCGCACCGGCGGCACAGTTGCAGGTTTCGGGCAGCGGCCTGCAGTGCAAATGTCCGGTACTCGGTTGTCGGCAGGATTACG
>URTU01000038.1 GCA_900550925.1 uncultured Alistipes sp. | reverse complement strand
CGAGTAGGTCGGAGCTATTTTTACGGCGGTGTGTACGTCCGAAGTGGTCGCACCGCCGATCAGTACGGGAATTTGCAACCCCCGGCGTTCCAGCTCTTCGCAGACGTGGATCATCTCCTCGAGCGAAGGGGTAATCAGTCCGCTCAGGCAGATCGCGTCGGCGCCCCAGGCGACGGCTTCGTCGACGATGCGCTGCGCCTCGACCATCACCCCCAGATCCTTTATTTCGTATCCGTTGCAGGCCATCACGACCGCCACGATAAGGATGTCGCGCATGTCGAAACCGGTGAGCATCCCCCGTGCGAAGAGATATCCCGTCGAGGCGAAAAAGATTGCGCAGGCAGGGGTTGGCATGCCGATGAATTCGCTTGTCTGTTCGGTATCGACGTTGAATCGGGCCAGCCGGAGTGCCGACAGCAGCACGATGATAAAGGCGACATAGCGCCAGGCCCCTACACCCGTACCGGCGACGCCGACCAGTGGCATGCCGGCTGTTCCGCAAGCCGCACCGCCCGCCGCGGCACAATATATCGCATAGACGACAGCCGACGGCGCCAACCCGAAGCTGACAATATCGGCCAGCGAATCGAGTTCCCCCCCGAGCGGCGAATACTGTTTGAGCAGGCGTGCGGCAAAGCCGTCGCAGAAGTCGAATACCGCCGCCAGCACAATCAGCCAGAACGACCGTTCGAGATTGCCGCCGAAGGCCGACAGCACGGCCAGCGATCCGCAAAAGAGGTTCGACAGCGTCAAAAGATTGGGTATGGTGAAATATCTCGGTTTCATGGTTTACGACGTCAAAAAGTTACTCTCCGGCAGGCAAAGTTACGCAAAAATCCTATATTTGTCCCTGCAACTGCCAAAAAACGGACTTTATGACAACTCGGATACGGTTTTCGCTCCTATTCACGGCACTTCTGGCAACGGCATCCCTCTCAGCCCAACAGACCGATTCGCTGCTCTCGAAGGCATACGACCGCGACCAGGCCATCCGGATCGAGCTTGCACGGCTCGGCAAGGCGGCCAATACCGGCGGCTATACCGACTCGCTGGTCGATTCGCTGGTCATGCTCTCCGAAGAGATGGAACGGATAGACAGTCGGAACCTTCGGCTGGTCGACTCGATACTCCGGGACGGGATTCCGGCAGGCCTCGCCGAGAAATCCTACGACGCCATCTGGATAATCATCGACCACGCCCCGCTGGAAGCGCAGAAAAAGTGCCTGCCGATATTGAAACGGGCCGCGAAAGAGGGATTCATATCCACGAACAAGATGGCCACCCTCAGCGACCGGATCGCCATGCGTGAAGGACGACGGCAGAGGTTCGGGACACAGTCGTACCAGACGGTCGTCGACGGCAAGCCGGTTCTCTACATCTGGCCTGTCCGGAATGCCCGCCGCCTCAACGCCCGCCGGCAGCAGATCAACACCTGCACGATCGAGGAGTATGTCGCCCTGCTCGGTGAGTCATCCGGTTCTGAAGTCATCTACGACCCGAAAATGACAGTAAAACAACTGAAGCGGATAATCGAAAAACAGGAAGCCGTCACATATTGATCAGCCGAGAATCCTTCGAATTACGCGCCGATGTTTCGGGAATGGATATTTTTTGTATATTTGTCTATCCGAAGTACCGGTCGCGGATCTTTGCTCTCCGGCCGGCGGCATCGGTACTCTTGGTAACGGCAACATTAATTCGATGCAGATGAATTCAAATGAAACACGGCGTGCGGCTGACAATATCCGTATTCTGGTCGCAGCAATGGTCGAAAAGGCTAAATCGGGTCATCCGGGCGGTGCCATGGGTGGAGCCGATTTCGTCAACATACTCTATTCGGAGTTCCTGAACTATGATCCCGACGATCCGAAATACCCATTCCGCGATCGCTTCTTTCTCGATCCGGGGCATATGTCTCCGATGCTTTATGGCGTGCTGGCGCTGGCCGGATACTACTCCATGGAGGATCTGAAACAGTTCCGGCAGTGGGGAAGCGTGACTCCCGGGCATCCGGAACTCGACTTGGCCCACGGTATCGAAAATACCTCGGGTCCGCTCGGACAGGGGCATGCAATGGCTCTCGGAGCCGCCATTGCCGAACGGTTTATAGCGGCGCGGTTCGGCGAGTGGACCGCTCACAAAACCTATGCATATATCTCCGACGGCGGTATTCAGGAGGAGGTGGCGCAGGGTGTAGGACGCCTGGCCGGGCATCTCGGACTGCACAACTTCATAATGTATTATGATGCCAACAACATACAGCTGTCGACGAAGGTCGATGAGGTCGATTCGGAGGATATGGCGGCGAAGTATGAGGCATGGGGATGGCGCGTGGAGAGCGTGGACGGCAATTCGGCCGAGGATATACGCCGGGCGTTGCGCACGGCGCAGAGTGAGACCGAACGCCCGACGCTGATCATCGGCCGCACGGTGATGGGACTCGGTGCGGTAGGTCCGGACGGCAGCAGCCGTGAGAATCTTGTATCAACACATGGACAGCCGTTGAGCAAGGCGGGTGTGGATGTTGACGCCACGATCCGCAATCTGGGAGGTGATCCAGCCGATCCGTTCAAGATATTCCCGGAGAGCGAGGCGCTGTATGCCCGCCGCCGCGGCGAACTGAAGGCTTGGGCGGCCGGACACAGGAAGATTGAAGCCGAATGGCGTGCGGCGAATCCGGCAGAGGCATCGAAGTTGGATGATTTCTTCTCGGGACGCCTTCCCGAGATCGACTATTCGCAGATTCCGCTGAGTGCCGGTGCTGCGACGCGTGCTGCGTCGGCTGCGGTGCTCGGTGTCTATGGCGAACGGGTCGAGAACATGATCGTAGCCTCGGCCGACCTGAGCAATTCGGACAAGACCGACGGCTTCCTGAAGAATACAAAACCAATCGTGAAGGGAGACTTTACGGGCCGGTTCCTCAATATGGGTGTTAGCGAACTGACGATGGCCTGCGTGATGAACGGTATGGCGCTGCACGGCGGCGTGATACCGGCCTGCGGAACCTTCTTCGTATTCTCGGACTACATGAAGCCGGCCATACGAATGTCGGCACTCATGCGGCTGCACGTGATATACATCTGGACCCACGATTCGTTCCGTGTGGGCGAGGACGGGCCTACGCACCAACCGGTCGAGCAGGAGGCCCAGATACGTCTGATGGAACACCTGCGCAACCATGACGGTGAACGTTCGATGGTTGTTCTGCGTCCGGCCGACTGCGCCGAGGCGGTTGCGGCATGGAAAATTGCGCTTGAGGAGCAGCGTCCCGTCGGCTTGATCTTCTCGCGGCAGAATATCGACGACCTGCCGGCAGTGAACGGCGACCGCCGTGCCGAAGCGATGCAGATCTCCCGCGGAGCATACGTCGTGGCCGATTCCGAAGGCCGCCCCGATGTGGTTATGATCGCGAGCGGTTCGGAGGTCTCGACCCTGATGGCCGGAGCCGAATTGCTGCGGAAGGATGGCGTAAAGGTACGAGTGGTTTCGGCGCCGAGCGAAGGCCTGTTCGGTGACCAGCCGGCCGAATATCGCGAAAAGGTACTTCCGGCCGATATCAAGCGTTACGCCCTGACTTCGGGATTGCCCGTGACGATGATCTGGCTGGCCGGTGTGAAGGGATTCATCCACGGTCTGGACCATTTCGGATACTCGGCGCCGTTCAAGGTGCTGGACGAGAAGTTCGGTTTCTCGGCACAGACCGTCTACGAGGAGGTGAAGCGGTTATTGTAGCTGCCAGCCTTCGGCTTGATCCGGACAGAATTGATAAAACGGGAGAGGAGCAAAAGGTTGCTTCTCTCCCGTTTTTTATGGTTTCATGAATGAAATTGCGTTGTACGACGTGCGGGCGTCAGGCGTGGTGATAGGGTTCGTTGTTGAGGATGGTGAATGCACGGTAGAGCTGTTCGACGAATATCGCGCGGACGATCTGGTGCGAGAATGTCATTGCCGAGAGCGACAGCGAACCGTTGGCACGGGCATAGACCTCGTCGGAAAAGCCGTACGGACCTCCGATAATGAAGCAGAGCCGTTTGAGACCGCTGTTCATGCGCTTCTGCATCCAGAATGCGAAGTCGACTGAAGTCATCTGCCGGCCGCGTTCGTCGAGCGTGACGACATAGTCGCTTTCGGAGAGCAGCCGCAGGATTGCTTCGCCTTCGCACTTTTTCTGCTGGTTGAAGGTCATGCTGCGGTTGTTGCGGACGTCGGGCACGGTAGTGATCCCGAAACGGGTATAGTTCGAGATCCGTTTGGCGTAGGTCTCGATCAGTTGTGCGATCTGTGTCGAGTCGGTCTTGCCGACCACGATGAGTTCGATGTTCATGGTTCGCGTTACCGGATGGCAGCCGGAAGATCCATGTCGCTGTTCCACTCGCCGTCGCTGTCGTCGTAGGTCACCGGACGCGGATCGTCGAGCCCTTTCAGCCACTGGTAGGCCTTGTACATGTTGTAGCCGTTTCCGGAGCGGTGGCCGAGCCCCCAGCCGATGATGCAGGTGCGGTTGCGGTTGCGCATGTACATGCGGTTGACGCGGTCGATGTATTCGCCGACAAGCGTCGGATCGTTCGACGGGGTGCCGTTTACGGTACGGTCGTCACGCCCCTCGGAAACGTTGATGTCGGCCGCATCGATGACATAGAAACCGAGCTCTTCGCACAGGTCGTAGAACCAGTAGATCTGCGGGTAGCCGACATAGATCGTATTGATGCCCTTGGATTTTAGGGCTTTCAACTCTTTTGACGTTTCGGAGCGTGTGGCGGCGGCATTGTACGCCGCAGCCTTGATCTCGACGGGTTCGCCGTTCCGCAGTATCTCGCTGCCGTTGAACTCCGTGAGTCCGAATCCGATCCGCAACGGGATGTATTCGGTAATCGTACGGTTGGCCTGCGTGTAGAGCGTGAGGCGGTAAAGGTGCGGTGTGCGGGCACTCCAACGCCATTGGTTTGTCTTGTAGATGAACTGCTTGAAGTGGACGGTGTCGACACTTCGGCCGGCAACGGTCACTTCGCGCAGATTGTAGTCCTGCAGCTTGCCGGCCGGATCGTAGATGTCGTATCCGACCGTAAAGGTTTCGTCGTAGTTGTAGCTGTTTCCGGCGATGATGTCGATTTCGAGGACACCGTACGAGGCGGTCGAATCGGGTTCGAAACGTACCTCGTAATCGTAGATACGCATTTTGGGCTGCGAGTAGATATAGCTGTTTTCGAACGGTTTGCGCGGATTCTTCCCGAGCGACGAACTGAGCAGCGGTTCTCCGTCGGTTTCGATATCGACGATTATTGCGTTGCGGCCCTGCCGGATGTATGGCGAGATGTAGTATTCGACCGGAGTACGCGTATCGGTCGAGCGGCCGACGAGGCTGTCATTTATGTACAGTGTATATGCACCGTCGGGATTCTCGATGTGCAGATACATGTCACGGTTGTTCCAGAACTGCAGCACGTCGACAATCTGTCCGGCGCTTCGCTGAGAGGCGTTTGAGGTGAGGGTGGCCGGATCGAAGGGGACGTAAAACTGCAGGGCCTGGCGGTCGTCCCTGTTTGCATCCTCACGGATGTCGAACGAGACGAATTCCGCACGTGCCGGAGCGGCTCCGAAACCGGTCTGTGATTTTTGAGCCCGGAGGTCTGCATGGTCGAAAACGAGGATCATGCAGAGTATAGATATAAGATGTAATCTGTTCATAACAACTGTTTTGTTCGGTTGCGGGCCGAAAGTGCCTGCGACAAAAGTAAATTTTTTTTGCCATACTTGCAACATTTTCCCGATTCGGCGCGTCTATATGATAGATTTGCAAAATCAATTGTTATATTTGCACCCGTGCTATGACACAATATTAACGCTTAACAATATGAAAATGAAAAGATTAAAAGTACTTCTGCTCTCTCTGACAGCACCTCTGATGCTCGCTTCGTGTCTGGATACCGGAGGCTCTTCGGGATCGGGTGTCTCGGAAACGATCATGAACGGTATCAGCCTGTATAACTCGGGACTCGCACAGTCGGTCTATTCGCTTGACCCCACGTCTGTTGCGTTCCGTCTCAACGCACTGCTCACCGACCGTGAAAAACAGGGTGTTACCACACTGGATGAGGTGCGCACCGAGGCCGGAAACAATGAATATAAATACCTGTTCGGCTCGACCATTATCGAAGAGGATTACCGCGGTGTTCCGGGTGACTACCTGCTGACATTCGCATATACCGAAACCACCGGGCAATATGACCGTAAACGCGATGGAAGCATACTGATCTCGACGGGCGGCCACCTGCTCTCGGAACTGGCTGAAACCGGCGGAATGTGGGTGATCGACCTCAACCGCGAGAACGGATTCTATTATCCGGTCGAGGCGAGCGGCGCTACGCTGATCACTGTCGAGGGGGCTGAAGACTATACGATCTCGGCTTCGGATGACGGCCAGGGTTTCAATATAGACATCAAAAACTTCCGCAGCTTCATCCTCTCGAACTATACCTCCAACTGGACGGCAAACTATCAGCTGGCAACGACTGGCGCAACCGATTTCGCACTGTCGGACCTGAAGAAGATAACCTTCAAGCTTTCGGGACGCGGTTCGGGCCCGACGATGTATGACCTCTACGGAACACAGGCCAATCTGATATATCAGATCAGCGAGTCGGTAGTCTATCGTCCCGACTGCGGTGTAGGTTCCGACGGCTCGGTATACAAGTACTCGGGTGAGGAGCGGGTATCCTTCATCGAGGGAAGCGTGTACGACCAGACTCAGTTCCCGTCGTCGTTCGTGACCGTCAAGTTCATGCCGACCTCCGAGTCGTGCAACATGTCGGTGCCTATTACGATAACCTACAACGGCGAAGTATATACGCTGTAAAATATTTGAAGAGACCATGCCCTGCGGCGGTGCATCCTATCGATGCGCCGCCGTTTTTGTTGTACCGGGCGCGTGCGGCGGCGAGTACGGGAACGAGCATGAAGCAGTAATTGTATCGGAATATTGTCCGGATTGCCGCGACGTGTGCGGGGCCGGCAGTCCGGAGAGTACGGTTCGGCTGAAGTCGGGCATCCGGTTGCAGCGACAACTATCCGGTGAGGGGCCGGACGAGTGTAAGATGGCTGGCGGGTGTCAGATAATGTCAGATAAAGAGTATTGCGATCATTGCAATGATGAATCCGCCGAAGAATCCTGCAGCAATCTGCGCGAGGTTATGCGACTGCAGTTGCAGGCGGGCCGAAGCGAGAGCACCGGAACAGATTATCGAGACAACCAGGGCCCAGAACATCTGTCCCATGCCGGCGATATTGAGCAGATAGAACATTGCGGTGATGCAGCCCATTCCGATCATGTGGAGGCTTATCTTCCAGAACGGAGTGACGATGAGTGCAAAGATCTCGCAGCAGGCGGCCGCGATGATGAATTTGTGTATGGCGGTGACCGTAACCAGTTTCGAGAGCGTGATTGCACACAGGACATAACATATCGACCCGATCAGGAGCGGGATAATGCGCGAACGGCGGGTCGATATGCTGAGGTCCGAGAGAATGCCTATCGAACGCAGAAATCCGATCGACAGCATCGGGATGACGGTCGAATAGAGCAGTATGACCCATATCAGATAGAGTTTGACCGAACCGGTCAGATGGATCATGTATGCATCCGAGAATATGATCGTAAGCAATACGTAGACCGGCTGTACAAGCGGGGGCAACAGCCACGATACGGCCTGGGCCGTCCTGCGGGGAGCGTTATGCGCAGGGGCAGGCGTATTGCTGGCCGGGCCCTCGATTGGGGATATGTTATCTGTTTCGGTCATATCTGTTTGCGCAGTCGTGCAACGGGGATGTTGAGCATCTCGCGGTACTTGGCGACGGTGCGTCGTGCTATTCGGTACCCCTTCGAGTTGAGGATATCCATCAGCGTCTCGTCGGTCAGGGGTTTGCGTTTGTCCTCCTCGTCAATGCAGGTTTGCAGAATGTGCTTGATCTCGTAACTCGAGACCTCTTCGCCGCTGTCGGTCTGCATGGCCTCCGAGAAGAGCGACTTTAGCGACAGTATCCCGAAGTGGGTCTGGACATACTTGCTGTTCACCACACGCGAGATGGTCGATACGTCGAGCCCCGTGCGGTCGGCAATGTCCTTGAGGATCATCGGGCGCAGACGGCTCTTGTCACCGTCCTTGAAGTATTCGCTCTGGTAGTCGAGGATCGCCTTCATGGTAAGCATGAGCGTATCGTGGCGCTGCTTGATGGCCGAAATGAACCATTTGGCCGAGTCGATCTTGCTTTTGACGAACTGTACGGCCTCCTTGTTCTCCTCGCTGACCGTGCCGTCGGGGCGGGCCATGTCGCGCATCATGTCGATGTAGCGGCGGTTGATACGCAGTTCGGGGATGTTGTACGAGTTGAACTGGAGATCGAACTTGCCGTTCTGGTAGTCGAGCAGGAAATCGGGTATGATGTACGGG
Source organism: uncultured Alistipes sp. (assembly GCA_900550925.1). GTDB lineage: Bacteria > Bacteroidota > Bacteroidia > Bacteroidales > Rikenellaceae > Alistipes. The sequence goes on along the minus strand of URTU01000038.1, from coordinate 8,075 downwards.
GCGGCATCGCCGTCGTTTTCGCTGAAGGTGTTGCCCGGCCGCGGTGAGAGGTGGCGGATCTCGGCGGCGGCATCGCGGAACTCATCCTCGGTGACGCCGAGCCGCGAGATCAGTTTCTCGTAGTGCTTCTTGACAAATTCGTCGAAGTGGTCGGCGAGGATCTTTCGGGCGAGACGGCGTGCACGGGTGGTCATCGGCAGCTGGTTGATCTGCAGCAGCAGGCACTCCTGCAGCGAACGGGCTCCGACACCGGCAGGTTCGAGCTGCTGAATCTCCTTGAGCATACGTTCGAGTTCGTCGGTCGAGGCCTCGATGCCCACCGTGAATGCTATGTCGTCGCTGACGGCCTGCATGTCGCGTCTCAGGTAGCCGTCCTCGTCGAGGCTCCCGACCAGATACCTTGCCAGAGCCATTTCGCGCTGGGAGAGGTTCCGGAACCCGAGCTGTTCGATGAGCGATTCGCGCAGTGACCGCCCGCCCGTAATATATACGGGACGTTGTTTGTCATCCTTCGAGCGGTTGTTGATATGGGCCTTGTATGACGGTGTTTCATCCTCCTTCAGATACTCCTCGACCGATATGCGGGCCGGTTTGTCGTCGATCGTCTCTTCGGGCTCCTGCTCCTCGAGGACGATGTTCGACTCGATCTCCTCCTTGATGCGCGAATCGAGTTGTGCCGTCGGCAGTTCAAGAAGCTTGATCATCTGGATCTGCTGCGGCGAGAGTTTCTGTTGCAGGGTTTGTACCTGTCTCTGATTGATGTTTGACATAGTTAAGGACCTTTTTCTAAATTCAGTTTTTAAACCATATTTTAGTTACGGGCCTCTTCATTTGTCGTTTTGGGCGAGTAGAGCAGCGTGAGGCCGCCCGGCAGCGTCAGAACTCGGCGTTCTTCGGCGTACGCGGGAAGGGAATGACGTCGCGGATGTTTGCCATTCCGGTCACGAAGAGCAGCAGGCGTTCGAACCCGAGTCCGAAACCGCTGTGCGGAGCCGAGCCCCAGCGGCGGGTATCGAGATACCACCAGATCTCCTTCTCGTTCATGCCGAGCTCCTTGACGCGGGCCATGAGTTTGTCGTAATCGGCCTCGCGCTCCGAACCGCCGATGATCTCGCCGATCTTCGGGAAGAGCACATCCATGGCGCGGACGGTCTTTCCGTCGTCGTTCTGCTTCATGTAGAAGGCCTTGATCTGCTTGGGGTAGTTGATCAGTATGACCGGACGCTTGAAGTGCTTCTCGACCAGGTAGCGTTCATGTTCGCTCTGCAGGTCGCAGCCCCAGTCGACGGGGAATTCGAACTTCTGGCCGCTGGCCTTGAGGATTTCGATACCTTCGGTGTAGTCGAGGCGCTTGAAGTCGTTCTCGACGACGAAGTGCAGACGCTCCAACAGTTCGTTGTCCCACATGCGGTTCATGAATTCGAGGTCGTCGGCGCAGTTGTCGAGCGCGTATTGGATGAGGTATTTGAGGAAATCCTCGGCGAAATCCATGTTGTCGTTCAGGTCGTAGAATGCCACTTCGGGTTCGATCATCCAGAACTCGGCCAGGTGGCGCGGGGTATTTGAATTTTCGGCGCGGAATGTAGGGCCGAAGGTATAGATCTGCGAGAGCGAGAGCGCTCCGAGTTCACCTTCGAGCTGTCCGGAAACGGTGAGGTTGCACGGGCGGCCGAAGAAGTCCTGCGAATAGTCGACCTTTCCTTCGGGAGTGCGGGGGACGTTGTTCAGGTCGAGCGTGGTGACCGAGAACATTGCGCCGGCGCCTTCGCAGTCGGAGGCGGTGATGAGCGGCGTGTGCAGGTAGTAGAATCCGCGGTCGTTGAAGTATTTGTGAATGGCGTATGCCATGGCGTGGCGGATACGGAGTATTGCGCCGAAGGTATTTGTACGGGGGCGCAGGTAGGCTATTTCGCGCAGGAATTCGAGCGAATGGCCCTTTTTCTGTAGCGGGTACGACGAGTCGGCCTTGCCGTATATTTCGATCTTGGCGGCCTGTATCTCGACGGGCTGTCCCGAGCCTACCGAATCCACGAGCGTACCGTCGACGCGAATGCAGGCGCCGGTTGTGATATCCTTGATCAGGGCCTCGTCGAACTTGGCCAGGTCGACCACGATCTGAATGTTATGTACGGTCGATCCGTCGTTGAGGGCTATGAAGGCTATGTTTTTATTTCCGCGCTTGGTGCGCACCCACCCTTTGGCGGTCACTTCGATATTTCGTTGTTCGGATTTGAGCAGATCCGCGATTTTGGTTCTTCCTCCGCTTAACATGGTTCTATCAATGATGCTTTAAAAATAAATTATCTGCAAATATCGTCAAAATTTTGCAGACTCGACAACAAACCGTCCACTTTTTTGCGAAATGTGTTCTGGTGGCGGCATTTCGCGACCGTTTGCGATGTTCGGGCGGGGAGTCCGATCGGGCGGGTATGCGGGCGGAAGGGAATGGCCTGTCGGCAGGAGGGCAACCGGAGAACTTGCCGCGGGCTGGATTGGGATTGGCGGCTGGGCACAATAAAAAAGGTGCAATAAAAAACTCATCACGGACCGGTTCCGGACATAATCTCCGGCCGCTCCGTGATGAGTTGTGTTTTTAGGTTATGCGGACCGTTGCACTCGCAGAACCCGTCCATGCGCTCCCCTGATAAGGGATTACGGTCGCTGTGCGGAAATCAGTCCACCTTGTCGAAGAATTCGATTATGGCTTCGGTAAGTCCGGGCGCCAGGGCGATGGTCGGGTTGACATAGACAAACATCTGAGCCTGCTGGCTCATCGTGTCGCAGCATTTCAGGACGTGGTTCATGCGTTCGATAATCTTCAGGTCGGCCTTCGGTGCCGCCGCAGCAAGCTTGCGGGCATCGTCGACCGTAACCTGCATGTCGGTCGTGCCCTGGATAATTATGAGCGGCTTGCCGAGTTTTGAGGCCTCCTGGGCGGGGTCGTACTTCATGTTCGAGATCAGGAAGGGCTGCACGCTCGGGCGGAACAGCGACTGAAGATAGAACGGAACCTCGTCGACGCGTTCGCCGGCCTTCAGCTTCTCGACTATCGGTCGGCAAGCCTCGGCCGCCTCCTGTGACTGTGCGGAGATCTGCCGCATCAAAACGGCGTCGATCGGTTCGCCGGCGCCGGCCAGCGAAATAACACCGCACACGGCATCCGAACGTTGCGCCGCAACGAGCGCTATCAAAGCCCCTTCGCTGTGACCGATGAGCACCACGCGGTCGAAGCGTTCGTCGGCAACCAGCTTGTCGGCCCATGCCACGGCGTCGTCGATGTATGTGTCGAAGGTGAGCTGCTCTTCGCTCTCGCAGGCCGAGGCACTCTCGCCGATAGCCCGCTTGTCGTAGCGCAGCGAGGCATATCCGTGTGCCGCCAGCGTGTCGGCCAGAATGCGGTAACAGTCGGTGTTGAGACCCGCGGCGCTGTTGCCGTTACGGTCCGTAGGACCCGAACCGGCGATGATGAGGGCAACCGTATGCGAAGGCTCCTGTGGTACGGCGAGCGTACCGTACAAGGTTCCGGTCGGGGTTTCGAGTTTGACGGGCTCCTCGGCTGCCGAAAGTGTCAGCCCCGACAGCAGAAGGATCATGGAAAAGATGAAGCGTTTCATGACGTAATGAGTGTGTTTTATGGTTAGTAACGTTGTGGTCGGATCAGAGCAGGCCGAGCAACTTTTCGAGCCCCACGCCGTGCGAACCCTTGATGAGGATGAAGCTTCCCGAAACCGGATGTGCCGTGAGTTCTGCAGCCGCCTCGTCGCGCGATGCGAACAGACGTATGTCGGCCGTCGAGTCAGTCTGATATCCGGCGGCAGCCTCGGCAAAGTACCGGCCTACGAGCCAGATCGTCGGGATGTTGCCCTTCACGGCACGGTCGATTACGGCGAGGTGTTCGTCGACGGCCCACCGGCCCAGTTCGAGCATGTCGCCCAGAATGGCCATCTTGGGCAGTTCGGAACCTTCGGCGATGAAGTTGTCGAGCGAAGCCTGCATGCTCGACGGGTTGGCGTTGTAACAGTCAACTATCAGAGAGTTGCGTCCGGTAACCAGCCGCTGCGAACGGTTGTTGTCGGGACGGTAGCTCTCGATGGCGTGGCGTATACGCTCCTCATCGACATCGAAATAGCGTCCGATAGCCATTGCCGCCGCGATGTTGCGAAGGTTGTATTTGCCTTCGAGGTGGTTTGGAACGCCGTCGGCCGCCGTAACCGAATAGTATTCGACCGAAAGATTCGGCCGCTCGGCAGCCATGTCGATGAGCGTACTGTCGTCGTCGGGGACGAATGCCCGTCCGCCCGATTCGGCCAGGAAGTCGTACAGTTCGCCCTTCCCGCGCCGAACCCCTTCGACCCCTCCGAACCCTTCGAGGTGGGCCCGTCCGACGTTGGTCAGGATGCCGTAGTTGGGGCGGGCGATGGATGTCAGCAATGCGATCTCGCCGCACGAGCTGGCTCCCATCTCGACGATTCCGAACTCGGTTTCGCGCGTCATCGAAAGCAGGGTGAGCGGGACTCCGATATGGTTGTTCAGGTTGCCGTGGGTGGCGTATACATTGAATTTCTCGGCCAGCACGCGGGTGATCAGCTCCTTGGTGGTTGTCTTGCCGTTGCTGCCGGCGACCGCGATGACCGGTATTCCGAGTTCGAGGCGGTGTTCGCAGGCAAGCTCCTGGAGCGCCTTGAGCGAGTTGTCGCAGAGAATAAGACGCTTGCAGAACTCTTGTTCAGCCTCCTCGATGACCTTCGGGTCATCTACGACGGCGTATGCCGCACCCTTTTTGAGGGCATCGACGGCGAAGCGGTTTCCGTCGAAGGTCTCGCCGCGCAGGGCGAAAAAGATCGAGCCGGGACGGATCGACCGCGAATCGGTCGTTACGCCTTCCGACTCCGAAAATATGTCGTATAAACGTGACATGATGTTTTTTTCTGTTTTTTGTATGTTATTGAGCCGGATGCACATATCGCACCACTGCCGGTAATGTTCCGCACATGCCGTTCCGGATGTGAAGTATGGCAGCGGGAGTTATGGCAACGGTTGGCAATCAGACATGGCCGTTCTCGTCAAGAAACTGCACCTCGTTCATGAATGTCTTGATAATCTGTTCGTTCGATCGCGGACATATCATCAGTATGTCCGGCGTGTCGACGATTATGAAATCCTTCAGGCCGTTTATTGCGGCAATCTTGTTTTTGGGAATCGCGATCATGCAGCCCGACGTGTCGATGGCAACAGCATTCGACGTGCAGGCATTTCCGTTGTCATCCTTCGCGTAATACTGGTAGAGCGAACGCCATGTACCCATGTCGCTCCAGCCGAAGTCGCCGCGGTGAACATATACGTTCGAGGCCTTCTCCATTACGCCGTAGTCGATCGATATGGCCTTGCACTCGGAGAATACCTGTTCGATGGCACGGGTCTCGTCCGGAGTGCCGATGCTCCCGGCCGCCGCCGCAAACAGATTGGCCAGTTCGGGCAGGTAGGCCTGGAACGCCTGTCGGATCTGCCGCACGCTCCAGATGAATATGCCGGAATTCCACAGGAATTCGCCGCTGTCGATGAACATCTGGGCCATTTCGGCATTGGGCTTCTCGGTGAATGTCTTCACCTTGCTGATATCGTTGCGGTCACTCATCTGGATATATCCGTATCCGGTTTCGGGACGCGTTGGTTTCAGCCCGATAGTCATCAGCGCCTGGTTGCTGAAGGCGTAGTCGATGCACTCGCCGACAATCCGGCGGAACTGTACCTCGTCGGTGATGAGGTGATCCGAGGGCGAGACGACCATCATGGCTTCGGGATCGCTCTTGAAGAGCCGTTCGGTAGCGTAGGCGATGCAGGGGGCCGTATTTCGGCCGATGGGCTCGCACATGACCTGATCGGGTGCAATCTCTGGTATGTCCTGCAGCACCAGCGACTTGTATGCCGAATTGGTCATGATCAGGAAATTCTCGGGCGGAATCATCGCCGAGAAGCGGTCGAATGTGTGACGGATGAATGATTTGCCGGTTCCGAGCACGTCGAGGAACTGCTTGGGCTTTGTTTGCCGGCTGAGCGGCCAGAAACGTGTTCCGACTCCTCCGGCCATGATGACGCAATAGGTGTTTTTGGTCATGATATCGTATGATGTTGCTTTGTTTGCATTGTACACCGTCGGCAATACCGAAGCAGAATGTTTCGCATCAACCTCACCCTTGCCTGCATCTCGCAGTGGGAGGCACGAACCATTCTGCACGGACGGCATGTACCGATGGAACAAATATACAAAAAAATGGATCGGCAAGCAACCAAAACGCAGATCCGCACAAAAAAAAGACGGATACCGAAATTGAATCGGAGATCCGTCATGCAAAAAAAACGCGCGGAGCAATAATCCAACGCTCCATGACATACCATACATCGTCATGCCATGATTCGCCACGGCAAATATCTCTACTCTACCAGCCGGCGGTACAATTCGACTGTGAAGTACACATCCCCCCCCACCGGCAGCTGCCACGTCAGCCTCAGGAGAGGCGACTCCGATCAGCCCACCTTTCGCAGCATCTGACGTGTCCTGGAGTGTTCGAGCTTTCCGCGGGCATAGTCCAGCGTCACGCGGAACGACCGCCGGTTGCCCTGCGACGGGATATCGAACATCGTATCCATCATAACCGCCTCGCAGATCGAACGCAATCCACGCGCTCCGAGCTTGAACTCGATCGCCTTGTCAACGATATAGTCGAGCGCATCCTCATCGAATGTCAGTTTTACACCGTCCAGTTCGAACAGCCTGACATACTGACGTATAATTGCATTCTTCGGCTCGGTCAGGATCGCACGCAGCGCCTCGCGCCCCAGCGGTTCCATGTATGTGAGCACCGGCAGACGCCCTACCAGCTCGGGAATCAGCCCGAATGCCTTCAGATCCTGCGGCATGATATACTGCATCAGGTTGTTGCGGTCGATCTGCTCGTCCCTGTTCATGCGGCCGTAACCCATCGCCCGAGTATTGAGCCGCTGTGCGATCTTCTTCTCGATGCCGTCGAACGCACCGCCGCATATGAACAGGATGTTGGAGGTGTTGACCTGTATGAACTTCTGGTCGGGATGCTTGCGGCCGCCCTGGGGTGGAACGTTCACCGTCGTTCCCTCGAGAATCTTCAGCAGCGCCTGCTGCACACCCTCGCCCGAGACGTCGCGCGTAATCGACGGGTTGTCGCTCTTGCGGGCAATCTTGTCGATCTCGTCGATGAAGACGATTCCGCGTTCGGCCTGCGCAACGTTGTAGTCGGCCACCTGAAGCAGCCGCGTCAGAATGCTCTCGACATCCTCGCCCACGTAGCCCGCTTCGGTCAGCACCGTCGCGTCGACTATCGTGAAGGGAACCTTCAACAACCGTGCTATCGTCCGCGCCATCAAGGTCTTTCCGGTTCCGGTCGGACCGACAAGTATGATGTTCGACTTGTCGATCTCCACGTCCGAATCCTTACCTCCGGCCTGTGCCAAAAGTCGCTTGTAGTGGTTGTAGACCGCTACCGACATATATCGTTTGGCCGTATCCTGCCCGATCACGTACTGATCCAGGAACTCCTTGATCTGAGCCGGCTTGAGCAGCTCCTCCATCTTCAGCGCCGGAGCAGCATCCTGGCGCGAAGACCCGTTTGCCTGTTCATTTTCCTGCAGAATGGCATGTCCCTGTTCGATACAGCGGTTGCAGATGTTGGCCCCGCCGCGCCCCGAAAACAGAAGTTCCACCTCCGACCGCGGCGCCCCGCAGAACGAACATACATCCTCATTGGTATATGACTTGTTACTCTTCGACATACTATCGCTCGTTTCCTACCTGTTGTTATCCTTTCGTTTTGTCAGCACCTCGTCGATCAGTCCGTAATTGCGGGCCTCCTCGGCCGTCATCCAGTAATCACGGTCGGCATCACGCTCGATCTTCCTGACCGTAGCACCCGAATGGTGCGACAATATTTCGTACAGTTCCTTCTTCGTACGCATGATCTCGCGGGCCGTGATCTCGATATCCGATGCCTGTCCCTGGGTTCCGCCCAGCGGCTGGTGTATCATGATCCGCGAATGCGGCA
>URTU01000037.1 GCA_900550925.1 uncultured Alistipes sp. | reverse complement strand
CAGCCTCAAGGAGACGATGCGCCAGGGCAAGGGTACGATGGCCGTTTACGACTACGATGCCGGAGCCTCGCGCTTTTACAGCCGCCACCTGATGTGTCCCTCGACCGGTACGGCCTTCAACGATCCGGCACCGCATACCTTTTCGTTCAATTCGCCGCAGGGGGCCTGCCCACACTGCAATGGTCTGGGCGAGGAGGCTGTTTTCGACATGACGCGTATTGTTCCCGATCCGCGGCGGTCGATTCGCGAGGGCGGTATCGAACCGCTCGGGAAGGCCCGCAAGAATATTACGTTTGCCATGCTCGAGGCGTTGGGACGCCGGTATGACTTCACGCTCGACGACCCGATTGAGACCCTTTCGGAGGAGGTGATGAATGTCGTACTCTACGGCGATTCGCAGCCGATGATGGTCGACTGTTCGCAGTTCAATGCGGCGGTCGGACGGCAGATGATGGCCTGGGAGGGGGTGTCGGAGTACATCAACCGCATGGATGACGACGATACGCGACGCGGCGACAAGTGGCGCGAACAGTTTATGGTACGCCGGAAGTGCAGTGTCTGTGGCGGGACACGTCTGTGCGACGAGGCGTTGCATTTCCGGATTGCGGGGCTGAATATCGCCGAGGTCTCCGACATGAGTATCGGAGATTTTGCCCGTTGGGTCGATACTGTCGAGCCGACGCTCAGCCCCAAGGAGCGCACCATAGCACACGACATATTCGGGGAGATACGCTCACGGGCTGGCTTCCTGATCGATGTCGGGCTCGAATACCTGTCGTTGTCGCGGGCCTCGCGGACGCTTTCGGGCGGCGAGAGCCAGCGCATACGGCTTGCCACGCAGGTCGGTTCGCAGCTGGTGAACGTGCTTTACATACTCGACGAGCCGAGCATCGGCCTGCACCAGCGTGACAACCGCCGCTTGATTCACAGCCTCAAGGAGTTGCGCGATGCGGGCAATTCGGTGATCGTGGTCGAGCATGATGAGGAGATGATCCGCAGTGCCGACTATGTGATCGACGTGGGTCCGCTGGCCGGCATGAAGGGCGGCTATATCGTTGCGGCGGGGACTCCCGATCAGATCGTGCATAGCAATTCGCTGACGGCCGACTATCTTGTCGGGCGCCGCAGGATAGCGATTCCCGAAAAACTCCGCGAAGGCAACGGACAGAAGATCCGCATATCGGGCGCCTCGGGGAACAATCTGAAACATGTTACGGTCGATTTCCCGTTGGGCAAGTTCATTTGCGTGACCGGCGTAAGCGGCAGCGGCAAGTCGACGCTCGTAAACGAAACGCTGCGCCCGATATTGAGTCAGAAACTATACCGGTCGTTCGACCAGCCGCTGCCGTACGATTCGATCGAGGGTATCGAGAATATAGACAAGCTGGTGGTGGTTGACCAGTCGCCGATAGGCCGTTCGCCGCGCAGCAACCCGGCAACATTCTCGGGTGTGTTCGGGGATATCCGCAAACTGTTCGAGGCGACGCCCGATGCACAGGTGCGCGGGTTCAAGGCGGGGCGTTTCTCGTTCAATGTCCGCGGCGGCCGGTGCGAGGAGTGCCGCGGGGCGGGTGTGCAGGCCATTGAGATGAACTTCCTGCCGGACGTCTATGTCACCTGCAAGGTGTGCGGCGGCCATCGCTACAACCGCGAGACGCTCGAAGTGAAATACAAGGGCAAGAATATCGACGACGTGTTGAACATGACGGTCAATATGGCGGTAGAGTTTTTCAGCGGCATTCCGTCGATCGTGACCAAACTGCGGGCGATACAGGAGGTCGGGCTCGGATACCTGAAGCTCGGGCAGCCGTGTACCACGCTTTCAGGCGGCGAGAGCCAGCGCATAAAGTTGTCGTCCGAGTTGGCCAAGCGCGATACGGGCCGGACGCTGTATATCCTGGACGAACCGACGACAGGACTTCATTTCGAGGATGTAAAGCAACTTCTGGATGTGATAGCCAAACTGGTGGACCGCGGCAATACGGCCATCGTGATCGAGCACAATCTGGATGTGGTGAAGGTTGCGGATTACGTTATCGACATCGGTCCGGAGGGCGGCGAAGCCGGAGGCCGTGTGATCGCTGCGGGTACTCCGCGGGAGGTTGCGGCGGTCGGGGAGAGCTATACGGGGCGATTCCTGCGTGAGATTTTTGACAAGGCCGACGGTAAGTAACCGTTCCGTGCGGCGGGGCTGCAAAAAGTTCTGAATGCAGCCTGCGATCATTCAGTCACAGTTACAATAATTCCGGGACGACCAGAATCTGGGGCCGTTTTATGGCGGTCAGATGTTTGGTTTGTGTCGTTTTCTGAGCGGGAGCTTCGGGAACAGCTTGCGGAACCGGACCAGGACCGTTGTTATGTTTCCTCCGGCAATGATCAGCGTGACGGCGATGATTATCATCGCAATGCCGGCAACCATACGCGGCGAGAGCGACTCCCCGAAGACCGTAACTCCGAACAGAACGGCCGTAAGCGGTTCGAGAGCGCCGAGTATTGCCGTAGGCGTTGACCCGACATAGAGTACGGCCTGCGTGGTACAGAGGAATGAAATTACGGTTGGAAAGAGGGCCAGGGCGAGCAGGTTGCCCCACAGATACCATTTGTCGACGAGATAGAGTTCCCGGCCGAAGTCGACCCGGAACAGGAAGATCGACAATCCGAAAATCAGTACGTAGAATGTCAGCGTTACGGTAGGCAGTGTTTTGGCGCTGGAGTGGTTTACACCCACGATATATGCGGCGTATGATATGGCTGATACCATTACGATGATTACGCCGGTGAGGCTTAGGGGCGTTCCGGAGCTGGTGCGTGACAGCATGGCGATGCCCGACAGTGCCAGGAGTATGCATAAGAGTGTTTTCCAGGAGAGCCGCTCCTTGAAGAAGACGGCCATTATCAGCGCCACGATGATCGGGTAGACGAACAGCAGTGTCGATGCCACGCCGGCATCCATGTAGTTGTAGCTCTGGAAGAGGGTGAGCGACGAGAGTGCGATCAGCAGTCCGAGCACGATCAGTGGAATGATTTGATTCCGTTGTATGCGGAAGCTCTGGCCGCGGGCCCAGACCATGATTGCCAGGATGGGGATTGCGAGCAGGTATCGGAAAAAGAGTACCGAATCGGGATTCATCCCGTTTTTGTATAGCGGCAGCGCGAACAGCGGGTTCATGCCGTACGAGGCTGCGGCGATGGCTCCCAGAATATAACCTTTGGCTTTGACGTTCATCGTATTGAATGTTTGTGCAAGGGGTGTTGCAACATGTCGGACAACGGAATCATTGCCGACAACCCTTTGCGGCACTCGGCCATGGCGGTCGGGACAGAAATATTGCAGGATGTTTCAGACATGGATCGGCAATTGTTGCCATTGGGGCTTGCATGGTGTCCGGCCGCATCGGCAGGCAGCCACTCCGTCTCCTGCGGGAGATGGAGCGGTGACTACGTTACGGCATCGGCAACCGGACCCGTACGGAGAGTTACTCTTCGACGTCGGTGAATGCCGAGTTGTATGGCTTCAGGATACCGCGTTTCGAGGATCGGATGAATCCGACGATCTCGTCACGTTCGGGGGTCTGCGGGAACTGCTCCATCACGATGTCGCAGGCGCGGCCATATCCGTATCCGCTCTGGAACAGGATTCGGAAAATGTTCTGAATCTCGGTGATCTTCTCGGTTGAGAAACCGCGGCGGCGCAGACCGATGAAGTTGGCTCCGACGAACGATACGGGCAGGTGAGCGGCCTTGACATACGGGGGGATGTCCTTTCCGACGAGCGAGCCTCCGCTGACCATTGCGTGGGCGCCGATACGGCAGAACTGATGTACGGCGGCATGTCCGCCCAGGATGGCCCAGTCACCGACCTCGACCTCACCGGCCAGCGAGACGTTGTTGACAATCACGCAGTGGCTGCCGACGACGCAGTCGTGTGCCACATGCGCATAGGCCATTATGAGGTTATGGCTTCCGATGACGGTTTTGCCCTTTGCGATAGTTCCGCGGCTGATGGTGGCGCATTCTCGAATGACGTTGTAGTCGCCCATTTCGACGGTCGTATACTCGCCTTTGAATTTGAGGTCCTGCGGGATTCCGGCGATTACGGCCGAGGGATGAATGTCGCAACCCTTACCCATGCGAGCGCCGTCGAGCACGACTGCACCGGTGCGTATATGGCAGTCGTCGCCTATTACCACATCGCCTGCAATGTAGGCAAAAGGTTCGACGGTTACGTTAGCACCGAGTTTGGCATCGGGATGTATGTATGCCAGCGGACTTATCATCGGATTGTTCATGGTCTGTATTTATGGTATGATCGTGATTATTTGTTCTTTATGACCTGAGCCATCATTGTGGCTTCGGTTGTGAGCTGACCAGCGACGAATGTCTTGGCCTCCATCACCACTATACCGCGGCGAATCGGCTCGATCAGGCGCAACTCGAATTGGAGCGTATCTCCGGGGATAATCTTGCGTTTGAACCGGACGTTGTCGATCTTCATGAAGTATGTCGAATACTTTTCGGGGTCGGGGACGCTGCGCAGGGCGAGAATTCCGCCGCACTGTGCCATTGCCTCGACGATCAGTACGCCGGGCATTACGGGTTCTTCGGGGAAGTGGCCGACGAAGAAGGGTTCGTTCATGGTAACGTTCTTGATACCGCCGACCGATTCGTCGTCGATATAGAAGATCCGGTCCACGAGCAGGAACGGTGGGCGATGTGGGAGCAGCTTGCGGATATGGTTTATGTCATATACGGGGGGCTGCGACGGGTCGTATTTGAAACGGGGTCTTTCGCCTTCGCGGCGCATCATCCGGCGGATCTGCTTTACGGCCTCGGTATTGGCGGCGTGGCCCGGGCGGGTAGCCATGATGCGGCCCTTGATTCGCACGCCGAGCAGGGCGAAATCGCCGAGCAGGTCGAGCAGCTTGTGGCGAGCCAGTTCGTTCGTATATCTGAGCTGGAGGTGGTTGAGGTATCCTCCGGTTATCTGAATATCCTTCTTGTGGAATATTGTTGCGAGGCGCTGCAGTTCGGCGTCCGAAACGGGATTTTCTACCACGACTATAGCGTTGTCCAGATCGCCGCCCTTGATGAGGTTAGCATTGAGCAGAGGTTCGAGTTCGTGGAGGAAGACGAACGTACGGCACGGTGCGATCTTCTCCTTGTAGTTGTTTTCGGGACCGAATGTGGCGTATTGGTTGCCGACGACCTTTGAGTTGTAGTCGACGTGTACCGATACGTTGAATTCGTCATCGGGGTATAACAAAATAACCACTCCCTTTTCGGGAATGGTATATACGATTTTGTCAGTTACTTCATAGTATTTGCGTTCGGCATCCTGCTCCACGAGTCCTGTTTCGCTGATTTTTTCGGCATATTCGCGGGCGGAACCGTCCATTATGGGGACCTCGGGGCCATCGAGTTCTATTATTGCGTTGTCGACGCCCATGGTCCACAGTGCCGATACGAGGTGTTCGATAGTCGAGACCTTTGCGGGGCCTTTTTCGATTGTTGTACCGCGCGAGGTGTCGGTGACGAAGTCGCACAGTGCCGGAACTTCAGGTTTGCCTTCGAGGTCGATACGGCGGAAGATCAAACCCGTATCGCCTTCGGCGGGCAGTATTGTCATCGAGACGTTTATGCCCGTATGGAGTCCGTGTCCGGAGAAGGATATAGGCGCTTTGAGGGTTTGCTGCTTTATTGTCATGACGGATAAATTTTACATATTTTTAACGACAAAGGTATGAATTTTTTATTGAAAATAGTATTTTTGCTAAAAATTAATTCATTAAATGTCCAACAGACCAACAGATTCGTCAAGAAGACCACCGATACGACTTCCGTTCGACGACCGCAAAGAGGATGCCGGAGCGTGGGCTTTCGATCACCGTGTTGGGCTGTGCATCACTCTGATCGTATATCTTGTACTGGCCATTGCGTTCGTAACCTCGCGGATCATCATCGAGAAGCCTGCCCACATGCAGGGGTTGGTGATCGACATCGAGATGCTGGACCGGTTGGCCCAGCAGAAGGAGGCGCTCGAACGGCAGATCGAGGAGCGCATGCCGGATTATGACTTTTCGGACGTGCGAAACCGCTATTCGAGCGATCAGGGGAGTCTCGACGAATCGTTGCGGGATGACCGTGGCAGTGATGTTTCGGCATTGAATGAAGGTGACCGTCAGTTGCGGGAGGAGATGGCGGCGAATCGGGAGGCTTACGAGCAGGGGTTGCGCGAAGCCGGAGCGATACGCGATGCCAAGAGCGAGAGCGGCGGTGGGCAGGAGTCGGCCGAAAAGATTGCCGATTCGAAGGTCCAGGGCAACGTGACGGTAAGCTATTCGCTGGAGAATCCGACCAGATACAGGTGCCGGCTTCCGGTTCCGGCCTACAAGTGCGAGGGGGGCGGACGTGTGGTTGTCGACATCACGGTCGACCGTAACGGCAACGTCGTGTCGGCTTCGGTGAACAAGGCCCTATCCGATTCGGATTCGGAACTTTACGATGCTGCGGTTGAGACGGCCCTGCGGTCGAAGTTCGATCTGAACCAGTCGGCGCCGCAGCGGCAGCAGGGTACGATAACATATATTTTCGTGCCGCAGTAACGGTGTGAAGGGCGGTGATGGCCGGCACGGCATTTGCCTTTTGCCGGGGCAGAGCCTCCCGCAACATGGTTTCAACAACAATTCTGAAAAAAGAGATCTCGACATATGATCATAACATCTGAAAATTTCGTCCTCATAAGCGCCATTCTGCTTTTTGCCGCGGTGATGGCCGGAAAGGCTGCCTACCGTTTCGATGCGCCGGCCCTGTTGCTGTTTCTGGTGGTGGGCATGCTCTTCGGTTACAAGCTCATTTCGTTCGATTCGCCCGAACTGACACAGTTTATCGGAATGATTGCGTTGAGTATCATTCTGTTTTCGGGAGGAATGGGGACCAAACTCTCCGAAATCAAACCCGTTTGGGCACCCGGTGTGCTGTTGGCCACGCTGGGAGTGATGATTACGGCACTGGTGATGGGGTGTTTCATCTATTTGCTGATGCCGCTGTTCGGATTCGAATTTTCGTTCTTGCAGTCGCTGCTGATGGCCTCGGTGATGTCCTCGACCGACTCGGCATCGGTATTCTCGATCCTGCGAAGCAAGAAGACCGGCCTGAAACAGAACCTGCGTCCTTTGCTCGAACTCGAGAGCGGCAGTAACGACCCGATGGCATATATCCTGACCGTATTGCTGGTGAGCATACTCTCCGGACAGACTGCCGGCGATCAGATCAGTGTTTGGGCCGGGGTGGCTGATTTCTTTATCAAGATGTCAGTCGGTGCGGTGCTGGGATACGGAATAGGACGGTTTGCGGTGTGGGTGATCAACAACATCAATATCGACAACAAGGCCTTCTATTCGATCCTGCTGCTGGCGTTCGTCTTCTTTACCTTCTCGATTTCGGAGATGCTCCACGGAAACGGTTATCTGGCGGTATATGTTGCCGGTCTGATCGTCGGGAACAACAAGCTGACCCACAAACGTACACTGACGGTATTTTTCGACAGTTTCACATGGCTGCTTCAGATCGTGATGTTCCTGACACTGGGCCTGCTGGTCAACTTCGACGAACTGCGCAATCCGAACGTGCTGATGGTGGGCGGGGCCGTAGGCCTGCTGATGATCTTCGTGGCGCGGCCGATTGCGGTACTGTTGTGCATGGCGCCGTTCCGGCAGTTTACGACCAAGGCGCGGCTCTATGTGTCGTGGGTAGGGTTGCGCGGTGCCGTCCCGATCATCTTCGCGACATATCCGCTGGTTGCGGATGTCCCGGGGGCGCGTTTCATTTTCAACGTGGTGTATATGGGGACGATCCTTTCGCTGCTGATCCAGGGTACGACGGTCAGTTCGCTGGCCAACGGACTGTGGCTGGCCGAGGAGGAGCCCGAACCGAGTTTCGAATTCGACATTCCGGACAAGATCAAGTCGGCGATGTCGGAGATCGAGGTCAACGATTCGATGCTGCACAAGGGGGATTGCCTGTCGGACCTGACGCTGCCCGACCATACGCTTGTTGTCATGGTTCGGCGGGGCGACCGCTATTTCGTTCCCAAGGGGCACACGCAACTTGAAGTCGGGGACAAACTGCTGATTATCTCCGACAACGACGAGGATCTGCAACGCGAATTCGAATCGATGGGTATCGACAAGATCCTGCGGTTGCGTTGACGGTTGTGATTCCGGATGACGGCACGGTTCGGCGGCGGGCAGGCCGGATCGAACGTCTGCGGTTGGCGTCCGCGGGGAACTCTTCTTGCGCCCTTTACAGGTTCAGATAGGCCTTTTCGATATATTCGTTGAAAACATCCTTGTAGTTTTCGCCAACCGGAATGCTGGTGTTCTGGTCGACGAATACGCGCCCCTTGGCAAAAGCCGTGATGCGGTTCAGGTTGACAATGTATGAGCGGTGGATGCGCATGAATGTCTCGGGCGGCAGTACCGATTCGATGTTCTTGAGCCTCAGGAGTGTCGTTACGACCTCGCCCGAAACCAGATGCAGCCGCAGGTATTCGTTTTCGCTTTCGATGTAGCTTATCTCCTCGATCTTTATGAGCACGACCTTGTATCCCGATTTTACGGTTATGTATTTCGGGTCGTCGGCAGTGACGGCCTGATTGTCGTGCGGTTCATTGGCCGTGGCCTGTTCGGGTTGTGTTTGCGCCGGCTGCCGCTGCTGGAGTTCGAAGAGCCGCTGCGCCTTGTTGACCGAACGCATGAAATCGGTGAACGAGATCGGTTTGAGCAGATAGTCGACGGCATCGAGCTTGTAACTCTCGATGGCATATTCGGAGTAGGCGGTGGTGAAGACGATCATCGGATGGTTTATGAGAGCGCGGACAAATTCCAATCCGTTCATGTCGGGCATGTCGATGTCGATGAAGACAAGGTCGACCGGATTGTCGGCGATGAATGCCGAGGCCTTGAGGCCGTTGTCGAACGACCCCGCCAGTTCGAGGAACGGCACCTGCGAGATATATTTGTTCAACTGTTTGAGAGCCAGAGGCTCGTCATCCACTGTCATGCACTTCATCATAGCGACGGTATGTTTAGATTGATTGAGTAGGTATCCTCGGACTGGTCGATAGCGAGCGAGTATCGGTCGTGATAGATCAGGTCGAGGCGTTTGCGGACGTTGTCGAGACCGATTCCACCGCGGCTTTTCTTCCACTGGCTGGGGTTCCTGGAGTTGGTGACGGTACAGATTATTCGCCGGTCGGCAACTTCGATCCCGATGTTGATGAACGATCGCCCGTTGTAGCTTATTCCGTGTTTGAAGGCGTTTTCGACGAATACGATCAGGACGAGGGGCGGGAGCATAATGTCGTGCGGGACATGTTCGGGCGTACGCATCTCGATTTCGACCGAATTGCTGTACCGCAGCCGCATCAGGCGTATGTAGTGTCCGAGGAAATTGATCTCCTGTTCGAGCGAGATGCCGTCCTGATCCGAGTTGTAGAGGATATACCGCATCATCTTCGAGAGCTCGATGACCGTATCCTTTGCCGTTTCGGTATCGATGTCGATCAGGGCGTGGATGTTGTTGAGCGTGTTCATGAAGAAGTGCGGGTTGATCTGGTATTTGAGATAGTCGAGCTCGGCCTGAAGCATGTTCCGCTTGAGGGCCTCCATAGTCTGTTCGTCGCGCAGCGACTTGAAGATCATCTTGATACCGGCATTGAGTCCGCACATGAATATGCCGAGAATGGTGTTGAGCGGCATGGAGAGGTTGGTGAGGAGCAGGACGTCGTCGCGGCGGGCGATTTCGTCGATCTTGTCGTCGACACCGATTCCCATGGCGTTCTGGTATATGTCGATGCAGCCGAAGATGACGGCTACGGTGGCGGCGCTGGCGAGGGTGTACCAGATATATCGTTTTTTGAGCAGGAGCCGCGGGGCGAGATAGAAATTGTGGATCAGGAAGACCAGAAAGTAGGGAAGAACTACACCCCAGACTATCTTGATGGTATTCCAGTTGAAGGGCTCGCTGCGGAAGATCGAGGCGTTGATGATCGGAACCAGGAAGACGCACCCCCAAACCAACAGGTAGAGCAGACCTTCGGTCAGGGATTGCTTGCTGATCTTGTCATTCCGTTGTTTGTGCCGTGTCATGCGTTTTTCCGATCTTGTTTTGGTTGCTTTGCGTGGCAGCGGAGCCGTCGTGCCCACCGCCACGCCAGCCGCCCGCAACCGACGGCGCAAGATCGGCCGCCGGTTGCGGATGGTCTGTGAGATTTATGTCATCGGCCGAGGGACGGGGCCCGTCGGTCTATCTGTTCTTCGAGGCTTTCCTGATAGCCTTTTCGATATACCTGGCATAGTGCTCCGACATCGCCTGGAAGCCCATGTCGGTCAGGTGTACGCCGTCGACCGAACATTCGTCGTTGCAGTATCGCACCCCTTCGACGAAGATGAAGTTGGGATCATTCTTGAAATGTTCGCAGACCCGCTTCATGGCTTTGGTTTTGGCGTCGAGGGCGTCGCGCTGTGCGAGGTCGAACATCGAGGGCGGGAAGTCATAGCTGTCGGCCATGATGATCGGCGTATCGGGATGGGCCTTTCGCAGGATCTCGATGAACTTTACGGCCCGGTCGTCGATCATCTCGGCGGTGCAGTTCGGGACGAAGTCGAGGAAATAGAGCGTCGGGTCGAGCGTGGCCATCTGTTCGGCGATGTAGAGGTCGAGTCGGCCGTTTCCGCTGAATCCGAGATTTATGGCCTCGATGTCGAGCATGCGCGATATGATGGATGTATAGCACATTCCGGGCCGGTTTGCACATCCGCCCTGGGTGATGCTGGTGCCGTAGAATACGACCGTAATGCCGGCCCGCGGCGAGTCGACCTTCGGCATTTCGATCGAGGCGCCGGCATCGACACCGATCTCGACGTCGCTGACACCATCATATAACGGCAGGTAGAGCATGTATTCGGCCTCTTCGGGGGCCATGTTTTCGATAATTACGGCCGAGCACTCCTTGTCGGCGGCGGGTTTGCCTACGCCCACGAAGTGCCATCCGTCATCGGTCAGGCGGTAGAGGTCGACGCCGCGGATTCCTACACCGGTCATGTGGTTCATGTGCATGTTCTGGCGGAGGGTCCATTTTGCGGCTATTGCGGTGGAGTTGGTGCGGAAGCGTATTGCCATTCCGGCACTGTTGGTAGAGAGGGTCCAGAGCTCCTCGCGGCAGCTATCCTTGACCACGGCGGGCAACCGGTCGTAGAACGATTCGGTTTGTGAGAATGCCTTTCCGACGATGCGGAACGTTCGGGCCGAGACATAGCGCAGCGAATCGGCCTCAATACCCTTTGCAGCGAACGTGCAGGCTGCAAGAAGCATCGAAATCAGTAGTTTTTTCATTGTCGTGACGATATTAGAAAAGATGTGTGTGTCAGATCAAGAAGTGTGTGTCAGATATTGTACAGGTACCGCTTGATACTTCGCTTGGGGGTCTTTTCGAATTCGGTCGGATAGATCACGATGCTTGAGATCTGTTCGTACGAGGCCACCAGCGAATTGAGTTCCGTGAGATTCTTCTGCATGTATTTCGGGATTTCGGTCTGATCGATTCCGTCGGCATCGGCCGTGTCGTAATCCGGTACCACCAGCGCCACCAGTTTGCCGTCCCGCTCCACAACGAGCGACTCCATGACCAGATATAGCGAATTGAGTTTGCTTTCGATCTCCTCGGGATATACGTTCTGGCCGCTGCCCGACAGGATCATCGTCTTGCTCCGGCCGCGGATGTAGAGCGTACCGTCGTCATCCATTGTTCCCATGTCGCCGGTGTGCAGCCATCCGTTCTGATCGATGACCTCGGCCGTAGCCTTTTCGTTCTTGTAGTATCCGCGCATGACGTGTTCACCGCGCACCAGAATCTCACCGGCCGTGGTCTGCGGGTTTTCCGAGTCGATCCGCACCTCGAGGTGGTTGCGGATATAACGGCCGCAGGAACTGGGTTTGAATTCGTTGTCGGGCGTGAAACTGATCAGCGGGGCGCATTCGGTCATACCGTATCCGATGGTTATCGGGAAGCGGATCTTCATGAGGAATGATTCGGTCTCCTCGTTTATCGGGGCTCCGCCGACGATGAATATTGCTACGTTGCCGCCGAATGCGTCGAGCATCTTCTTGCGAATCGAGGAGTATATTGCGGTATTGAGCAGCGGGATGCGCATTGCGATGCTCATGGGTTTGCGGTCGAGCAGCGGAAGGATCTGCCTGCGGTATATCTTTTCGAGGATCATCGGCACGCAGCAGATGATGTTCGGTCTGACGACCGACATCGCCTCCATGAGGATTTTTGGCGAGGGGATCTTTCCGAGCAGTGTTACGTGTCCGCCCACCGACAGCGGCGTGAGGAAGTCGAAAGCGCAGCCGTAGGCGTGTGCCAGCGGCAGGAACGAGAGCGTGCGGCCACATTGTTGGAAATACCGTGTTCCGGTCTGTGTGTTCATGGCGCTCTTTGCGAAGACGACGTTCCCGGTGAGGTTGTTTACGGTTAGCATTACGCCCTTCGACGAGCCGGTGGTTCCGGACGTATAGTTGAGCAGGATGACCTGGTCGTTTGGGATGTCGGGGTATTTTATGTCGTTTGGGCTGAAGCCGCGCGAATATTTTGCCCGGTAGTTTTTGATAATGTCGCGCTGGAATCGCGAGATCGAATGGCCATCGCGTTCGTATATTACGTGGAAGTCGGTGAGCGACAGTACGGCCGATATTCGCGGTATCTGATCCTCCTCGATGTTGTCCCAGTAGTTGTCGCTCAGGAAGAGCATTTTGCTCTCCGAGTGGTTGATTATGTGAATTATGTCGGTCGGGCTGAAGTCCTGCAGGATCGGGACTATTATTGCGCCGTAGGTTATTGTTGCGAGGTATGTTATGCACCAACGTGTATTGTTGCGGCCGATGAGGGCAATTTTGTCGCCACGTTTGATCTTGGCCTTTTTGAAGAGCAGGTGCAGTTTGGCAATCTCCTTGGCCATTTCGTAATATGAGAACGTTTCGTTCTTGAAGTAGTCGGTCAGTGCCGGCAGCTCGCGGTTCTCGCGGAAACTGGTCTCATATATCTTGATAAGGTTTTCCTGTAACATGCCTTTGAACTGTTTTAGGTTGTCGGTTTGAGCCTCGCGGTGAACGGCGGCTCCGGTGTCATATCACGCAATAGTCGTACCTCGGTTGCCGTGGGATTATCTGTCCGAAGCCGTATTGTCGTTGTCAGTATGCCTGTGGGCAGGTTTCCAGAGGTATATTTTTGATTCGGTGCCCTCGCGCAGCCGCTTGATGTTCTTGCGGTGTGTAATTATGAGCAGTATTGCCACCACGATCGAGAATACGATGAGCGGGACGGTATGGTTTGTTTTCGGGGAGATGAGAATGAATATCGGGAACGATACTCCGGCGACCATCGAAGCGAGCGAGACGTAGTGCCAGATCATGAGCACGACGAACCATACGCAGAAACACAGCAGCAGGATAGTGGGATTGATACCGATTACGGCTCCGACGAGTGTTGCGACGCCTTTTCCGCCGCGGAATCCGGCGAATATCGGGAATATGTGACCGAGTACGGCAGCTACGACGGCAGCTATTTTGAGTATTACGAGTGTATTTTCGTCGATTGCGGGGTTGTACTTCATGAGGCCCATTAGCGTTACGGCGACGAAGCCCTTGAAGACGTCGAGTGCGAAGACGGGCAATGCGGCACGTTTTCCGAGAACCCGGAGGGTATTTGTTGCGCCGGCGTTTTTGGAGCCGTATTCGCGGATGTCGATGCCGTAGTATTTTTTGCCGATCCAGACGGCGCTGGGGATCGATCCGAGCAGGTAAGCGGCTATGATGAAGAGTACTATGCAGAAGTATGTCATGTGAACGTTGTGCGATTAACGGTATGAAATAATCGGGTCATTTCACGCAAAGGTATAAAAAAACGACAATAAATAATAAAAAAAGTCGGAAAAAGGGTGCGGGAGTTTTATTAATTTTACAGAAAATCGTATCTTTGTTTGCCCGAATCCGCAAGGCGGACGGTGTGATGACGGCTCCGGATTGCGGATGTTTGCGCAGGCGTGCGGCGGCGCGTTGCCCACGGATGCCGGGGTCGTTCATGCATCTGGGTGTCATTATCGTAAAAACTTGGTTATATGGGACATAAGAAACCGTTGATAGAGGCTGTCAGGACATTCGACTGGTGGAAGTCGTGGATTCGCATTTTCGTAGGCTGTACGATTCTGGCAGCCGGATTCGTCTATTTCATCAACCCCTACAACATCGTCCCGGGCGGTGTCTACGGTGCCGGTATCGTGCTGCACCACCTCTTCCCGTCGATACAGGTCGGTACGTTCGGATACATGATGGATATCCCGTTGATGATCTGGGCGGTATTGATCTTCGGCGGATCGTTCGGAGCCCGTACGATCGTGGCCGCCATGACTACTCCGGGCCTGATGAACGTCATGACATACCTGAGCTATCCGGATGTCTCGATGCAGAGTCCCGCAACGTTGCTCGGCGGGCGCATCGACCTCTCGAACGACATCATGCTGGCCGCAATCTGCGGTGCGGTGCTCATCGGACTGGGTGTGGGCCTTGTGGTGCGCAGCCAGGGTACGACCGGTGGTACGGATGTGGTGGCGATGACCTTGCAGAAGTTCTTAAAACTGAAATTCGCTAACGGAATCCTGATAGTCGATTCGATGGTGGTGATCTTCGGTATCATCGTGCTGCAGGATTGGAAACTGCCGCTCTATTCGCTTATTACGATCTATATTTCGTCGCGCGTGATCGACTTCGTGATCGACGGTGCCAGCTACGACAAGCTGCTGTTCATTACGACCAACGGTGAGAGTACCGAACGGCTGCGCAAGCTGATCCTCGAGGATATCGAGCGCGGCGGTACATATATCAAGGCGCGCGGAATGTACACGGGGGCCGACAAGGAGATGATCTTCCTTGTTGTGAGCCGCAACGAGGTCATAGGGGTGCAGAACCGTATCCGCGAGATCGACCCGCGGGCCTTCCTCGTGGTGGTGAATGCCTACGATACGTACGGCGAGGGTTTCAAGCCCTTCCCCGAGGACGATCCGACAAAATAGTGTGTTTTTTTGAGACTTGAGAGATGAAAATGAACTCGTTGAGGCCTCTGCGCGGCGGAGGCAGGAAACTTTATATCGAAACGTACGGCTGCCAGATGAACTTCGGCGATACCGAAATCGTCGCCTCGATCATGCAGGACGAGGGGTGGCGATATACCGAAGACCCTTCGGAGGCTGATGCCATACTGTTGAATACCTGTTCGATACGCGACAATGCCGAACAGCGTATCTGGGGGCGGCTGAACGAATTGCGGCGCTACCGCCGTGCGAAGCCGTCGCTCGTGATCGGCGTAATAGGCTGCATGGCCGAGCGTCTGAAGGGCAAGCTTACCGAGGGTGAGAATGCCGTGGATGTGGTTGCGGGGCCCGACTCGTACCGCGACCTGCCGGTGTTGATCCGGACGGCCGAGGAGGGAGGTCTGGGCATCAACGTCGAGTTGTCGCGCGAGGAGACCTATGCCGACATTTCGCCCGTGCGGCTCGACAAGAACGGCGTAACGGCATTCGTGTCGATCATGCGTGGCTGCAACAACTACTGTTCATATTGCGTGGTCCCGTACACGCGCGGTATCGAGCGCAGCCGCGATCCGCAGACCATCCTGCGCGAGGTGCGGTCGCTGTTCGAAGCGGGATACCGTGAGGTGACCCTGCTGGGGCAGAATGTCAACTCGTACCGTTGGGGTGAAGGTTATGCGTTTCCGGAGTTGTTGCGGGATGTTGCGTCGGTCGATCCGCTGCTGCGGGTAAGGTTTGCCACCTCGCACCCGAAGGACATGAGCGACCGCCTGCTCGAAACGATGGCCTCGATGCCCAATATCTGCCGGCATATCCATCTTCCGGCGCAGTCGGGAAGCAGCCGCATGCTGGAGAAGATGAACCGCCGCTACACGCGCGAGTGGTATCTCGACCGTGTGGCCGCGATCCGGCGCTACATGCCCGATTGTGCTATTACGACCGACTTGATTGCCGGATTCTGTTCGGAGACCGGGGAGGACCATGCCCAGACACTGTCGCTGATGCGCGAGGTGGGGTATGACTTTGCCTATATGTTCAAATATTCTGAGCGGCCCGGGACTCGGGCACAGCGGACGATGGAGGATGACGTTCCGGAGGATGTCAAGACGGCGCGTCTGACGGAGATCATCGACCTGCAGAACGAACTCTCGCTCGAAAGCAACCGCCGCGACGTAGGCAAACGTTTCGAAATCCTGGTTGAGGGAGTTTCGCGGCGGCGCGACGACCAGTTGTTCGGCCGCACGTCACAGAACAAGGTTGTGGTTTTTGACCGCGGCGGGTACCAGGCCGGGGATTATGTTCAGGTTGAGGTGGTCGACTGCTCGTCGGCGACGCTGATCGGACGGGTGGTCGAATAGTGGCGCCGGGCCGGTGGAGCCGGCAAATGATCATGTCTGGCCGGAAAGGATGGCCGGAAACAGGTGCGAGACATGGCAGCGGAGAGATGATCGACAGCCTGCCCAACGACAGCCGGTTCAACGTATGGCGGCGGCCGGAGATGTTGCCCGTCGGTCCGCGCTA
>URTU01000036.1 GCA_900550925.1 uncultured Alistipes sp. | reverse complement strand
CCGGGCATCATCTCGTCGAGGATAATCAGGTCGTAATTGTCGGCCGTAGCCATCTCGATGGCGTCGTAACCGTTGTTGCAGGTATCGACCTCGTATCCTTTGGAGCGCAGGAACAGAATGTGGGGTTTGAGCAGTTCGACCTCGTCGTCGACCCATAGTATCTTGACCATACTTGCGGTAATTTTATATCGTTGTTAGTGGTGCATCGTGGCGCTCCGGCGGGTTTCCGGCGCTCCGGAGATCGCTCTGCGGAGGGTGTTTTACGGAGTGCATCGCCGTGGCGATCGCCATACATGCAAAATTAATCCTTACGGATCAATAATGCAAAATGCAGGCAATTTATTGTGCCGAGGCGTGTGATAATCATCGCCAGAGGCCTCTGGAAGGGGTGGGCGGCACGAGCGGGGCGAGATGGTAATGCGTTGACAGGCATTGTGATACGTATTTTGATGATATCGGGCGGGAGTTTTGGGATGATTTTTGTTTAGTGATAATCAAAGCTATAGCGTCCGCCGGGCGAAATGAAAAAAACTTAAAAAAAACGATCGTGTTTGGTTATTAACCAAATATTATCGTATATTTGCAATCTCAAAAGAACTTAACTTAAAACAATATCGATTATGACAAAGGCTGATATCGTAAATGAAATTGCCAAGAGTACCGGAGTCGAGAAGGTTCAGGTACAGCAGATCGTCGAGGCTTTTATGGAGAGCGTAAAGGACTCGCTGGCAGCAAACAATAATGTATATCTGAGAGGTTTCGGCAGCTTTATCGTGAAGAAACGCGCTCAGAAGGTGGCTCGCAACATTTCGAAGAATACCACTATCACGATTCCGGAACATAACATCCCCGCATTCAAACCCGCCAAGAGCTTCATGGCCAAGGTTAAGTAATGCGCGTTTTTTACAATAAACAATAAAAATTAAACTATTATGCCAAGCGGTAAGAAGAGAAAAGGGCATAAGATGGCTACCCACAAACGCAAGAAGCGTTTGCGCAAGAATCGTCACAAGAAAAAGAAATAGGTAGCTCCGATATGCTTGAGCGCATAAATAAAGCTGAAGATCGCTTCGCGGTTTTTGGCTTTATTTATTTCAAACGAACGAATCATGTGGCCTGCCGGCGGCCATGTCGCTGCACCGGTTTGGGTGCGGCGGCCGACAAGTCCGGCACAGTCCCGATACGGCCGCCCGAAACCGTATCCGTCCCGTGGGGCATGTGAGCCGTGTGCGAACCGGTGGAGCCGGTTGCCGGACAAGGGCCGTAAGACGAACGGCAGAGTGGGGTGGGGAGGAGTTATGAACGGTGAAGTCAGAATGCGACAGCGCATGCCCAACGGATTGCATGGCGGGATGTCGGACGAAGCACCGCAGGGTATCGGACTGAACAACATAACGTGCCGCACGCGACGGCGCGTTCACGGATATATATTTGATAGAAACGCTTTAATCCTCAGCCGCCGGCGGCACGGACCCCGACGGTGAATATTCATAAATGAACAGGGAACTGATTATAAACGTAACGCCGAACGAAATCACGATCGCCATGGTCGAGGACAAGGTTCTGGTCGAGCTCAACAAGGAGCAGTGCAAGACCGGTTTCGCTGTCGGCGACATATATCTGGGCAAGATCCGCAAGATCATGCCCGGCCTCAATGCTGCATTCGTAAATATCGGCCACGAGAAGGATGCCTTCATGCACTATCTCGACCTTGGACCTCAGTTCGCCTCGCTGACCAAGCTGGTCAACAATCAGGTTGGCGGCGGCCGGAGGCAGATGCGGCTGGAGGGGATGCAGCTCGAACAGAATATTGACAAGAACGGCAAGATATCCTCATTCCTTCATGTGGGACAGACGGTGATGGTGCAGGTGGCCAAGGAGGCCATTTCGACAAAGGGGCCGAGGCTTACGGCCGACATCTCGCTGGCGGGCCGGAATGTTGTCCTGGTTCCGTTTTCGAACAAGGTTTTCATCTCGCAGAAGATCCGCGCAAACGAGGAGAAAAAACGTCTGAAGCGTATTGCGGCGGCGGTTCTGCCGAAGAACTTCGGTGTTATTATCCGTACGGCGGCCCAGGGGGCTTCGGACGCAGACATCGAACACGACATAGTGACGCTGGTCGACAAGTGGCATACGGCGCTGGCAAACGTGCGCAAACAGAGTGCGCCGTCGTTGCTGCTGAGCGAATTGAATCGCGCGAATGTCATCATCCGCGACCTGTTGAACAGTTCGTTCTCGTCGATTACGGTCGATGACCATTCGATGTACGAGCAGATCCGCGAATACATACGCGTGATTGCGCCCGACAAGGAGAAGATCGTAAAATACTACAAGGGCTCGGTGCCCATATTCGACAACTTCGATATCTCGAAACAGATCAAGTCGCTGTTTGCCAAGTACGTGTCACTGCGTCGCGGGGCCTATCTGATCATCGAGCATACGGAGGCGATGCACGTGATCGACGTCAACAGCGGCAACCGTGCCAAGAAGGATGATGACCAGGAGGTTACGGCACTCGAGGTGAACATGGCTGCCGCGACCGAAATCGCACGACAGTTGCGGCTGCGCGATATGGGCGGCATCATCGTGATCGACTTCATCGACCTGCACAAGGGTGCCAACCGGCAGGCGCTGTACGAATACATGACCAAGATCATGGCCGACGACCGTGCAAAACATACGATCCTGCCGTTGTCGAAATTCGGCCTGATGCAGATCACTCGCCACAGAGTTCGTCCCGAGGCTATTTCGGATGTCAAGGATGTCTGCCCGACCTGTTGCGGTACGGGCAAGATCGAACCGACAATCCTGCTCGACCAGCGCATCGAAAACCAGCTTTCGTATCTGGCCGGAGACAAGGGTATCAAGTTTATCCGGCTGCGGGTGAGCCCCTATGTGGCTGCATTCCTCAAGCGAGGCCTGATATCGTTGCGGATGCGGTGGATGTGGCGGTACAAGACACGCATAGCCATTACTGAAGACCAGTCGGTGGGTATCGTCGAAACTAAGATCCTCGACCGTAAGGGCCGCTATCTTACAGACTAACATAAACAGGGTTTGGCGAATGATCTCGCGCGAACAGCTAATTTCGTTGATAAAACACGATCCGGTGTCGGACGAGTTGGGCCGCCGTATTGCTGATCGCGGCGGGTCGGTACGTCTCGATTCGCTGGTGGGCAGTGCCTATTCGCTTTATGCTGCTGCGGCGGTGATGCGTTGCGGCGGCATACACTGTTTCGTGGCCGAGGACAAGGATGCGGCGGCATATCTGGCATCGGATCTCTATGCGCTGCTCGATTCGGAGCGGGTGATGTTCCTTTCGTCATCGTTCAAGCGTTCGATACGGGTGGGGCAGGCCGATCCGACCGGAACGGTTCAGCGGACGGCGACGCTCAATGCCGTGCGGAATTTCGGGAGCGGGTATCTCGTTGTCTGCACCTATCCCGAGGCGCTGGCCGAAACGGTGGTCGACGAACGGGAAATGAACCGCAGCTGCATTACCGTATCGACAGGCGATAAGCTCTCGCCGGAGTTTCTGGTCGAGACGCTCGAGGCGGCCGGTTTCGAACGGGTCGATTTCGTATATGATCCCGGGCAGTATGCCGTGCGCGGAGGTATTGTCGATGTCTTCTCGTATGCCGAAAGCCGTCCTTACCGTATCGACTTTTTCGGTGACGAGGTCGATTCGATCCGGCTGTTCGAGATATCGTCGCAGCTCTCCAGCGAGCGGCTTCAACGCGTTGAGATAATTCCAAATCTGCAGGCGGACGACAATTCACGGGTCTCGTTCGCGGGATTTGCAGGCAAGGAGGTGACCTATTGGATCGATGATCCGTCGTATGCCGTGCGTCGTATGAACGACATTCGGGTCGGGCTGCTGTCCGACGGCGTCGAAAGTGCCGAAGTCGACCGCCGTGTGGTGTCTGGAAGCCGTTTCATGGATGAGATCGCAGGGAATACGGTGCTTTGGCGCCGGGGGACGCCGCCGAAACGCGCGAATATGGTCGAATTGGATTTCGGCACCTCGCCGCAGCCGGCCTTCAACAAGAACTTCGGCATGCTGGCCGATGATATTTCGTCGCGGACTGCCGACGGGTATTCGGTCTGCATCCTCTCGGAAAACAAGGCCCAGATCGAACGCCTGGAGAACATATTCCATCAGTCGGGTGCCGGAGCGGTACGTTTCGAGCCGCTGTCGGTGACGCTTCACGAAGGTTTTGTCAGCACGCGGCTCAAGATGTGCTGCTATACCGACCATCAGATTTTCGACCGTTACCACCGTTACAAGCTGCGCGGCGAGATCTCCCGTGACGAAAGCCTCACGGTTGCCGAATTGAACAGCCTGAAGATCGGCGATTACGTCGTACATGTCGACCATGGCATCGGGCGGTTCGGCGGGCTGGTCAAGACGGTTGAGAACGGCAAGGAGTACGAATCGATAAAACTGGTTTACCGCGATGGCGACGTGCTGCTGGTCAATGTGCACTCGCTGCATCGCATCTCTCGATACAAGTCGGGCGACGGGGCTCCGCCGAAGATCTACAAGCTCGGTTCGGGGGCATGGCAGCGTCTGAAAAATGCAACCAAGAAGGCAGTCAAGGATATTGCCCGCGAACTTATTGCCCTCTATGCCAAGCGCAAGGCTTCGCCCGGGTTCGCCTTTTCGCCGGACGGATATCTTCAGCACGAGTTGGAGGCCTCGTTCGAATATGAGGATACGCCCGACCAGCAGCGTGCCGTCGAGGCTGTCAAGCACGACATGGAGAGCGACCGGCCGATGGACCGTCTGATCTGCGGCGATGTGGGCTTCGGCAAGACCGAAGTGGCCATACGTGCTGCCTTCAAGGCCGTGACCGACGGCAAACAGGTTGCGGTTCTGGTTCCGACGACAATCCTTTCGTTGCAGCACTATCGCACCTTCTCGCACCGTTTGCGGGACTTTCCGGTTCGGGTCGAGCACCTGAGCCGCACAAAAAGCAGCCGCGAGACATCGCAGATCCTTGCGGACCTGGCCGAGGGCAAGATCGACATCCTGATCGGAACGCACAAGATATTGGGTAAGAATGTCCATTTCCGCGACCTGGGGCTTCTGATCGTCGACGAGGAGCAGAAGTTCGGGGTCGGCAGCAAGGAGAAACTCCGCCAGCTGAGCGTCAATGTCGATACCCTGACGCTGACCGCAACACCCATACCGCGTACGCTGCAGTTCTCGCTGATGGGAGCGCGTGACCTGTCGGTGATCTCGACGCCGCCGCCCAACCGTCAGCCTATCATAACCGAATCGCACCTGTTCGGCGAGGAGGTTATCCGTGAAGCCATCGAGACGGAGCTTGCCCGCGGCGGTCAGGTCTATTTCGTGCATAACCGCATCGAGGATCTGCAGACGCTTCAGGGAATGATCGCACGGATCTGTCCCAAGGCGAGGACGGCCGTCGGACACGGGAAGATGAATCCGCAGGAGCTCGAAAAACTGATCATGGATTTCATCTACGGCGAGTTCGATGTGCTGATAGCCACGACCATTGTCGAGAACGGCATCGATATCCCGAATGCCAATACGATCATCATTGACGATGCCCAGAATTACGGGTTGAGCGACCTTCACCAGCTGCGCGGGCGCGTGGGACGTTCCGACCGCAAGGCCTACTGCTACCTTCTGACACCGCCCGATGAACTGCTGACGGGGGATGCACGCCGCCGCCTGCAGGCGATCGAGGAGTTCTCGGACCTCGGGTCGGGGTTCAACATCGCAATGCAGGATCTGGATATCCGCGGGGCGGGGAATCTGCTCGGCGCCGAACAGAGCGGCTATATAGCCGACATCGGATTCGAGACCTATCAGCGTATCCTGTCGGAGGCGATGGCCGAGCTGCGCAACGAGGGTGTCGATCTGCACGGGCTGCCCGATGCCGACCGGTTGACGGGCGGCACCAGCGGCAACTATGTCGACGATACGGTTATCGAAACCGACGTGCAGGCCCAGCTGCCGGACGACTACATCGGTCAGGCGGCCGAAAAACTCCGCCTCTACCGCGAACTGGACAGCCTGACCCGCGAAGAGGACCTGCAGGCCTTCGAACAGCGTCTGGTAGACCGTTTCGGACCTCTGCCTCAGCCGGCCGTCGAACTGCTGAACGTGGTTCGTCTGCGCCGCGAGGCGATCGCTCTCGGAATGGAGCGCGTCAAGGTCAAGAACGGTTTGATGATCGTACAGTTTGTTTCGGATTCGTCGTCGGCCTACTACAAAAGCGACCTCTTTATGGGAGTATTGCGCTACGTAACCTCCCATCCGCAAAAATTTGTCCTGCGCCAGAATAATAATAGGCTCGCAATGACCGTTAGAAGTATAAGCAACATCGAATCGGCATGGAAGTGTCTGCAGGCCTTACGTCTCGAAGGCGGTGCGGTTGCCGGTTAAGGCTGTATTTTTTTTTGCCAAAATTTTTGACAAACGAATTAAAAACACGATATTTGCAGCTGCGTTACGATTTATACAGCTGCAGGCCTATAACATAATCTGATGCGACTAACAAAGCAAATAGCAGGATTCATCGTGGCGGCGGCCCTCATGGTCTCGCCGTCGGCGCTCAAAGCGCAGAGTAACAGTATCAACGCCTTCTCGCCCTATACACTCTACGGACTCGGCGAACTGCATACGCCTGGTACTGTGGCGATGCGTTCGATGGGAGGAGTTGGTATCGGCTTCCAGAGCACGATAGCGGTCAATACGGTCAATCCGGCGGCGTTGGGCGCAATGATGCAGCGGACGTTCATCTTCAATTTCGGCATGGAGGGCCAGAACTTCTATGCAAAACAGGGTAACAACTCGACAAGCTACAATACATTCAATGTGCGGGATATCGTGGTACAGTTCCCGCTGGCCAAAAACGTCGGCCTGAGTGCCAGCGTGACGCCTTACAGCAGTGTCGGATACCGTATCCACATGACCGAGAACGATCCCGACATAGTCGCCGACCTGGGTTATGTCGACTATGCCTATACGGGTGAGGGCTCGGTGACCGAAGCCAAGATCGGTGTGGGGTGGAAGGTGTTCAAAAACGTCTTTATCGGCGCTTCGGCAATAGTCTATGTCGGGGATATAGACCGTTCGTACAGAACACAGATCACCTCGATTACCAATCCCAACGGCTCGTTCAACTCGACCTCGGCACTGGACAACACCAGCGTGGCACGTGTGATGGGTAACGTGGGTTTGCAGTATAACATCATTTCGAAAGCCTCGACGAAGTTGACCCTGGGTGCGGTGTACGATTTCGGCGGCAAGCTGAATGCCGATACCAAACGCTACATCTCGTCGAACAATGTCTACGGCGATACGGTCTCGCTGGTCAAGGGCGTGAGTCCGATCGCCCTTCCGGCTTCGATCGGTGTAGGTGTCTACCTGAGCCGCCCGAAATTCTCGGTCGGTGTCGACTATGTCTACCAGAACTGGACCAAACACAATGCCTACGACGAGGTTAACCAGGTCGGCTACAACAATACGAACACGATCAAGGCAGGCTTCGAATTTACGCCTAACCGTGGTGATGTCCGCAGGGTGCTCAACCGGTGGTCGTACCGACTCGGAATGCGTTACGGAACCTCATACCTGACCTTCCGCGGCCAGAAACTCAAGGAAGCTGCCATTACATGCGGCCTGGGAATACCGGTCAAACTGTACAGCATGACCTCGATAGATGTCGGATTCGAGGTCGGCCGTCGCGGCACAACCAGCAACGGGCTGATAAGCGATACGTATTTCAAGTTCTCGCTGGGGCTGTCGCTGTTCGGCGAAGACTACTGGTTCTCGCGATACAAGATCGATTAAAGGTGGCTGAAACAAACCGAAAGAAGATATTTGAATAAATATACATGTATAATTTATTAATAATTAATTGGAGATGAGAAGTATTAAAACCCTGTTGGTAGCTGCGTTTTCATTCGTGGCAATCTCGGCCGTCGCTCAGGATTTCAGCCAGCCGCAGTGGGCCCGTTATGGGGACACCCCGGAAGAGCGTAAAGCCAATGCGTTGACTTACAACTTTTACAGGGATGCCTACAACAACCGTAACTGGAGTGAAGTAACAAA
This sequence comes from uncultured Alistipes sp., assembly GCA_900550925.1. GTDB lineage: Bacteria > Bacteroidota > Bacteroidia > Bacteroidales > Rikenellaceae > Alistipes. The sequence continues at coordinate 8,849 of URTU01000036.1, read as the reverse complement.
ATTTTTCCCCGAACTGGTGGCTAAATGCCCGAAAGCCAGCGTAAACCTCTACATTTATGCTGCAACGGCATATAAGAACCGTATCGCCGGTGAGACGGATCAGGCCAAGAGAGATGAACTGATCGATTCGTTGCTCTACGTTTACGACAAACGTATCGAGAACTACGGCGACGATCCCAAATATGGCATTTATGTCTCCTATCCGCTCAAGGCTCGCGAATACATTACCTATAAGCCTACGGATCGTGAAGGCGTGCGTAAAATATGCAACGAGGTTATCGAGGCCTGCGGTGAGAATGTCGATCCCGATTTCGTCGTTCTCTACTTCTCGGAGTTGACCGACGACTACAAGAACCTGAAGATCGAGGATGAGTTGCTCTATTCGGAATACCAGCGTCTGGAGGACCTTGTTGCCAACGATGCCGAGGCTACGTCTTCGATCGAGTCGCTGTTTGCTTCGAGCGGCGCCGCTAATTGCGAGAACCTCGAAAAACTGTTCCGCCCCAAAATCGAGGCTGCACCCAATGATGTCGATCTGCTGTCGCGTGCATTCAACCTGATGTCGCGTGCGAGCGATTGCGAGACCAATGACTTCTATCTCTATGTGGTTGAGCAGTACCATGCCGTACAGCCGTCGGTAACGACCGCTGAATATCTTGCCAAGGTGTTCCAGGATCGCAAGGAGAACGACAAGGCTATCAAATATATCAACGAGGCCATGGCCGTTACGGAAGATCCCATCGAAAAGGCAAAACTTTATGTCCGTATCGCCGGTATCGAAATCAGCACCGGCAACTATTCGGAGGCTGCTTCCGCAGCACGTTCGGCACGTGAGGCTGACCCCGAAAACGGTTGGGCATACTTCTTCCTGGCGCAGGCTTATGCCGCTACGACAGGTGGCTGCAACGGTATCGACCGCAATGCAGTGTACTGGGTGGCATACGACACCATGTCGCAGGCCCGTTCGCTGGTTGAGCAGAGTGACGATGCCGAAGCAAAGGCTCTGATCCCGTCGATCGACAAGATGCTTGGCAGCTATCGTGCCGCATTCCCCTCGGTTGAGGACGGTTTCTTCAATGACCTGACGGCCGGTTCGTCCTACACCGTGAAGTGCGGTCTGGCATCGGGTATCACGACTACCGTGCGCTTCAAATAGCACTCCGTTAACGACTCTTTTCTCAAGTCCTCAATGAAAGGTCTGGACTGGATAAGACATATTTCGGTAGCACTCTCCATTGCGGGGAGTGCTATCTTGCTTACTGCCTGTGAGAAACCGAAACAGCCAAAAGAAGAAAACAACGAAGCGATCATGACCGAACAGAGCGACAATCTGGTGATGCTCATGACCGAAAACGGAGTCAAGTCATATCGCTTCAAGACGCCGTTGCTGGAGGGCTACAAACTGGCCAAGGATCCGTTCATGGAGTTCCGCGAGGGGATCGATATCGAGACCTATCGGGATGACGATACGACGGTTGTCGATTCGCGTCTGACGGCCGACTATGCCATCTATTTCGAGGACCGGAAACTGTGGGAGACAAAGGGAAACGTTGTGGCCCGCAATGCACGCGGCGAGACGCTGTATACCCAGCAGTTGTTTTGGGATCAGCGCTCGGGACGAATCTATTCGAATGTCGACTGCAAGGTCGATACGCCCGACGGATATTGGTACGGCGAGGGTTTCGAATCGGATGAGAGTATGGATGAGTGGCATTTCCGGCGTTATCGCGGACGCATGTGGGTCGATACCGAGCAGAATCGCAGCAACGATACGGTGAACGGCAGCTCGTCGGCGGGCGGTGCGGTGACCGGATCACGGCAGTCGGGGACATCTTCTGCCCGGCCGGCGGAGAAGGCTGACGCGGCAGTGGCATCGCCGAAAAAACAGCAGGCTGCACCTCCATCGAGAAGCGGGAATGACCGTCGGGAGAGTTCGGAGAGTGAACTGCAACAGATCAATTTGTAAGAATGCGGGAGAGAAAATAGTATGATACTCAGTTCGATAATCGTAGTAGTGGTGATGCTGATTCTGTCGGCGTTTTTTTCGGGAATGGAGATCGCCTTTGTCAGCTCGAACCGGTTGAAAATGGAGATCGACCGGAAACACAGCCGTGTCTTCGGATACATCACCGACATCTTTACGCGGCACTCAGGCCAATATATCACGACGATCCTTGTTGGTAACAACATCGCACTGGTCATCTATTCGCTCTACATGTCGGTTCTGCTGCAGGGTATCGCCTCGGCGTTTGGCTGGACCGCCTTCGCCTCGGGCTCGATCCTGTTCGAGACGGTCGTATCGACCGTGATAATCATCTTTACGGCCGAATTCATCCCCAAATCGGTGGTGAAGGCGAATCCGAACTTCTATCTGCGTACATTCATCGTTCCGGTGTTCATCATGTACGTAGTGCTCTATCCGATAGCCAAACTGACTACCGGAATCTCATATCTGATACTGCGGATCTTCGGACAGAAGGTTTCGGATGCCCATCCGGTGCCGCATTTCAACCGCGAGGATATATCGACCCTGCTCGAGGACAATACCGATGCGGAAAACGGCGAGGAGAACGAGATAAAACTGTTTCAGAATGTGCTTGATTTCCCCGATCTGTGCGTTCGCGACTGCATGGTCCCGCGTGTGGATATCGAGGCGGTGGAGTTCGACTGCCCGATATCGGAACTGACCGGCCGTTTTGCCGAAACCCAGTTCTCGCGAATCTTCGTCTACCGCGAATCGATCGACAACATCGTCGGGTATGTCAACTCGAAGAGCCTGTTCCACAATCCGGCACGGCTGCAGGATGTGATGATGCCGGTGAGCTTTGTTCCGGAGACGATGCCGTTGCAGCGCCTGATGACCGATTTCATCAAACGGCGAAGCTATATTGCCGTGGTTATAGACGAGTTCGGCGGTACGGCGGGAATCATCTCGCTGGAGGATATGCTCGAAGAGATCTTCGGCGAGATCGAGGATGAACACGATTCGCAGGATATGGTCGAGAAACGTGTCGGCGAAGGCGAATATGTGTTGTCGGGCCGGCTGGAGGTCGAGTATCTCAACGAAAAGTACGGACTGGGCATCGAGGAGAGCAAGGAATACGATACGCTGGCCGGTTACGTGATCTACAATTACGAGGGCATTCCGGCTGCGGGCGAGGTGCTGACCGTCGGCAACAAACAGATCAGAATCCTCCGTTCGTCGCAATCGAGAGTGGATTTGGTGAGAATAAAGTTGCTGTGATGCGAAATATGTATGGAAAAAATGCGAGAACTCGCGGATTTTTACTATCTTTGGGGGCTTTTTAGGATTCGGAAACAACGAAAATAAAATACAAATAGAGACAAAAATATGGCAGGCTTAAACACACTCAGGACCAAAGGAGGTCTTTTTTTGACGATCGTCATCGGAGTAGCATTGCTGCTGTTCATCATCACGCTGGCATTCGAACATGGCGGCATGAGCGGTAACGATCCCAAAGTGGCAAGTATCAACGGTCAGAAGATAACTTATCTGCAGTATCAGGAGGCCTACGATGCCACAAACAACATGCTCAGCATGATGAACGGACTCGAAAACTCGAACGACGAGCAGGACATGATACATACGGTTGCATGGCAGACGCTGCTCAATGAGTATGTCATCAACCCCGGCTTCGACAAGTTGGGTATCGTGGTTTCGGAGAATGAACGTGTCGATCTGATCTCGGGACAGTACGTGTCGCCCGTTATCAGCCAGGCTTTCGCAAATCCGGCTACGGGAATCTTCAACCCCGAGGATGTGGTGACATATCTGCAGGCTGCCGAAGCAAATGCCGAATACGGTCCGATGATGCGTCAGAGATATGAATACCTGGTCGGCGAGGCCAAAACCCAGCGATTGATGGACAAGTACATCGGCCTGGTGGTTAAGGGAATGTTCGTGAACGACCTGGAGGTGGCTCACGGAGTCGATGCGGTCAACAAGACATATGCCGGCCGTTGGGTAGGCAAGAAATACTCCGAAATTCCCGATTCGACCGTTACGGTTTCGCAGAGCGAGATCTCGAAATTCTACGAGGAGAACAAACGCGCTTACAAGCAGCTGCCGACCCGTTCGCTGTCGTACGTAATCTTTGAGGTCCTTCCGACCGATGCCGACCGTCTGGCTGCCGCAAACGAGGTTGAGCAGATGGCCAAAGAGTTTGCTGCGGCCGAGAACCCGATGATATATGCCAAAAGCAAGAGCCGTGAAAGCGTCGATGAGAACTACTATTCGCGTGATGCGTTGAGCGATGAGATGGCCGAAATCGCATTCGGCAAGGACCGCTCGACGATGCTGGGCCCGATTCTGAAGAACGATATCTATCACCTGTCGCGCGTATCGGACCTCAAGATGCTTCCCGATTCGGTGGCGATCAGCTATATTGTCCTGGCTCAGAATGCCGACAAGGCCGACAGTATCTATACGGCTGCCGTGAATGGAGCCGATTTCGCCGAACTGGCCCGTCAGTACTCCGAAGAGCAGGCTTCGGCGGCCGATGGCGGCAAGATGGGTGTGCTGCCCTATTCGGCATATCCCGAAGAGTTCCGTGAGAATTTCGACAAGCTGTCGCGCGGCGACATCTTCCAGACCCAACTCGGACAGGCTCTCTGCATCGTACGTATCGACCGTAAGGATACGCCGGTGTTGAAGGCTCAGATCGCTACGATTACCTATCCGATCAACCCGAGCGCCAAGACCGAAAAGGAGATGCACTCGAAGGCAAGTCAGTTCAGTGTTGCAGCCAAGGGTTCGGTCGACAACTTCAATGCTGCGGCATCCGAGAATGCACTTGTTCCTCGTGTGGCGCGTGTGACGAACAACGACCGTGCAATAGGCGGACTGGAGGATTCGCGTGAAATCGTTCGGTGGGCATTCGGTGCCAAGAAGGGCGACGTCTCCGAGATATTCACGATAGACGGCAATTTCGTAGTGGCAATGCTGGCTGACGCCCAGGATGGAGAGTATGTTCCTGTAGAGGGTGTGGCTGAGCTGATCAGCAACGAGCTGCGCAATCAGAAGAAATACGATATGCTGGCCGCTCAGCTCAACGGCAAATCGCTTGAAGAGGCTGCCGCAGAACTCGGAACCGAGGTCGAGGAGTTCAAGGATATCCGTTTCGCATCGTTCTATATCGACGGCATCGGCGTTGAGCCTCGTTTGATCGGAGCCATTACGGCTGCCGAGGAGGGTGCTGTTACCGGTCCGGTCAACGGTCTGTCGGGAGTCTATATGTTTGTTGTTGACAGCGTTGCCGACAATGGCGAACAGACGGCCGACAAGGAGCGTGTACGTTTGCAGGCTATCGAGGAGAATGTGGCTCCGCAGCGCCTGAACCAGACACTCTACCAGCTCTCGGATATCGAGGATATGCGCGTGAAGTATTTCTAATATATAATAGGTATAGTGGATTTAAAAACACCGGTCTGAGAAAGGCCGGTGTTTTTTTGTATGGTGTTGCAAATCGGGAGGGGGAGGAAGAGAATTGAGATAATGGGTTAGTCGGGCCTGTATGACCGTATTGTGTATGCCTGTATTGCATGTTAAATGTGGAGTTGTTGCGTATGGAATCCAATGGTATAGTGCTTCGGCCTGTTGCAGCGCCTCGACCTGCCGTTGTGGCTTGATAAAGAAATAGGCGGGTCTGGTGTAACGCTTAGGTCTGTTGGAGTGTCTCGACCTGTCCGGAGGCTTGATAAAGAACAGGTCTGGTGCAATGCAAACACTAATTCCACGGGTTGTGGGATATATCAACAACAAAGGCTGTTCTCCGCACGGAGAACAGCCTTTGTTGCAAATATTGAATAGCTCGTAGTTACTCGGCCATCAGGATCTCGAGAATCTTGATAGCAGCGGTAGCGATCGGAGTACCGGGGCCGAAGATTGCAGCAGCACCGTCACGATAGAGTTCATCGTAATCCTGGGCCGGAATGACACCACCCACGATGACTACGATATCCTCACGGCCGAGCTTCTTGAGTTCGGCAATGATCTGCGGAACGAGAGTGAGGTGACCTGCGGCCAGCGACGATACGCCGACTACATGGACGTCATTCTCGACAGCCTGTTTTGCGGCCTCCTCGGGGGTCTGGAACAGCGGGCCCATATCGACATCGAAACCGATATCGGCATAACCCGTAGCTACGACCTTGGCACCGCGGTCGTGTCCGTCCTGACCCAGTTTAGCGATCATGATACGGGGCTGACGACCCTCTTTCTTGGCAAATTCCTCGCACAGCTTCTTGGCCTTTGCGAATGTTGCATCTTCTTTCACTTCCGATGAATATACTCCTGAGATTGAACGAATAACTGCCTTGTAACGGCCTACGACGACTTCGCATGCATACGAAATTTCGCCGAGGGTTGCACGTACCTTCGCTGCCTCGACGGCCAGTTCCAGCAGGTTGCCCTTCTTGGTCTTGACGCACTCGGTAATGGCTGCGAGAGCCTTCTGTACGGCAGCCTCGTCGCGGTTTGCACGCAGCTCCTTCAGACGTTTGATCTGCGATTCGCGTACGGCGGTGTTGTCGACGGCCAGGATGTCGATCGGAGCCTCCTTTTCGAGACGGTACTCGTTGACACCGATGATCTTCTCGACACCCGAGTCGATACGTGCCTGTTTGCGGGCCGAAGCCTCCTCGATACGCATCTTCGGAATACCGGTTTCGATGGCCTTTGCCATACCGCCGAGCTTCTCGATCTCCTGGATGTGTTCCCAAGCCTTGTGGGCGATCTCGTTGGTCAGGGTCTCGACATAGTACGAACCTGCCCACGGATCGACTTCGCGGCAGATGCTGGTCTCCTCCTGCAGGTAGATCTGGGTATTGCGGGCGATACGTGCCGAGAAATCGGTCGGCAGGGCGATAGCCTCGTCCAGAGCGTTGGTATGCAGCGACTGGGTGTGACCCAGAGCGGCGCCCATGGCCTCGATTGCGGTACGGGCAACGTTGTTGAAGGGATCCTGCTCGGTGAGCGACCATCCCGACGTCTGCGAGTGGGTACGCAGTGCGAGCGATTTGGGGTTCTTGGGATCGAACTGTTTAACGATCTTGGCCCACAGCATACGAGCCGCACGCATCTTGGCGATCTCCATGAAGTGGTTCATGCCGATGGCCCAGAAGAACGACAGACGCGGTGCGAACTGGTCGATCTTCAGTCCGGCGTTGACACCTGCACGCAGGTATTCAAGACCGTCGGCCAGCGTGTATGCCAGCTCGATGTCGGCCGTAGCGCCAGCCTCCTGCATGTGGTAACCCGAAATCGAGATCGAGTTGAACTTGGGCATGTTCTTCGAGGTGTACTCGAAGATGTCGGCGATGATGCGCATCGAGAACTCGGGCGGATATATATAGGTGTTACGCACCATGAACTCCTTGAGGATATCGTTCTGAATTGTACCGGCCATCTGGTCGAGAGTGCAGCCCTGTTCGAGACCGGCGACGATATAGAATGCCATGATAGGCAGTACGGCACCGTTCATGGTCATCGAAACGGACATCTTATCGAGGGGAATGCCGTTGAACAGCACCTTCATGTCCTCGACCGAGCAGATCGATACACCGGCCTTGCCGACGTCGCCAACAACGCGCGGGTGATCGGCGTCGTAACCGCGGTGTGTAGCCAGGTCGAATGCCACCGACAGACCCTTCTGTCCCGAAGCGAGGTTTCGACGGTAGAAAGCGTTTGACTCTTCGGCGGTCGAGAAGCCTGCGTACTGACGGATCGTCCACGGACGCATTACATACATGGTCGAGTAGGGGCCGCGCAGGAACGGAACGATACCTGCAGCATAGTTGAGGTGTTCCATTTCGGCCAGGTCTTCAGCCGAGTAGTGACCTTTTACCGGTATCTGCTCGGCGGTGAGCCATACGTTCTCGCTGTTTTCGCATGGCTTGTGAGCTCCGCAGCAGGTTGCTGCAGCAGGAGCTTCGTATGATAAATCATTGAATTTTGCTCTCATAGTTGTCTTCCGTTAGATACCGAGTTCTTTTAAATAATATTGCAGGGTTTCGAGCACGTTGCATTTTACGTGGATAAAGTTTTCGATACCCTGGGCCTTGAGTTCGTCCATCGAGGCGGGAGCACCGGCTACCACGAGGATGGCTTTGCCACCGAGCAGCTCCTTGACTTTGGGGGCAACGGTGATGTAGTCGTCATCGGCGGCGCAAACCACAACGATGTCGGCTTTCGAAGCCAGAGCGGCCTCGACGCCCTCCTCAACCGAGTGGAAGAAGGTATTGTCCTGAACGCGGATACCGGCGCAGGCGAAGAAGTTGCACGAGAACTGTGCGCGTGCACGTGCCATGGCCAGCGAACCGCAGGTGAGCATGAATGCCTTGGGAGCCTTTCCGCTGCGGTCGACCTTCAGACGCATTGCCTCGAAAGCCATTGCACCGCGGTAGGGTTTGAGGAAGTTGCCCTGAGGGTTCTTGCGGGTAACGACATCGGCCTTTACGTCGTCGGCAGCGACTTCGGTGAAGTTGGGGTACTGGTTGGCACCGAGCAGGCTCAGACGGCGTGTAGCGATGTTCTTGTCCTTTGCGGCAGCCGAACTCTCGACCTGTTCAACGATGAAGCCCTCGTTGAATGCAGCGATGTAACCGCCCTTCTCCTCGACCTGTTTGAACAGAGCCCAAGCCTGTTCAGCGATGTTCTTGGTGAGGTTTTCGATATAGTACGAACCGCCGGCGGGGTCAACGACCTGATCGAAGTGCGACTCGTGTTTGAGCAGCAGCTGAACGTTGCGTGCGATACGGTCGGCGAAATCGGTCGGTTTCTCGAAGGCGGCGTCGAACGGAACCACTTCGAGCGAGTGGATACCGGCTAT
>URTU01000035.1 GCA_900550925.1 uncultured Alistipes sp. | reverse complement strand
ATGACTTCTAAAACAGCCCATTTTACCCCTATTTAAGTGGTTTTCCACCAGTATTTTAGTTTTACCTCCGATATAACTAATTGATAACCAGATAGTTATATTATTTCCCGACGCAGAATTTCGAGAAGATCTGACCGAGAACCTCGTCATTGGTGATTGCGCCGGTGATGGTGCCGATGTGGTAAACGACTTGCCGGATATCCTCGCTCAACAGATCGGCCGGTAACTGTGCGGATAAGCCGTCCAAAGCCCGAAGCAATGCATCCCGTGCCTGAAGAAGTGCCTCCTGATGACGGGCGTTCGATACTATGGTGTCGCCCGCAAGGACAGAATGCAGGTCGACGGTCAATTTCAACCGTTCGATCAACAGGGTGACCCCATCGCCCGTGCGGGCTGAAAGGGAGATGGTCGCCAACCCGCGCTGCTGGATCTCCGTGCAAAGGCTGGCTGCGAACTGCGGGTCGACGCGATCCGTCTTGTTGAGGATCAGGAGCAGATGCTGTTCCGGCCGCAGGTGCAGCTCTTCGGCCTGGGCAGTGAACATCGCTACGGTATCGCGTATGTCGGCGTGCGTGGCGAATGTCGACAGGTCGCACACCAGCAATACTACCGTCGCGCGGCGGATATTGTCGAAGGTGCGGTCGATACCCATCTGTTCGAGTCGGTCGTCGGTCGAGCGGATGCCGGCCGTATCGATGAACCGGAACTTGATACCGTCGATATTTATGGACTCTTCTATCGTATCGCGGGTTGTGCCGGCAATTTCCGAAACCATTGCGCGATCCTCCTTGAGTAGCAGGTTGAGAAGCGTCGATTTGCCGGCATTCGGTGCACCGACGATGGCCGTGGAAACACCCTCCTTTATTGCATTTCCCAACGCGAAAGAGTCGATCAGCCGGTCGATCTTTGCCTGTATCTGATGCATTATTTCGGCGAGTTTGGCACGGTCGGCGAACTCCACATCCTCCTCCGAGAAGTCGAGTTCGAGTTCGAGGAGAGCGGTCAGGTGGAGCAGTTCGTCGCGCAGGCGGTTCAGCTCGGCCGAGTAGCCTCCGCGCATCTGGTTCATGGCGATGCTGTGCGAGGCGCGGTCAGTCGAGGCGATGATGTCGGCGACACCTTCGGCCTGTGCGAGGTCGAGTTTGCCGGACAGGAATGCCCGAATGGTAAATTCACCCGGGGTAGCGGCCCGGGCACCGTTTCGGATGAGCAGCTGGATGATCCGTGAGACGATGTATGAGGAGCCGTGGCACGAAATTTCGGCGGCATTTTCGCCGGTATACGAGTGCGGGGCGCGGAATATGCTCACCAGGACGTCATCCACGGGTTGGTTGTCCATCGGGTCGACCACCTCGCCGTAATGGAGCGTGAACCCGCGGGCCGAGGTGAGTTTGCGGCCGTTCGGGCTTCGGAACACCTTGTCGCAGATCTCTATGGCATCCTTTCCGCTCAGTCGGATTAGGGCTATGGCACCTCCCGCGGGTGTCGAGGGGGCTACTATCGTATGGTCGTCGTTCAGCATTCTTTTCGGTGGATTGCGGCTGCGGTTATCTGCGGCGTTCGATTCTGAGGCGCTGTCCGATACGCAGTTTGTTTGCATTCTTGAGGTTGTTCCACTGCATGATCTGACGTGTCGAGACACCGTATTTGCGTGCTATACCGCCGAGCGTCTCGCCGCTGCGGACGGTGTGCGTAATGGATTTCGAAGTGTTTTCGGCCACGCGTATGCTGTCGACCTTGCGAGGATCGATGTACTCCTTGAGATAGATCGAATCCTTGTTTTTGATGTCAGCTTCGCTGGCGATATAGTGTGACAGGTCGCGTATTGGCAGAGTCAGCGGATAGCTTTTTGTCGCGGCTGGGATTATGTCGAGCCGGTATTGTGGGTTTAGCTGGCGGAGGGTCTCGATCGGGATGTCGATGGTCGAGGCGACCTGTTCGAGATGCATGACGTTCGAAACCATAATCGTATCGGTAGCTACGGGCATGGGTGGTGCGGTAACGTTTATGCCGTGCTGATTGTAGTAGTGGAAAGCGTATGTGGCGGCGATGAATGCCGGGACATAACCGCGGGTTTCTCGCGGGAGGTAGTTGTATATATCCCAGAAAGTACCTTTTGCACCGGCACGGGCTATGGCCTTGTTGACATTTCCCGGGCCGCAGTTGTATGCGGCAATTGCGAGCGACCAGTCGCCGAACATCTTGTAGAGATCCTTTAGCATGCGGCATGCGGCGCGGGTGGACTGCAGCGGGTCGCACCGTTCGTCGACGAACGTATTTATTTCGAGGCCGTATGCCTTGCCGGTGGGGTATACGAACTGCCAGAGTCCGACGGCAGCGGCACGAGATTTGGCGGTAGGCTGGAGGGCCGATTCTATGATTGGGAGGATACGCAGTTCGACGGGCAGGCCTGCCTTGATCAGTTCCTGTTCGATCATTGGGAAGTAGTATTGCGAGAGGCCGAGCATACGGCTGATCAGACCGTTGGGCGAAGAGGTGTATTTGACGATATATTTCTTGACGATATCGTTGTAGGGGAGGTGTACGGGAGAGAATATTGACTTGAGTCGCTGTTCGTAGACCGAATCGGGGAGTTCGTTTTCGGCATTTGGAGTCCAGGCCGAGTCGATGTTTATATACTCGTCGAAGAAGTTCTCGAACGAAGAGATCGAAGTCTTCTCATACCAGTTTGAGAGCAGCGAGTCGCGTTCGCGGAGGCTCATCGAGTCGAAATGGTCGCTCCAGTAGCCATCGTCGCTGACAGCGCCTGTATGTCCGCGCCCACGCACCGAAGCCTCGATAGCGGCGATCGAATCGGCCTGTTTCTGGATTTCAATCTGCAGCGAGTCTATCTGTCGCAGGAGTTGAGCTTCACGAGCCGAGGCCTCCTGTCGGACCTGTTCGACAGCCTCCTGCTGGCGTTTTTTTGCGTTGAAGGGCCAGATGTCGCTGGCGGCCGAACGCTCCGGCGAGGCTATCAGGGCGATGATCATCAATTGCGGTAGTATGAGCCTTAATTTCTTCATGAGTCTATAAGTTTCGAGTCTTGGTTGTTTTTGCATTCAGCACAGTTGATCCTGACACACACAGTGTATTTTGCGGGGTCAGAATGTGAGGCTCAGTCCGAATCCGAAGGTGTTTACGCTTCCGGTACGGGCCGAATAGAAGCTGCCGACCTGTGGTTGCAGGTTCATCGAGAGGTCGTCCGAGATGTCATAGTCGCGCAGGTGGGCATCCACATGTGCATCGATGACGTTTAACAGATATACGCCGGCCGTGATGATGATCGACAGGTCACGGCTGCGGCGATAGTTGTCCTTGAGGTTTTTGAGGTACGTGGCCGAGTAGCGTCCCTTGAACTCGTCGGTTGGGACCGGTTCGGTTAGCTCGTCCTTGTTTTCGGCCTTTTCGTACTCGCTGAGTGCGTTGTCATACGCTACTCGCAGGTTGTATGCGGTTTTGAAGCGCTGGTAGCCGCGGTTGTTCCAGTCGATGACGTAGATCATCGAGGCGAAGGCACCGATGACGATAGGGGCTTTCCAGTAGCTTCCGTTGTAGATCTGGCCTGCTCCCGGACATATCATCGAGAGAGTTGTGGCCTTTTTGATACGCGACACCTCATCGCCCTTGTAGTTTACCGCGGCATCGCCGATAAAATATATGTACGAGGCGATGGCTCCGATCAGATAGATCTGCCGGCGGGTGTTGTGACGTATCATCTGGGTCTGGAGGGCATCGAGTTCAGGGGTACGCGAGGCGTCGACATTTGTAATTGCCGTCACCTGCCTTTTGTACTGTTTGTAGAGTTTGTTCTCGTGCAGTCCGAGCGCCAGTCCCGTACCGACGGTCGAGTAGAGTATGGGGAGCTTCCAATACTGTTTGTTGTATATCTGCCCGAATCCGGGGGCGACGGCCGATATCCATGATACTTTGGATATTGTGAGCGAGTCGCGTCTCTTGACTGAGGTGGTGTCGATGACAGCAGATTTGACTGAAGCGACCGAATCGGTCAGTGTCGAATCTGCGGGCAGACGCTCCATCATTGCGGCGAGTGTATCGGCGGGCAGGGCAGACAGTGCGGCGATAAGCGAATCGGTGGGGAGTGACTGCGCGGGGATCATGATTGAGTCGACCGGCAGAGAGTCGGCGATGGCCTGATCGATCTGAGCACCGAGCGAGGCGAGTTTCGAAGAGTCGAGCATCATGAGCCTCATCCGCAACGAATCGGCTACCCGGTCGGCGGAATCGACCTGTTGCCTCATTCCGCCGCGCACGATCGAACGTACTGCGCGTGAACCGCCGAGACGGTGATCAGCACTGCAGCTGTGGCGAGCAGGTATTTGGCAAATCTGTTCATCCGTATTTTCAGAGCGAGTCGAATCGTTTGACGAAGTTTTCGATATCCTCGTCGCTTGCGAAGTCTATCGTGATTTTTCCGCCGCCGTTCTTTGCGCGGCGGATGCTGATGTTCTGCGAGAAGAGTTTCTCGAACTGTTCGATCAGGCGTGTATATGATTCGGGGTATTCGGCCTCCTCCTGCGGTGCCGGAGCCGGTTTTTCGGCGGTCATTGCGCGGGCGAGCTCCTCGGTCTGACGGACTGAAAGTCCCTTCTTGACGCACTGTTTGAGCAGTTTGAGCTGTTTGTTCTCGGGGACTCCGGCGATTGCCTTGGCATGGCCCATCGAGATGATTCCCTCCTTGATGGCCAGCTGTACCTCGGCGGGCAGTTTGAGCAGGCGCATGTAGTTGGCTATCGTTGAGCGTTTCTTGCCGACGCGTTCCGAAAGGGCATCCTGCGTCACGCCGCACTCGTCGATAAGGCGTTGCAGCCCCAGGGCGATTTCTATTGCGTTGAGGTCCTGCCGCTGGATGTTCTCGACGAGCGCCATTGCGTGGAGGTCGGCATCGTCCACCTCGCGGATGTATGCGGGGATTGTTTCGAGGCCGGCTATTTTCGAGGCCCGCCAGCGCCGTTCACCGCTGATTATGACGTACTGGTCATCGGTATTCCGCTTGACGGTGATGGGCTGTATTACGCCGAGCGTGCGGATCGAATCGGCCAGTTCGGCGAGGGTCTCCTCGTCGAATGCCGAGCGCGGCTGTGTCGGGTTTGGTATTATCTTGTCGAGTTCGATTTCGCGCATCGAACTCATCGGTCTGTTTTTTGCATCTATTTCGATGTGTTCCTGTCCGAATATGGCGTCGAGGCCTCGTCCTAAAGCTTTGTTTTTCATTGTTGCAGGGCTATTTTTTGTTTCGGTTCAAAAACTCTTTTGCCAGGTTCAGGTAGTTTATGCTTCCGGTGGCCGAGGCGTCGTAGAGCATAACGGGTTTTCCGTGCGAGGGTGCTTCACCCAAACGGATATTCCGTTGAATTATTGTATCGAAGGCCAGCCGGCCGAAGTGTTCGCGGACCTCGTTGACCACCTGGTTGTTTAGGCGGTTTCGGGAGTAGAGCGTAAGCAGGAATCCTTCGATTTCGAGGTTGCGGTTGAGTCCGTTCTTGACGAGCTTGATGGTATTGAGCAGCTTGCTGAGGCCTTCGAGGGCGAGGTATTCGCACTGTACGGGTACGAGGACCGAATCGGCGGCCGTGAGGACGTTTACGGTTGTGTATCCGAGCGACGGCGAGCAGTCGACGAAGATATAGTCGAATTGGTCGCGGACTGGTTCGAGGATCCGTTTGATGACGAAGTGTCCCTGTTCCATTTTCGGGAGTTCGGTGTCGGCGGCGACCAGGTCGATGCTGGATGATATGAGCGAGAGGTTCTTGACATCCTCGCATTTTCGGATTACCTCGGCAGCGGTTTTCGAGCCGGTGATGCATTCGTAGATACCGTCGCCGTTTATGTCGAACCCGAGGCTTGAGGTTGCATTAGCCTGGGGGTCGGCGTCGACGAGCAGCACCTGTTTTCCGAGGATTGCGAGCGACGCTGCCAGATTGATGGCGGTAGTTGTTTTACCGACGCCGCCTTTTTGGTTTGCCAAAGCTACTATCTTGCTCATTTTGTTGCAGTTCGTAAAGTTAAGGGGTGTCGCCGGCCGGATTGATCGAGATACGGGTGTGGCGACAGGATGTTCAATCGACAAAATTAGTTAAATTCTGCGATTCCGACATCATTTTCGGAGGAAAATGGCTATCTTTGGGAAAATATTTGGCCTGCACGGGCAGCCAACGTTGTGACATGTAAAACATTACGATATACGCATTATGGAAAAGAACAGGAAATTCGATAATGATATCCGTCAGGCGGCTGAACAGCCGGCCGATGCGACGGAGAACATGACCGGCAGTGCCGCAGGTGCGGATGGTGACCGGCAGGATGCGTCGGCGGCCGGGCAGAACGGTACGGCAACCCCGTCCGGGGAGCACGGTACGCCTTCCGCGGCATCGCTGCATGCGGCGGATCCCAAACGCCGGTTCCCGACGGTGGCCGACCTGCTGGTGATCGTCGGCATATTTTTCGTGTCGTCGTTGGTGTCGCTCTTTGTGGTGTGGCTCTTTATGCTGATATTCAGTCGGGAGAGTCTGTCGACATCATGGGACGGCGTGGCCGTGGCCGTTCAGTATGTGCTGTGCCTTGTCATTACGATTGCCGGGACGCTGGCCTACCGGCGGGCCCGTGGCGGAGAAGGCCGTGTTTTCAACTTCTCGTTCCGCAAGTTCAACCCGATGCTGGTGCTCTGGGGGTTCATTCTGATCATGATAACCGCCATTGTCATCGAACCGCTGCTCAATCTCTTCCCCGAGCGTTGGCTGGGGCCGATGTATACGATGGGAAGCTACGGCGGCTGGTCGATACTGCTGCTGGTTGTTCTGGCCCCGATATTTGAGGAGGCACTGTTCCGCGGGGTGATTTTCGAATCGGTGCGCAGCAAGAGCGGCGCCGTGTCGGCCATCCTGATCTCGGCAGCCATATTCGGCATCGTGCACCTGATCCCGCAACAGGTGATCAACGCCTTTGTAATAGGTATCATTTTGGGATACGTCTATCTGAAGACCGGGTCGTTGTGGCCTGTCATACTGATACACGCCATGAACAACGCCCTGGCCTATATCGTTATGCAGTGGAGCGATACGAACAATATGACCGTGCGTGAAATGATCACGAACGATACGGTATATAAGGTTGTCTATTTCATTGCATTGGCCATTTTTGTCTTTGTTGCCTACAAGATGTGGCAGACGCTCCATGCCGAGGCCGGCAAGGAGAGGTCGGAGCATCCGGAGGCGCCGCATGGCCGGCCGACCGGAGAGCGTGAAGGCAAATAA
This sequence comes from uncultured Alistipes sp., assembly GCA_900550925.1. Taxonomy (GTDB): domain Bacteria; phylum Bacteroidota; class Bacteroidia; order Bacteroidales; family Rikenellaceae; genus Alistipes. The sequence continues at coordinate 9,774 of URTU01000035.1, read as the reverse complement.
TTGCGGCGGGAAGGGTTTTCGATTGAAAGAGAATCCCGCGCCGGATAATAAACTGGATGTCTGATTCGTTAATTGCGGGAAAAGAATTATCTTTGCAAATCAGTTATGACCCGTTTTCTCAAAATAGCGGTTTTTGCATTTACGGCGGCTGTTTTTTTCGGCTGCCGCGAATTGCCGCATCCTTTCGAATACGATCCGGTTATAGCGCAGGTTGGCGACAAGAAGCTGCGCCAGAGTGACGTCCAGTCCAACTTCTCTTCGCTCATGACCGAAGAGGACAGTCTGTCGGTGCTGGAACTCTATGTCGACAAGTGGGTTACCAAGGAGTTGAAGCTTCGGGCGGCGGAGTCGATGTTCCGCGACAGCGAATCGGATATCGAGGCGATGGTCAATGAGTACCGCAATTCGCTGCTGATGCGCAAGCTCGACCAGTACTACGTCGACCATGAGTTGGATACAACCTTCACCGACAGTCAGATAGCCGAATATTACCGTCAGCACGCCTCGGACTTCAAACTCGAACGTACGATAGTCAAGGGACGCCAGGTACATCTGCCGACGCGTTTCCGGCAGAGCGCGAAGGTCCGCGAACTGATCAGGTCGAACGACCCGAACCGCATCCAGGACTGGCGCGACATGTGCCAGAAGAATTCGCTCGACATGCAGGAGTACGACACGTGGGTCGAGTTTACGGATTTTCTGGCGACGTTGCCCACGCGTCGCGGCCGTGACTATACCGAGCTGTTGCGGTTGGGAGAGTTGCAGGAGATGAGCGATGTCGACGGCCACTACCTGTTCGTCATTACCGATATCCGGCGTGCGGGTGAGGTTGCACCGCTCGAACGTGTCCGCGAAACGATCCGCCGCATTCTGTTCAACCAGCGTCAGAGCGAAATCATCCGCGCCCAGGAGGAGCGGCTTTTCCGCGAGGCGATGGAAGAGGGGGATATAAAGATCAATATCGAGCATGACACTGCGGACAGTGTGGCGAACAATAATGAAAAGAGTATACAAAACAGTAAAAATTGAATGATATGTTGAAAAGGAGTCTGTTGATCTTACCGGCCCTGTTAATTACGTTTACCCTGAATGCGCAGCAGGTCATGGTCGACAAGATCGTGGCAGTGGTTGGCAATTCGGCCATTTACTATTCGGATGTAGTCGAGTCGGCCAACATGCTGGTCAACCAGCGCCGCGAAATGGGATATACCTCCGACCGCGACCCTCAGAACGAGGCTCTCGAACAGTTGATGATGCAGAAGCTGCTGTACCATCAGGCGCAGATCGACTCGGTGGATGTCAACACGGCCGACATAGCGATTACTGTTGAGGACTATCTCCAGAACATGATCAGCGAGGCGGGCTCCATTGCAGCACTCGAGGAGCGTGAACACAAGGCGGTATTCGATATCCGTGAGACGTTGCGCCAGTACTACGAGGAGAACATGTATGCACAGGCGATGCAGAACGATGTGACCAGCAAGGTTACGATCACCCCGGGCGAGGTCGAGCGCTATTACAAGACACTTCCGTCGGACAGTATTCCGATCGTACCCGAACAGTATGTCTATGCGCATATAGTCAAGTACCCGTCGTCGATGACCGAGGCCAAGCAGCGTGTCAAGGAGCGCCTGCTCGACATGCGCGAACGTATCATTGCCGGTACGGCTCGTTTCGAGACGCTGGCCCGCATGTATTCCGAGGATGGTTCGGCGTTGCATGGCGGCGATCTGGGCGAGATGGATATCAACAGTTTCGTAAAGCCGTTCGCCGATGCGCTGGAGAAGCTGAAACCGGGACAGGTTTCGGAGGTTGTGGAGACCGAGTACGGATTCCACATCATCGAGCTGATCGACAAGAACGACCGTGGCATGTATCACTGCCGCCACATTCTGTTGCGGCCCTATTATACTCCTTCGGAGTTGGCGGCCGATGAGCAGCTGCTCGACAGCCTGGCCAATTTGATCCGCAAGGATTCGATCACCTTCGAGGAGGCGGCGCTGGAGTACTCCGACGACGTCTATTCGAAACAGAATGGCGGTCTGGTGTCGAACCATGACATTCTGGAGACCCAGGGGGCATTCGATGCCAAGCTCACGCAGACCAAGTTCTACAAGGAGTATCTGATGCCGGCCGACTACAATGTGATACGCCGTTTGAAGAAGGGAGAGGTTTCGGATGCCTTCCAGACGACCGACCTGAAGAACAACCAGTTGAGCAAGATCATCAAGTTGGTTGACGTGATACCGTCCCATCCGGCCACGCTGGAGGAGGATTACCTGATGATCGAGGAGCAGGCACTCAATGCCAAGAAGCAGAGGGAGTTCCGCAAGTGGCTCAACGAGAAGATCGACGGCATGTATGTGCGCATAGACCCGGAGTTCCGCGACGGCGAGTTCGACAACAAGCATTGGGTTAAATAGCAGTCTGAAGGATATTTGACCGGTATCGGGCCGACATGGCCGGTACGGTCCGAAAGTGAAAGTTTGATTTGAGATCCGTACTGACCATAATTATTCTCTTTCTGGCGGGGTGTTCGACGCTGTTCGGCCAGAACTCCGGTACTGGGACCGCAGCTTCGGTGCGTGCGGGCCGCAAGCCGGTCGACATGCAGGGTATCGACGCCTATTCGATCAAGTATCAGGATACGACGGCATTGTGCCTTGTCGGCGGGGTGATGTTCTACCACAACGGTACGATCATTACGTGTGACAGTGCGGTGCGTTACAGCGAACGGCGGATGGAGTGTTTCCGCAACGTGATCATCAACAAGGATTCGCTGTATGTCTATGGCGACCGTGCCGAGTACAACGGCGAAACAAACATGGCCTATATCTATTCGCCGCTGATCAAGGTGGTTGACGGCGATGCCACGATGTACACCTATAATTTCTCCTACAATACGCTCGACAACGTCGGCAAATTCAGCGGAGGCGCGATTGTGACCAAGGGTGACAATCGGTTGGAGAGCCAGCGCGGATACTATTATGCCGACAGCAGCGAGGTGATCTGTGTCGAGGATGTGAGCATGCGGGATTCGACCTATCAGTTGCAGTCGGATTCGGTGATCTACAATCTTGAGACCGATGTCGCCCGTTTCTTCGACCATACCTATATATGGAACGAGAACGATGAGATGCTCTATGCCGATGCGGGGAGTTACGACCGTCCGGCGGACCGTTTCGAGACCTTTGCCAACAGTTATGTTCTGACGGCGAGTCAGGAGGTGTGGGCCGATACGATAGATTACCGCCGCGGGACACAGAATGCGATCCTTCGCCGCAACATTCAGATCGACGACATTGACCACAAGGCGATGGCATTCGGCGACTACGGCGAATATTGGGGCGATCGCGAGGAGGCTTTGCTGACAATGCGGCCGTCGGTGATGAGTTACGATCCGGAGCAGGGCGATACGTTGTACGTGCGGGCCGATTCGATACTGATGTTCACTCCGAGCCTGTCGGTAGATTCTGCGGCCATGACCCCGGACTCTGCGGTGATGGGGGCGGACTCTGCGGCCATGGCCGTCGACTCGACTATGATAATGCCGTCCGATTCGCTCCTTATGCCTGGCGGAATGAACGTTTTGCCATCTGATTCGGCGGCTGTTCATCCCGCTCCGATGGTTATGGGGACCGATGGGGTATTGCCGGATTCTGCGGTTGTGCGGCCGTCGATCAAGCCTTTCGGAACAGATCGGCAGCCATCGGATGGTGAGGCGGCGTCCGGAACAGGTGAGACGACGGAGTCCCCCGTGGCCGGTGCGGTTTCTGCCTCGGCGGATGCCGGCAGTGGAGGAGATGCGGTGGACAATGAGCCGCCTGGTGATTCGGAGGGGACGGCTGTAACGGCAGATGCGGAGTCGGATATTGAGTCAGGTGATGCGGCATCCGACAGCACCAGGGCGGACGAGAATCCTGAAAAGCAAGATAAGCCGAATAAGAAGGCGAAGGATAAATCTGGGGATGTTTCGGCGACGGACGAATCGTTGCTGGAACCCCGTGAGTCGCGTCGCGAGATCAAGCGCAGGGAGCGTGAAGAGCGTCGCAGGCAGCGTCGTGCGGAAAAGATGAACCGTTATCTTGAGAGTGTCGGTATGGCTCCGGATACGGTGTCGCAGGTCGATTCGACGTCTGTGGCTGATTCGACGGCCACCGACATGTTTGCCCAGCAGCTCGACAGTGCGATGGTTCAGACGCCGGCCGATTCGACAGCCGGAGATTCGGTACGGCGTGTCGTGCGGGCCTACCGCAATGTCAAGAGTTTCCGGAATGATTTTCAGACGGTTTGCGATTCGCTGGTGATGCTGTCGGCCGATTCGACCATACATCTTTACATCAATCCCGTACTGTGGAACGACCAGAACCAGATCCAGTCCGAATTGATCGATATCTATACGGCCAACCAGCAGATTACGCGGGCGGTTTTTGTTGGCAACCCGATCATGGCCGAGATGATCGATACGTCGGCCTACAATCAGGTTTCGGGCAAGGAGATAGAGGCTCTGTTCCGCGACAACGAGATATATCAGGTCAATGCCGTTGGTAACGGCCAGACGTTGTATTATACGGTTGATGAGAATTCGGGGACAGTGACCGAGTTCATGACCATCGCCTGTGCCGACATAACGTTCCATATCACCGACCGCAAGGTCGATCTGATAACATGGCGCGGCAATCCGGTTTACGACATATATGCCATCGAGCAGGTTCCGGAGACGGAGGAGCAGCGTTTGAAGGGATTTGCGTGGTACGGCGACCGCAGGCCGACGCTGGAGGATGTTTTTGACCGTACGGTTGTTCCGTCACGCCGCGAGGAGATGAGCCGTATGCCGCATCCGGAGTTCCCGATCATGCGGCGGATAGACAAACATCGTGAACGGTTGTCAGCAAGCGGTCTGTGGCGCGATCGTACCGAAACACTCTCGCCCGATGCCGTTGAATTCATCCGTGCGATCCGCAATGCCTCATCCGTGCGACGTTGACGTGGCTGCAGGGGATGGCTTTTCATGGAGAGTGGGGACAGTTCAGGTGGAACAGCAATTGTCTTCCGGCTGCAAAAAATCGAAAAAAATATGGTGTGAATTTGTGGATTGACGAAAAAGTATTATCTTTGCACCTGCAAACAGCAAAACGGTGTGGTAGTTCAGCTGGTTAGAATGCCTGCCTGTCACGCAGGAGGTCGCGAGTTCGAGTCTCGTCCATACCGCCAACAGAGGAGATCTAATAACATGGTATCTCCTCTGTTCGTTTTTTGTGGCACCTGGTTTTTTGTGGCGCCGGACCATGAAGGGCCGGAAATGGCGTTCCGGCGCTGTTGAGTGCCGAATCCATCGAGCTCCTCCATAGATGTTTTAATTTCCCGTTGTGTAGGTTTGGTCTGTTGCCGGCGCAGGCATAACAGGCATAAAAAAGAGCGGATCCTTTGTCAGAATCCGCCCGTTTCATCTTTATATCTTGTGGATTATTCGGCAGCGATAGCCTCGGAGGGGCAAACGCCTGCGCAGGTACCGCAGTCGATGCATTTTTCGGGGTCGATCACATAGACATCGCCGGCCGAGATAGCCTCTACCGGACATTCGCCGATGCAGGTGCCGCATGCAACACACAAGTCAGGATTGATTTTGTAAGCCATTGTCGTAAAAAATTTATAATAACAAGTTTAAGAAATCGTATTGCAAATATATGTAAAAAATCGGTATTCGAATACAAACGGCACTTCTTTTTTGCGAAGGTTTTACCGCGATGTTATTTGATCATGTCGAAACCGGTGTATGGTACGAGTACCTTTGGGATTCTGATACCTTCAGGTGTCTGGAAATCCTCTAACAGTGCGGCGACGATACGCGGCAGAGCGAGCGAAGAACCGTTGAGGGTATGCAGCAGTTGAGTTTTCTTGTCCTGGGTACGGTAACGGAGTTTGAGCCGGTTTGCCTGGAACGATTCGAAGTTCGAGACGGACGAGACTTCGAGCCAGCGTTTCTGGGCTTCGGAATATACCTCGAAATCGTACGTGAGTGCCGAAGTGAATGACATGTCTCCGCCGCACAGGCGCAGGATACGGTATGGAAGTTCGAGCGACTGTACGAGTTTCTCGACATGGGCGACCATACCGTCGAGGGCTTCGTAAGATTTTTCGGGGAGCGAGAGCTGTACGAGCTCGACCTTGTCGAACTGGTGCAGACGGTTGAGACCGCGGACATCCTTGCCGTACGAACCGGCTTCGCGGCGGAAGCAGGGGGTATATGCGGTCATCTTGACGGGCAGTTCGCTCTCATCGAGGATCATGTCGCGGTAGATGTTTGTTACGGGGACTTCGGCGGTCGGGACCAGGTAGAAGTTGTCGACCGTAGCGTGATACATCTGGCCCTCCTTGTCGGGGAGCTGTCCGGTACCGAAACCGGAAGCTTCGTTGACCATTACGGGGGGCTCGATTTCGCGGTATCCGGCAGCGGTGTTGAAATCGAGGAAATAGTTGATCAGCGCGCGCTGCAGACGGGCACCCTTGCCTTTGTAGACGGGGAATCCGGCGCCGGTCAGCTTGACACCGAGTTCGAAGTCGATGATATCGTATTTGCGTGCCAGTTCCCAGTGGGGCAGCGGGTTTTCGGGCAGTTTGGTGTAGTTGTCCGAGAGCTTGACCACGAGGTTGTCGGCGGCGGTTTTGCCGTGCGGGACGATGTCGGCCGGGAAGTTCGGCAGCGTGACTATTGCGGCATTCATCTCGTCGAGGGTTGCATGGAGTTGCTCGTCGAGTTTTTTCGAGGACTCCTTGAGTTCGGCTACCGACTCTTTGGCAGCTGTTGCCTCCTCCTTTTTGCCCTGAGCCATGAGTTGGCCGATCTGTTTTGCGATCGAGTTCTGGCGGGCGAGCTGCTGGTCGAGTTCGGCCTGGATCGATTTTCGACGGTCGTCGAGTTCTATGATTTTGGCAATCGTTTCGGTGGCGTCTATGCCTTTGACGGCCAGGCGTTCGATGGCGCGCTGGCTGTCTTCTCTGATCTGCTTGAGTGTAAGCATTGCGAGTTGTGTATTTTAAAGATTCTTTGAATTTCGAATTGCAAAGTTATACAGAAATTCCGCAATCCGCAATCGCCGAGTCCGATAATTTCATGAAATATCTATATATAGGGTGTCCGGATAACGGCATGTATGTCGAAATATGGAGAAGCCGGGGTTCGATGCGGGTCTAAAATTTGTAGTTTTATGGGTTAATGCTTAACTTTGTCGATTACAATCATCGAGTGATGGAAGAGAAAGATCAGATAATAGCCGATCTGAACGGCGAATACAAATACGGATTCACGTCGGATATCGAAACCGAGACCATTCCGCGCGGACTGAACGAGGATGTTGTCCGGCTCATTTCGCAGAAGAAGGGCGAACCGGAGTGGCTGACGGCCTACCGGTTGAAGGCCTATCGCCACTGGCTGACGATGCGGATGCCCGACTGGGCGCATCTGGATATTCCGGAGATTGATTATCAGGACATAATATACTATGCGGCGCCGCGGACCACACCACGTTACAATTCGATGGACGAGGTCGATCCCGAGCTGATACGGACGTTCGACAAACTGGGTATCCCGCTCGAGGAGCGGATGCAGTTGGCCGGCGTGGCGGTGGATGCGGTGATGGATTCGGTGTCGGTCAAGACGACGTTCAAGGAGACGCTGGCCGACAAGGGAATCATCTTCTGCTCGATCAGCGAGGCGGTGCGCGACTATCCCGACCTGGTGCGCAAGTACCTGGGCAGCGTGGTCCCCTATACCGACAACTTCTTCACGGCGCTCAACTCGGCGGTCTTCTCCGACGGGTCGTTCTGCTACATACCGAAAGGTGTACGCTGCCCGATGGAGCTGAGTACCTACTTCCGTATCAATGCGGCGGGTACCGGGCAGTTCGAGCGGACGCTGATCGTGGCCGATGAGGGCTCTTACGTAAGCTATCTGGAAGGGTGTACGGCTCCGATGCGCGACGAGAACCAGCTGCATGCGGCCGTGGTCGAGATCGTGGTGCTGAAGGATGCCGAGGTGAAGTACTCGACCGTGCAGAACTGGTATCCTGGCGATCGCGAGGGGCGCGGCGGAGTCTACAATTTCGTGACGAAGCGCGGAATCTGCAAGGGTGAAAATTCGCGTCTGTCGTGGACGCAGGTGGAGACCGGTTCGGCCATCACGTGGAAGTATCCGAGCTGCATCCTGGCGGGCGACAACAGCGTGGGCGAGTTCTATTCGGTTGCTATGACCAACAATTTCCAGCAGGCCGATACGGGTACGAAGATGATCCATATCGGGCGCAACACCCGTTCGCGGATCGTGTCGAAAGGTATCTCGGCGGGCCGGAGCCAGAACAGCTACCGCGGTCTGGTGAAGGTGGCCAAGGGTGCCGAGGGTGCGCGGAACTATTCGCAGTGCGACTCGCTGCTGATAGGTGACCGCTGCGGTGCGCACACGTTCCCCTATATGGATGTGCAGAATCCTACGGCGGTGGTCGAGCATGAGGCCACCACCTCGAAGATATCCGAGGAGCAGTTGTTCTACTGCAACCAGCGCGGCATTTCGACCGAGGATGCCGTCGGGCTGATCGTGAACGGCTACGCCAAGGAGGTATTGAGCAAGTTGCCGATGGAGTTTGCCGTCGAGGCTCAGAAGTTGCTTTCGGTAAGCCTCGAGGGTTCGGTCGGATAGAATAGTTTTTTTGAAGTAAAATGGCAGATAAAGATATGTTGAGTGTAAGGAATTTGCATGCCACGGTTGGTGGCAAGGAGATATTGCGGGGTATCGACCTTGATGTGCGGGCCGGTGAGGTGCACGCCATCATGGGCCCCAACGGTTCGGGCAAGAGTACCTTTGCGTCGGTGCTGGCCGGAAATGCCAAGTACGAGGTCACGGAGGGCAGCGTAACCTTCTGCGGCCGCGACCTGTTGTCGATGAGCATCGAGGAGCGGGCGCGTGAGGGTTTGTTCCTCGGGTTCCAGTATCCGGTTGAGATTCCGGGCGTGACGATGTCGAACTTCATGAAGATGGCCGTAAACGAACAGCGCAAGCACCGTGGTGAGGAGCCGTTGTCGGCAGCCGAGTTTCTGAAGTTGATGCGCGAGAAGAGCAGCATCGTGGAGTTGAACTCGAAACTGACGAGCCGAGCCGTGAACGAAGGCTTCTCGGGCGGCGAGAAGAAGAAGAACGAGATTTTCCAGATGGCGATGCTCGACCCGAAACTGGCGATCCTCGACGAGACCGACTCGGGACTCGACATCGACGCCCTTCGCATCGTCGCCACGGGTGTTACGAAACTCCATACGCCCCAGAATGCCACGGTGGTCATCACGCACTACCAACGCCTGCTGGATTACATCGTGCCCGATGTGGTGCATGTGCTCTACAAGGGGCGCATTATCCATACGGGCGACAAGACGCTGGCCCTCAAACTCGAAAAGGAGGGTTACGACTGGTTGATTAACGATTACAGGGAATGACGGCGCTTTACGATATAATCCGCGGGTTCCGTACGGCGGAGGGCGAAGTGTTCCGGGTTGCCGGGACGGAAAGCGAGCCTTTCGCTGCGGTCGATCCCCGGCGTATGCGTGTCGAGGTCGCGGCGGGGGCTTCGCTGCGGCTGGCCGTGCTCCATACTTCGCCCGAGGTATCGGCCCTGGAGATCGTGCTGGAGGAGGACGCACGCCTCGTATTGACCGAGTTGTTCGTTTCCGAAGCCTTTGCGGAGGTGACCGTGAAGCAGGCGGCCCGCAGCCTTTGCCATATCACGGCGG
>URTU01000034.1 GCA_900550925.1 uncultured Alistipes sp. | reverse complement strand
TCGAAATGCGGTGTACGGGCAACTGTACCGGGGGTTCGAATCCCTCTCTCTCCGCTGGAAATGCCGAACAGGCCGGAAGCGACAGACTTTGCAAAGTCTGTCGCTTTTTTTATTGCAGCTACGGCAGCGTACTTGATTTGTTTGCGGAGAAGTCGGGCGTGGCGGGGGAAGCAAGTTGACGTGTGTCGTGGTTGCCGGGCGGAGAGTTTCGGGAGTGTCCAGGCCGGTGAAGGTGCGACAGGTGAAATGATACCAGGCGGCAGCACTCGTCCGGCCCGGAAACCGGCAGGTGCTGCCGCCTCAATTGTCAACGGCCGCTTGTCGGATTGTCTCCGTACGGCCGAATGCCGGTCTAATGCGGATATAGCGGATTTCCGGTTTCGTCGACCGTCACCCAGTCGGTTACTTCGACCGACGGGAAAGTGACCGTATCGGCATCGATGATCGCACGGAACAGATAGGAATTGCCCGCCTGCAAACCGCCGTCGGGAATCGGAACCTTAACACTGTATTGATGCGGTGTCGGATCGTAGTTCAGATTGAGCGACATGTCCAGAGTCATGGGCGAGGTTGTCTGCAGGGGAAGCATCGTATATTGCAGCGTCAGCCCGTTTATTCCCATCGAGGCCGGAACGGTTCCGTATTCTGTTGCCGGGGTGATTATACCGGTCGTCAGATCCATTGTAGCCCCGGTCTGTGGCGGGGTTATTGTTGCCGAAACAACCTGCTGAAGAGCTATTCCGGATCCGGCAGCGATTTCGAAGACAACCTGTGTGGCCGAATGGTTGAATACGATGGGAACGGAGACCTGCGGGCTGTTTATTTCGTAATTTGCGCACCCCCACCACAGATAGTCAACTCCATTCTGAAGGGCGCTCGAAACGCCGTTGGTGAAGACCGGCGGGCTGTCGGTGGAGTTTGCCGATACGGCGTAGAAATCGAATAGTCCGTTGCTCAGATACATGTTGTAGTTGGAGACGCCGGAGAGCATTCCGGCCTGTTGTGCGACGTATGATCCGCGGGCCATCGGGGCGGTCGAGGTGGCGTTGTCGGTTTGGCCATGGTATGCGAAGATCGTAACGCGTGTATTGGCTGCAATAGGCGACATTGATCGGGTCATGTTCAGGCTCTCGAGCGTAGCGTGGAACTTGACCAGATTGTCGGCTACGGTATCTGCAGCCGAATCGTCGTCGGACACGGATGGAGATGCCGCAGGAGCGTTGCAATCGATTGTGATGGTGCTTTCGGAGCAACTGCCGAACAAGAGAACTATGGCGGCTATCGGCAGGATGAGATAAAAGGCATGAGATTTCATATCGTTTCGATTGGTTTGTATGAAATTGTTCTGAATTGCATGGATCGATGCAAAACCTGTGCCGTACGGGGCCGTCAGTTACAATGAGTTATGGCGATTGTGAATGTTGTCATTTCGGCCCGGTATGCGCGGCATCGGGACGCGAATTTCTTGGCCTGCGTGGATTGTGGAAGATGGGTCAGATCGAGAGCGGAATGGATCGGCAATGAGATTCAGATGCTTTGCCGTATCCGTTGGGGCTGTTCGGAAACCCACGAACGGTTGGCTGGGTCGGGGGGGGGGATATTCGATTGATAGTCGAGGCGCCCGTTTTTGATTTGTTCATTATTGCAAGAAGGGGCCGCTACTCCCAATTTCATAAAAAAACGCCGGCCTTGTTGGACCGACGTTCGAAAACTTGTGACTCCGACAGGACTCAAACCTGTAACCTTTTGATCCGTAGTCAAATGCTCTATTCAATTAAGCTACGGAGCCGTTTTGCGATTGCAAATATAGACATATTTGGCAGAATAGCCAAACAAATAAAGATTTTTTTTAATTTTTTTCACCGAAGAGACTTGCCAATTCGGCCTTCAATGCACCTATATCGTTAGTGCGCAGGGAGATATGTCCGTCGGGTGAGATGAGGTAACTCATCGGGAGTGAATCGATTGCATAGGCTTCGGCCGCCGCGGCGCGGAATGTGGCCGTGTCGACGGCATTCAGCTGAATCCATTGCGCAGGGGACTCCTTCACGGCCGATCTCCAGCGGCTGCGGCTGTTGTCGATCGAGATGCGGCAGACCGTAAGTTGCGCCTCTCCGTACGGGGCGGTTATCGTTTCCAGCATCTGGTCGCGGTCGCGCCTGCCATCCCACGTAGCCCAGAAATCGAGCAGTACGTATCTCCCCTCCGCCAGCAGACTGTCGATCGATATCATCCGGCCGTCGGTGTCGGGAAGTGTCACGGAAATGGCCTTGCGGCCCGGCTGTACGGCGTCGAAACGCTCGATCGAGTTGCGGATGTCGACCAGCAGCGGATTGTTGCGCAGAGGCTTCGATATGAGGTTGAGCGTCGTGCGCCGGCTTCCGATATCCATCCGGCCGGCCGTTCGGGCGAAGAGCCATACGCCGCACATGTTGTCGCGGTTGAGGGCTATATGGGCAGCTGTGAGCGAATCGATCATCGACGCTGCCAGTTCAATGTCGGCGGCATAGAGGTGCGAAAGCGAGTCTTCGGCCGCAATGAAGCGTCTGCGGGCATCGTTCCCCGCCGTACCCGAAGCGCGGCCGGCGGTATCGATTCTGACGTTTCCCCGTTCGATGAAGAGCTGGCTGCAGATGACCGACTCGTCGGTTTCGATCGAGGCGGTGCAGGGGCTTTTCAGCCTGCCCGAGAAGGAGAAGTGCGAATCGGTAACCACACACGAGTCCAGTACCTCATCGGAGACGTATAGCCATACGGTTGCGCCATTTTCATGGGCCGGGCCCTCGATTGTGAAGTTGAAGCTGCGCGGGGCGAACATCCGGCCGCTGAGCGACCAGACGATCAGGGCTGCCGACAGAACAATTACGATCAATGAGACGATTCGAGCGGGTTTCATTCTTTTGTGATCTTGTTAATTCGAGTTTTAGGGGGCGTTGCAGGTTTAATTTCGCGGTCGGGGTGTTGGTCGAGGAAGTGCTCCCACGACTGGCTGCCGCGTTTCGAAACGGCCTTGAGACCACCGCCGAGCCCCTTGAACCGGGCCCCGTCGGTCAGCGCGTTGATGGCCGAACGGGTGGCGAAGTAGTGGCAGACGGCAACGGCCATGCCGTCGGTGGCATCGAGACGCTTCGGGTTGTAGTCGATTCCGAGCATTCCGTGCAGCATCGAGGCTACCTGCTCCTTTGCGGCTGAACCGCGGCCGGTTATGGCCTGTTTGATTCGAGTGGGGGCGTATTCGGCAACCGGAACCCCGCGGCTCAGGGCGGCGGCCATGGCAACACCCTGTGCGCGTCCCAGCTTGAGCATGCTCTGGATGTTGCGGCCGAAGAAGGGCGATTCGAGAGCCACTTCGTCGGGCCGGTAGTGGTCGATCAGCGCCCCGACCCGTTGGAAGATGTAACGCAGTTTTTCGTACGGGTCGGCGATTTTGTGCAGGTCGATGTCGCCCAGCACCATTGCATTCAGCCTTGTGCCGTCGGCCTCGAGCAGGCCGTAACCCATGCGGTTGGTACCCGGGTCGATACCCATTATTATGCGGTGTTGTCTCTCCATCTCCGTCCCGAAAATGGAATGCGCCATACGCGAGCCCGATCATTCGTGCCTGCCGTATGGCGCATTCGGGTGGTTACAATTTATTATTCGCCGAGCAACTCTGCGAGTTTGTTTTCGAGGTCTGATTCACGCAGGCCGGTAGCCACGATCGTACCGTCGGGGCCGATGAGGAAGTTTGCCGGGATGCTGCGTACGGCATAGTTTACGGCATCGGGCGAGTCGAACGCTTCAAAGTTGCAGACGTGGATCCAGTCCATCTTGTGGTTTTCGATAGCTGATTTCCAGCTGTCGGCCATCTTGTCGAGCGATACGCCGTAGATTTCGAAACCCTTGTCATGATATTTGGCATATGCCTGGAGCATGTAAGGCACTTCGCGCATGCAGGGATTGCACCACGAAGCCCAGAAGTCGACCAGGACATATTTGCCGTCGCCGACGATCGACGAGAGTGCGATCGGATTGCCATCGGCATCGTTCTGAATGATGTCGATATACTGGCGGCCGGGTTCGACCATCTGTTTCTTTGCGGCGAACTCCTTCAGATCGGTCAGTTCGGGAGTATTCTGCATCTCCACAGGGAATTTGGCTATCTGGGCGAGGATCTCGTCGGCCGAATCGTAGTAGAAGAGCTGGGTGGCATAGAGGTTCAGGCCGAAGAGGTTGTCGAGGTTCTGGTCGAGCCGCTGGCGGACACCTTCGTTCATGGCCTCGTAGAGCGAATCTATTGCGGCGGGATCCTGCTGGTTCTGCTGCATCTTCATGAACATCTCGCGGTTGAACTGATCGTATTCTGAGAGAGCCTCGTTTGCTGCGGTGCCCGAGATGGTCATTGGTCGGGTGATGTCGGTGATCGAACCGTTGATCTGGATCTTACCGTTTTCGAGGAAGAGCGACATGATCGGACGGTTTGTGAGCAGATATACCATCTGCGGAGTATCTACCTTCCCCTTGAAGGTGAAACTGCCGTTCGAGACAGTGGTCGAGTCGATGGCCTGGCTGTCGGCATTCATGAGGTATACGACCGAATCCTGAAGCCCCTCGATCGTGCCCTTGATGACGTAACCGTTGTTGTTGCAGCTGGCGGCCAGAACTGCCGCTGCTGCCATTAAAAAGATCTTTTTCATTTGTTTATCGTCTGTTTTTGGTTTGTCGTGTTTGTGTCTCCGGCCCGGCCTGTCATGGTGTGGAGGGCCTGGCTGTCGGACGTTTGCGCAGCTGCCGTATGTTACTGCTTTTCGGCCATCAGTTCGGCCACCTGTTTTTCGAGGCGGCTTACCGTGCGGCTCAGTTCGGGCAGGTTGCGGAATATGGCATTCGAACGGTGGAACTTGATTCCCGACAGCGAAGGCGTCCCCATACGCGTATCGTTGCTCTCGACATTGTTGTCGATGCCGCTCTGCGAACCGGCCTTGACATTGTCGCCTATCGAGAGGTGTCCGGCAATGCCCACCTGGCCGCCGAACATGCAGTTGTGGCCCACCTGGGTCGAGCCGGCAATGCCGACCTGTGCCGCGGCAACGGTATTTTCGCCGATTACGACGTTGTGGCCGATCTGGATGAGGTTGTCGAGCTTGACGCCCTTCCGGATTAGGGTTGAACCCATCGTGGCACGGTCGACGCAGGTGTTTGCACCGATCTCGACATCGTCTTCGATGACGACGTTGCCGATCTGGGGGATCTTGTCGAAGCTGCCTTGTGCGTTGGGGGCGAACCCGAAACCGTCGGCCCCGATCACGCAGCCGGCATGGAGTGTGACATTGTTCCCGAGGACGCACTCCTCATATATCTTGACCCCGGAATTTATAATGGCGTTGTTGCCGATACGGACATTGGCGCCGATGTATGCCTGCGGGAATATCTGGCAGTTGTCGCCGATCACGGCGCCGGCATCGACCACGGCGAAGTCGCCCACATAGCAATCCTTTCCCAGACGTGCCGAGGGGTCGATAGCGGCTCGTTCGCTGATACCGGTCCGGCGGGGTTTGTTGGCGACATACAGTTCGAGGAGCTTTGCGAATGCGCCGTATGCATCCTCGACGCGGATCATCGTTGCCGGGACGGGCTGTTCGGGTTCGAAACTCCTGTTTACGATCACCACCGACGAGCGGGTGGTATAGATGTAATGTTCGTATTTTGGGTTTGCGAGGAACGAGAGGGCTCCTTGATGGCCTTCGGTAATCTTGGCGAATGTGTTTACGGTAGCCGTCTTGTCTCCTACGACCTCGCCGCCGATAGCTCCGGCGATCATTTCAGCGGTAAATTCCATATTCAGAAAGTTTTTGTTTTGAAGCGTTCCATTGTCACGGAGGCATCAGGTTGGTTCAAAGGTATTTTTTCAGATCGACCCCCTCGGGCAGAAACTGTGCCGGATCGCCGCCGAAGTGTACCAACTCGCGGATGATGCTCGACGAGATGGCGGCATAGCGCGGCGGGGTGAACAACAGTACGGTTGTCAGTCCTGGCGAGAGCCGTTCGTTGATGAGCTGCATGTTGTGTTCGTATTCGAAATCCACGGCATTCCGCACGCCGCGCAGCAGGAACTGGGCCTGGCATTCACGGCAGAAATCGACGGTCAGGCCCTTGTATATCCTGACACTGATTTTGGGATTGTCGTGGTAGAGGTCCTCGATGAGTCGGGCCCGCTGTTCGGGGATGAGCATCCCGCGTTTTTCGCTGTTGTCGCCCACGCCGATGACGATATGGTCGAAGATGTCGATACCCTCGTCGACTATGGCCTTGTGGCCCAGTGTGAACGGATCGAACGATCCGGGGAAAACCGCAATGCGTTGCATGTTTGCTCTTTGTTGTGAATTAAGTGCATAAAGGTATGGATTATTATTAGAATTTGCAAGCCCGTACATGTGAAATGACGCTTGCGGAGATGAATGACTGTTGTGCGGACGGGGATTCAACGGGCCTTCTCGACGGTGATGTGCGAGGTGTAGACCAGATGCGTATGTGGGTTTGAGGAGGTGATGACCTGCCTCAGCTCCTTGGTTCCGAACCTGATGAAGAGGAATCGGCGCGGAATGCGGTAGACGACCTGGTGGAGCGTGTCGACGCTCTCGATACGGCAGCTGACCGAATCGTCGCGGATAATGGCATGGACCTTTGTCCAGGTGTCCGACCAGAAGAGGGTCCGCAGCGTGTCGGGGGATGTGACGGGCCCGTACGGTTGGGGCCGTACGATCGAATCGCGCAGTATCCCGTCGAATTCGGTTAGGGAGGCGGTGACGGCCGTAGCCGCCGAGGTGACGCGCTTGAGCCGTATGCCGAGGTCGCGGATACGGTCGGCAGCTTCGCCGTTGAGCCGTTCCAGTTCGCTGCAGCGCAATCGCAGCGAGGTGATCTCGGCAGCGCTTTCACCCGATTTGGTGCGGTAGAGGTCGACATTGTCTGTCAGAGTCTCGATATTTGCTCCCAGACGGCGGTTTTCGTCGTGCAGCCGCGCTCGGCCGCGTAAGGCTGCTATCGCAACCGCGGTGGCTGCGACGGCATAGATCAACAGTGCTTTTTTCATTGAATTGGGACTTCGTATTGTGTTGTATTGTCCCAAAGATATGTCGGCATATGTGGCGGCGGTTTCCCGTCCGGTTGGAAAAAATACTTATCCGCCTTCCGCCCCTCTAACGCATCTGCCGTATGATGCGGTCGACCATAAGGGACATGTATGTGTTCTCCCCGCACTCGGATATGGATGTCAGGCCGCGGCAGTCGCTGAAAAAGAGTTCGTCGTAACCGCGGAGCCGCTCTTCCGTCAAGGGACGCTCTTCGAATGCGATGCCGCCTCGGTTGACGGCCTCGATCGTCAGGCGGCGTTCGACGCTGTCCGGGGCTCCGGCTGTGGTCGGGGATGTTATTACGGTTCGGCCTTCGACGGCGAAGAGGGCGGCGGTTCCGGCTGCAAGCAGTTGCCCGGTGCTGTCGGCACGCAGGACGATGTTGCTGCCGGTAATGTTGCGGCGCATGCGGGCTGCGGCATCGGACTCAAAGGCGGCCGAGAATGGCAGCGAAGGGTAGGGCAGGTCGTAGCGTTCGATGACGGCGCGGGGGCGTATCGCACGGATGTGGTATCCTGTTTCGAGCATGATCTCGCGTGCGATGAGTGTCGTGCGCAGACGGATCTGGCCGTCGGACCGGTACGGAGCCGCGAGCATTGAGATTCGGATGCTTGAATCGGGATATCCGTTCCGGTCGAGCAGTTCGGCGCACCATGCCGCGACCGTTGCCGGCGGGAGTTGCGGACGTATGCCGTAGAGCGTTTCGAATGACCGCCGTATGAGTGCGAGATGTTCGTTGAGGTGCATTGGCTGCCGCCCTGCAACATGAATATCCTGGCGGATATATCCGCCGCGGCAATACTCCGTGGGGTCGTACATGGCTGCGGCCGGTGTCGGCACGCCGTCGATCGATATGATGTCGTTGGGCGTCATGCGAGGATCTTGAGAATCATTTCACGCAACAACTCTCCGTCGCTCAGGCCGCCGGTGTCGATACCTTTGCTTCGGGCATCGTATTCGCGGATTATACCGAGGACGTTGAACAGCCTGGAGTTTGGCCACTTTGCGGCTGCGGCCCGGATCTCGCCCGCAATGAATGGCGAAGGTATTCCGAGGGCGCGGCACAGGGCGTTGTTGTCGGGCATCGGTACGCCGCGGCTACGCGACTGCCAGATGATGCAGTTGACCGTGAACATCTGCCGGAATTGCCGGAACAGAGCCATGAGCGTAACCTGGAATGGGTTGTCCTTGGGATCCCGGGCGAAGTTGTCGGCTATGAGCATGGCCTGTGCCATGTTCCGGGCGGTGACGGCCTTGCAGAGTTCGAAATTGTTGAAGGTCTTGCTGATGCCGATATTCCGTTCGATGTCGGCGGGGGTGATGACGGCGGTATTTTCGGGCAGCGAGATGAACAGCTTGTTCAACTCGTTCGAAATCCGCGATATGTCGGTTCCCAGGTGGTTTACGATGATGGCCGTGGCGTTGTTGTCGATGCGGCGGCCCTTGCTGCGGACAAATCCGGCGAGCCATGGGCCTATTTCCGAGTCGTAGGGGCGGACCGATTCGAGGACCTCGCCGCATGCGCTGATACTCTTGTAGAGCGAGGTGCGTTTGTCGAGCGACTTGTGCTTGACGCACAGGACCAGTACGGTCGAAGCCAGCGGCGAGGCCGTGTACAGGGCAAGTTCATCGAGCTTGCGTAGCGACTGCGCCTCCTTGACAATGACCACCTGCCGCTCTCCGAGCATTGGCATCTGGCGGCAGAGGTTAATGATTGCTCCGGCATCGGTATCCGGGCCGTATGCGATGGTCTGGTTGAAATCGCGTTGGGCTGGTTCGAGAATCGATGAGGCAAGCAGGTCGGCGATTGTGTCGATGAAGTAGCTCTCCTCGCCCATGAGCAGGTATACGGGCGCAAAGTCGCGGGCAGCAATCTTCCGCTGCAACTCCTCGAACTTCGAGACACTATCCTTGAAACCGATTTTGCCGCTTTTTGCCATCTTCGTATGCCGGATCAGATAATCTCCTTGGTTATTTTGAGGACCGTTTCGGTCTCGCCGGTGATGCGGTATCGGTCGTCGATTCGGCGGCCGACCAGCCATACGATGTCGTCGCCCGAAACGAGTACGAATTGACGCGCCTTTTCGGCCATCGAAACCTTGTGGTCGATCAGGAAGTCGCTGACCTTCTTGCGGCCGGTCATGCCGTAGGGTATGAACCAGTCACCGTCGTGCCACCGTCGCAGCGTCAGCGGATAGTGCAGCCGCTCCTTGTCGACCAGAGCCATGTGCTCGGGGACGGAGAACTTCTCGATGGTATCGATCTCCTCGGTGTCGAAGGTGAGCATCATGTTGCCGCAGTAGGCCTTGTGCATCGACTCCTGGACAAGCACCTGACAAGGGTCGTCGTCGGTGATCCGTGCCACGACGATATTTCCGCGGTCGACCGTGGCCACCCACTCTTTCGAATAGAACCGCCGTCCGGTCGTTCCGGCCTCGAGCGACCGGCAGAGGGCGTCGGTCACGTCGCCTTTGAATCCGAATGCCGAATTGAGCAGTTCGTAGATGACGAATCCGAGCGGCATGTTGCGGTCGATACGGTCGACATGGATGGTGTGTATGCCCTCGTGCTCGGTGCAGACGTCGCGCCGCATGATCTCGATGGCCTGGTTGATGAAGAGCTGCGTATCGGTCAGACGGCGGATGTTGTCATTCATTGTCTCGGTGAACTTGGGGTTTATCTCGCGTATGCGCGGGATCAGGCCGAGGCGGATCTTGTTGCGCAGGTATTTTGTCGAGCGGTTCGAGGAGTCCTCGCGGAAGGGGATTCCGTTTGCGACGGCATATTCGGTGATTTCGCGCCGCGAGGCGAACATCAGTGGCCGGAAGACGCGACCGTTCGTAACGCTGATTCCCGTGAGCCCGCGGAGGCCGGTGCCTCGGAGCAGGTTGATGAAGAATGTCTCGATCGAGTCGTCGGCATGGTGGGCTATTGCAATTTTGGTATATCCGTGTTCGACGCACAGCTCCTCGAACCAGGCATATCTCAGACGGCGGGCCGCCATTTCCATCGATTCGCCGGTACGCTCCATCTCTTCGCGGGTTGGGAAGCGGCGGTTGAAAAATTCGACGCCGTACTTTGCGGCCTCCTTTTCGACGAGAACCTCGTCTTCGTCGCTCTCCTCGCCGCGCAGGCAGAAGTTGCAGTGGGCGACGCCGATGCTGTATCCGCACCGCGCAAAGAGCGACAGCATGACCATCGAGTCGACACCGCCGCTGACAGTCAGCAGTATGCGGTCGTCCGGGGCGATCATCTTGTGGACCGCGACGTAATGTTTGAAACCTTCGAGCAATTGATTTTTTGCAGGCATGATCAGAGGCTTACAATATGTTGACTTCCGTTTCGAGCGAGACCCCGAAACGGGAGTGTACGCTGTCGATAATCTTTCGGGCGAGGTCGATCACTTCGCCACCCGTGGCTCCGCCGAGGTTTATGAGCACCAGGGCCTGACGGTCGTGTACTCCGACACGGCCGAGTTTTGCACCCTTCCATCCGGCACGGTCGATGAGCCAGGCGGCGGCCAGTTTCACCTTTTCGGGTTCGGACGAGGGGTAGAGCGGGATGTCGGGATACTGCTCCTGCAGTGCCTGGGCTGTGCCGCGTTCCACCGACGGGTTCTTGAAGAAACTGCCGGCATTTCCCGTAACGGCCGGGTCGGGCAGTTTGTGGCGGCGGATTGAGCAGATCGCCTCACGAATGTTTGCGAGCGTGGGGCCTCCGAGCTCCTCGACACGTTGTTGCACGTCGCCGTATCGGAGGCGCGGCCGCGGCGTGCGCGACAGGTTGAACGTTACGGCGGTGATTATGGCGCGGCCGCGGAGCATGCGTTTGAAGATGCTGTCGCGGTATCCGAATTCGCAGTGCTGGTTCTGAAGGATGAGCTTGTTGCGGGTTTCGGGGCAGAACATCTCGACCTGGTCGATCGTATCCTTGGCTTCGGAGCCGTATGCGCCGATATTCTGTACCGGGGCGGCACCGACCTTGCCCGGAATGAGCGAGAGGTTTTCGATTCCCCACAATCCGTTTTCGACGCTCCAGGCCACGGCATCGTCCCATTCGACGCCGGCGCCGATACGCACCTTGACCGTATCGTTCTGCGAGGCGACGATCTCGATGCCGTCGATACGCGGGCAGATCAGCGTACCGTCGTAGTCGCGGGTAAAGAGTATGTTGTTGCCGCCGGAGAGGACATACCATTTTTCTTTGGAGCAGTCGTCGTCGGCGAAAATTTCGTTGAGGTCGTCGGGGTTGTCGAACTCGACGAGGCGTGCGGCGTGCTGCCGTACATGGAAACTGTTGCGATCGGATAGATCGACATTCAAAAATTCGCGAATCATATTGCAAATATAGTTAAATTTTAATTAACTTTGAGAAGCGAACCTCCCTAAATCCGAGCCAATGTCAATCGGGTGAGGGGGCCGGGTCGATACGGAGTGGCGAATACCTGTGTGCGAGGGGGGGGTAGGAACAAGAGGGGGGGGATGAGAGACAAGAGAAGTGTGAGGTGTGTGATGGACAAGAGGTGTGTGTGGGACAATGAGAGTGTGAGGTATGTGTGGGGGAAGAGGGGGGATCCGAATCGATTTGTCCGGTTTCCGGGGAGGGGATGACTTGTAAGACCTGAAAAACCTGAATGAAATATGTTTGAAGCGAAAGATTTGCAACAGATCCGACAGCACGGGCTGACGCCGGAGGCTGTCGAGCGACAGATCGGGAATTTCCGCACGGGATTTCCACCATTGAAAGTAAAAGAGGCCGCTTCGCCGGCAAACGGCGGCATCGTCAAGCTCGATGAGCAGGCGGTCCGGGCAGCGGCGGAGCTGTACGAGAGTCGCCGCGACGCTTTGCGCACGGTGAAGTTCGTGCCGGCATCGGGAGCGGCAACGCGTATGTTCAAGGCGTTGTTCGAATTCGTCAACGAGGGCAGGCGCAGCCGGGCGATCGACGAGCTGTTGGCAAATATCGACCGTTTCGCATTCGGACGGCGGCTGCGGGAGCTTGTTCCGGCGGGGGCGTCGGATGAACGGATCGTTGCGGCGATCGTCGGGAATGGACTGGACTACGGCTCGAAACCAAAGGGGCTGATCCTGTTCCACCGCTATGGCGAGGAGGTGCGCACGGCCGTCGAGGAGCATCTGGTCGAAGGGGCTCAGTATGCGTCGGGGAACGGGCGCGTGTCGCTTCACTTTACGGTTTCGCCCGAGCATGTCGACGGTTTCCGCGAGCTGTTGTCGCAGGTGCAGCCGCATTATGAGGAGCGTTTCGGGGTGAAGTACGACATCTCGTTCTCGGTGCAGAAGCCTTCGACCGATACGATTGCCGTGAATCCCGACAATACTCCGTTCCGCAACTCCGACGGTACGCTTCTGTTCCGTCCGGCGGGCCACGGGGCGCTGATCGAAAACCTGAACGAGGTGGATGCCGACCTGATATTCATCAAGAACATCGACAATGTCACGACCGATGCGCGTCGCAACGATACGATACTTTACAAAAAGGTGCTGGCGGGATTGTTGCTGCAGCTTCAGGAGCAGATATTTGGACTTCTCGGGGAGCTGCGTGGCGAAGTCTCGCAGGCACGGTTGTCTGAAATTGCGCATTTCGTCGAGCAGAAGTTGTGTGTACGGTTGCCCGAGGGTTGGGACCGCGCATTGCTCGTGACGTTGCTCGACCGTCCGGTACGTGTTTGCGGCATGGTCCGCAACGACGGCGAACCGGGCGGCGGCCCGTTCTGGGTCGAGGGCATGCATGGCCAGGTCTCACTGCAGATCGCCGAGTCGAGCCAGATCTCCGAGGCCGACAAGCCGATGATGAGTTCGGCGACGCACTTCAATCCGGTGGATCTGGTGTGCGGTGTTCGCCGCGCCGACGGTTCGAAGTTCGACCTGTCGAAGTATGTCGATCCGGCCACGGGTTTCATTTCGAGCAAATCGAAGGATGGCCGCGAACTGCGGGCACAGGAGCTTCCCGGACTGTGGAACGGTGCAATGGCCGACTGGACAACGGTCTTTGTCGACGTGCCGCTGTCGACCTTCTCGCCCGTCAAGACGGTCAACGACCTTTTGCGCCCCGAACATCAGTAGTGCATGACCGGTCGCAGTATGGCATATCCGGAGGACTTGCGAGTTCTCCGGATATGTTCGTTTGTGAGCCGTGCTTTTGCCGGTTAATGCCATCCCCCTCGCAGACCGAAATGGCAGTGCGGTGAGGGAGATTGATGCCCGAAGTACGTATCCGGGATATGGCAGCCGGCATCAGTGGAATTTTTTTGTCAAAAGAGGAATAATTTTTGGCCAAAGGGTATAAAATGATTCTCTTTGATTGAAAAGGATCGGATATGTTTTGTATCTTTGTAGGCCTGAAACATGGAGAGCATATCGCGCAAACTAAATGAAAACAAAATATAGACTGGATTTATGGAAAACAAACTTGAAGAGTTGACCCGCAAACTCTACGACGAAGGTCTGGAGAAGGGACGGGCCGATGCCGACAAGCTGGTATCGGATGCCAAGGATGAAGCGGCACGCCTGGTTAGCGAGGCCCGCAGTGAGGCAGATGCGATCGTTAAGGCGGCAGAGGCGAAGGCCGAAGAACTGCACAAGAACTCCCTGACCGAGATATCGCTGGCGGGCAAACAGGTTGTCGCCGAGCTGAAGAAACAGATTGCCGATCTGATCGTGGCCAAGAGCACGACCGACAATGTGAAGAAGGCAAACATGGATGCCGATTTCGTGAAGAACATGCTTCTGGAGGTTGCACGCAACTGGAACGGGACATCGACCGATACGGTTTCGCTGTCGGCGCTGCTGCCCGAGAGCCGTCGTGCCGAACTGGATGCCGCATTCGAGAAGAGCGCCAAGGATCTGTTGAATGCCGGCATCGAGGTCGGTTATTCGAAAAACGTGAAGAGCGGTTTCAAGATCGGTCCGAAGGAGGGCGGATACCATATCAGCTTCTCGGATGAGGATTTCGACGCCTTGCTGGGCGAGTACCTGCGCGACAAGGTGGCCAAAATGCTGTTCGACAAATAGCAGACCGGAATATGTTCGAACGGAATTATTACAGTCTGGTCGCCGGCCTGAAGGAGTATGCCCTCGAGGCCGACAACAAGGGTTTCGATGCTCGCGAGATCATCGAAACGATCCGTTGCGAGCTGTCGTCGGGCGATCGCCGTACCCTGGAGCTGTTTTACGGCAGCTGCGACGTTGCCAACCTGATCGGGTTGCGTTCGGGAAAGACCAACTTCTCACCGCTGGGAAACTTCTCGCGCGAGGAGTTGGAACAGGCTCTGGAGGGCAAGTTCCGGCTGCCGTCCTATCTGGCGGATGTGGTTGCGGCGTATGCCGACCCCGAAGGCGAGGAGGCCGAACGGATGGATATGACACGCCCCTTCGAGCGGAATCTCTACGAATCCTATTATAGGGCCTGTGCGGCGTCGAAGTGCCGTTTCCTGCGCGAATGGAGCGACTTCGACCGTACGCTGCGCAATGTCTGTGCGGCATATTCGGCCCGCCGGAGCGGCGTGGCACCGGAGACGGTCGTGGTGGGACATGACGACATTACCGATTCCCTGTCGCGCAGTTCGGCGTCGGACTTCGGCCTGAAAGGCGAACTGGAGTACCTCGACGATGTGGTTGCGGCGGTGTCGGACGAACGGAACCTGCTGGAAAAGGAGCGCAAGATCGACCGTATACGCTGGCGCATGTCGGACGAGCTGGCCATTTCGAACTATTTCGATATGGCGGCGATACTCTCCTATCTGGTCAAGGTTAACCTTGTCGAACGGTGGTTCTCGCTCGACGAGGCTACGGGCCGCAGGCTCTACGATAAACTGCTGACAACGCTGAGCGGCAGCGAACTGATCGACCGTGCGGTTGCGGCGGAAGAGAAAACTGAAAAATAATTACAAAAAACATCATATGAAGACAACAGGGCGAGTAGCGGGTATCATCTCCAACATCGTTATCGTGAAGGCGGACGGAGCTGTCAGCCAGAACGAAATCTGCCATGTATGGTGCGGAGATGTCCGTATGATGGCCGAGGTCATCAAAGTGATAGGCGACGATGCCTATGTACAGGTATTCGACAGTACGCGCGGTCTGAAGATCGGCGAGAAGGTCGAATTCGAGGGTCACATGCTCGAGGCGACATTGGCGCCGGGCATTCTGTCCCGCAATTACGACGGTTTGCAGAACGACCTCGAAAAGATGGAGGGACTGTTCATCAGCCGCGGTTCGATCACCGATCCGATCGATTACGAACGCGAGTGGAATTTCAAACCGCTGGCCAAGGTCGGCGATCAGGTTACGGCCGGATCGTGGCTGGGCGAGGTCCAGGAGCAGTGGGTTGCCCACAAGATCATGGTTCCGTTCGTGATGGAGGAGAGCTATACGGTCAAGAGCATCGTGGCGGCGGGTCCGCACAAGGTAACCGATACGGTTGCGGTGGTGACGGATGCCGAAGGCAGGGATCATGAAATAACGATGGTGCAGAAGTGGCCGGTCAAGCGGGCCATCAAGGCCTATGCGGCAAAACCGCGCCCCTCGAAGATCATGGAGACGGGTGTGCGGTCGATCGATACGTTCAACCCGATTGCCGATGGCGGTACGGGCTTTATTCCGGGGCCGTTCGGTGCGGGCAAGACGGTGCTTCAGCACGCCATAGCCAAGCAGGCCGATGCCGATGTGATCATCATGGTTGCGTGCGGCGAGCGTGCGAACGAGGTAGTCGAGATCTTCAAGGAGTTCCCCGAACTGGAGGACCCGCATACGGGCCACAAGCTGATGGAGCGTACGACGATCATATGCAATACGTCGAACATGCCCGTTGCGGCGCGTGAGGCGTCGGTATATACGGGTATGACCATCGGCGAGTACTACCGTGCCATGGGACTGAAGGTGCTGATTCTGGCCGACTCGACCTCGCGTTGGGCACAGGCGCTGCGTGAGATGTCGAACCGTCTGGAGGAGCTTCCGGGTCAGGATGCATTCCCGATGGACCTCTCGGCCATCATCTCGAACTTCTATTCGCGAGCCGGTCTGGTCGAGCTGAACAACGGAGAGTCGGGTTCGGTGACCTTCATCGGAACCGTTTCGCCGGCCGGCGGTAACCTCAAGGAGCCGGTGACCGAATCGACCAAGAAGGCGGCGCGTTGTTTCTATGCGTTGTCGCAGGGCCGTGCCGATTCGAAACGTTATCCGGCCATCGACCCGCTGGACAGCTACTCGAAATATCTCGAATACCCCGAGGTTCGCGAGTATCTCGACGAGCGTATCGAGAAGGGTTGGGTTGACCAGGTCTACAAGGGCAAGACGATCGTACAGCGAGGCAAGGAGGCTTCGGAACAGATCAACATTCTGGGTGACGACGGCGTTCCGGTAGAGTATCATGAGCGTTTCTGGAAGAGCGAGCTGATCGACTTCGTGATCCTGCAGCAGGATGCCTTCGACTCGATCGACGCCAACTGCCCGCTCGAGCGTCAGAAATACATGTATGAGAAGGTTCTGGGGATTTGCGACCGCAACTTCGAATTTTCGGATTTCGAGGAGTGCTCGCAGTTCTTCAAGTCGCTGATCAACATGTTCCGTCAGATGAACTACTCGCCCTTCGAGAGCGAACAGTATTTCGCCTACGACAAGCAGATCGATGAGGCGGTAGAACAGAAAGTGGCAAAATAAAAAGACAGATGCTATGACAACCAAGGCATTTCAGAAGATATATACCAAAATCGACAACATTACCAAGGCGACCGTGACGCTCAAGGCGACGGGCGTGGGTAATGACGAGTTGGCCACCGTTGGCGGCAAGCTGGCCCAGGTGGTCAAGATCAACGGCGAGAGCGTGACGTTGCAGGTGTTCCAGGGCACCGAGGGCATTTCGACCGATGCGGAAGTGGTCTTCCACGGCGAGCCGCCCAAGCTGAACGTCAGCGACAATCTGGCGGGGCGTTTTTTCAATGCCTACGGCCAGCCGATCGAGGGCGGCGAACAGCTCGAGGGTGAACCCCGCGAGATTGGCGGTCCGACGGTAAACCCCTTCAAGCGTATCCAGCCGAGCGAACTGATCGCAACCGGTATTGCGGGTATCGACCTGAACAATACCATCGTGTCGGGACAGAAGATCCCGTTCTTCGCCGACCCCGACCAGCCCTACAACGCCGTCATGGCCAACGTGGCCCTGCGTGCCAAGGCCGACAAGATTATCCTCGGCGGCATGGGTATGACCAATGACGACTTCCTCTACTTCAAGCAGGTGTTCGAGAACGCCGGCGCGCTGGACCGTATCGTGAGCTTCGTGAACACGACCGAGAACCCGCCCGTCGAGCGACTGCTGGTTCCGGACATGGCCCTGACGGCTGCCGAATACTTTGCCGTCGACAAGGGCGAGAAGGTGCTGGTGCTGCTGACCGACATGACGCTGTATGCCGATGCACTGGCCATCGTCTCGAACCGTATGGACCAGATCCCCTCGAAGGACTCGATGCCCG
>URTU01000033.1 GCA_900550925.1 uncultured Alistipes sp. | reverse complement strand
TAGGCTCCGGCCAGCAGCATCTTTACGCGCTCCTCGTATTCGTAATTGCCTTCGATGACCTCGCCCTTGGCTTTGAAACGACCCAGCGGATAGAGCTCTACGCGACCCGTGTAGGCAAACCCGCCGTTGGACGAACTGCCCCAGTTGCGCCCCTCACCCGAGGTAATGGAGGCTTTGGCGGCAAGGTTGAATCCATCGCCGCGCAGAGGATTGTACTCTCCGAAAAAACCGAAGTCCCGGTCGAGGTTGAACTGACTGTTGACGATGCTGCGGTCGACGAACTGCAGGGCGCTCGACGAGTTGATGCGGGCGCGGTTGGCCTTGATCTTGGTCTGGCCGAATCCGATGTTCCACACCTCGCTGGGGACGTAGTAGACAATGGCGTCGCGCACGATGTTCATGTTGCCGTTCGGGAGCGGCTCCGCATCATAACCCGTAAATCCCAGCTGGATCGAATAGACGAGCTTCGGGGAGTAGATGTACCCGTCGAAACGCAGGCGGAGACGCTTGACGCGGGCATCGGTTCCGGTAAGGGTCCAGTCGTTGTCGAAGTTCATCGCCAGGAGATTCTGCATGCGGAACCGCATCGTCACCTCGAAACGGTCGTTCCGGGGCCGGAACGTAATACCCTTTCCGACCTCGATATTGGGCATCAGGCGAAGGCGCTCGATCCAGCCCGAGACGGTATCAATCCGAACCGGATTCTCCCGAAGAGCCGCCCGGCCGGAATTTTTCTGAGCCAGGACAGGCTGCATGCCTGCCACAAGAAAAAGAGCAACAAGTGAGTAAAAAATTTTCATACGCTTTCCGTTTTATGCGAACGGGCAGGGAAATGACTCCTGCCCGTTCGTGATTTCACCATCCTGTTCGGACGAAACTAGTTGGCGCGGGCTTTCCAGACGGCCAGCGTGCAGACCACCGAGAGGATGGCCGCTCCGATCCAGAACCACGTCACGACCGAGAAGTCATACGCCGCCGCGACATCGGCCGCTCCCGCGCTCTTGCCCTGTTGAATCAGGATGCCGCTCAACAGATCCTGCACGGCAGCCCCCACGTAACTGGCGATTCCGACAACGCCGAGCGCCGCACCGGAGGCCTTCTTCGAGGCGATGTCGACGGCCATCAGTCCGCCCAGGAAGCAGATCAACGCTCCGATGGCCAGGCCGAAGATCACCATGCTCACGGCATCGAGCCAGAAACAGTCCTGCGGCCCGAGCAGGAAGAGCGACAACCCGAGGATATTCATCAACCCGAAGATCAACGCCGGGAGGTTGCGCCGTCCACCGAAGAAGCGGTCCGATATCCACCCCGAAGCGACGGTTCCGACGATTCCGCAGACCGAGCTGATCGAGATGACCGAGCTGGCCTCGAGATTCGTGTAGCCCTTGTCGGCCTCGAGGAAGAAGATACCCCAGCTGTTCACCGCATAGCGCGAAATATACATGAAGGCACTGGCCAGCGCCAGCATCCAGATCGCCGGATTGCGCAGTACCTCCTTCTGATACTCGCCGACCGATTTGCCGTCGTCCGCTGCGGCCTCCTCCCGGGGTTGATCTCCCTTGTAGACCGCCACGGGCGGCAGGCCGTTGCTCTGGGGCCTGTCGCGCATGAAGAGGACGACGATGAGGAATCCCAAAAGCCCCAGCACGCCGGCGCCGCGGAATCCCCACTGCCAGCCCAGCGAGGCAACGATTACCGCCGTTACGATGAAGGTGATCGCTTCGCCAATATTGTGACTTGACGACCATAGCCCGTAGAAGGTTCCTCGTTCCTTGTTTCCGAACCAACGGGACAAGGCCACGACACACGGCGCCGCACCCATCGACTGCGCCCAGCCGTTGACGGCCCACAGCACGAGAAAGACCGCAAACGAAGTCGTGAAGCCCAGCACGAGGTTGATCAGCGCCGTGATGAGCAGTCCGGCCGCCAGGAAGCGGCGGATGTTGCTGCGGTCGGCCAAAAAGCCGTTCGTCAACTTGCCGACGGCATAGGTGATGAACAACCCCGAGCCGATAATACCGAGTTCGGTTTCGGAGAGGACTCCGGCATCGACGATCGGCTTCTTGATGACGTTCAGGCTCAGGCGGCAGACGTAATAGAGACCGTACCCGAGCGTGGCGGAGAGGAAGACCGACCACCGCAACCGCGTATAGCGACTGCGGATCGCCTCGGGATCGGTCAAGGGTTCCGACGCCGGTGAGGGTGCAAAAAATCGCAACAGATTCATGGCCTTCGCGAAATTAGTCGTGCAACCCGCGCTGGCGGAGGTAATTCAACAGATGTTCGGCACGGTCGGTCTGGATGATCCGGGCGCCGAGCGTGTCGATCAGATAACCGAACGCGGCATCGGGATCCTCGAGCGACAGGTCGTCGTCATGACCGCCGCACAGGGTATCCCACAGCGTGTTGTACCAAATCAACGCCCGTCCGCGCAGCGTGTCGCGCATCCGCAACGGCATGGCCGTATCCTCGGCCTGCGCATAGAGCAGTTCGTAGGCTGCGGGCTTCAGATCGGCGATATACCCCTGCATCAGCTCCGCAGCGTTCTCGTTGTCAAGGTTCACAACCGGCATGTAGATCACCTCGTCGAGGTATTTCCCATACAGGGCGAGCACCTCATCGGCCGGTTTCGAGCCCTTCATGACGATCTGCCGCGTCGTCCCGGTCCGCTCCAGCACCGGTACCACCAGATCGAAATAGCGGTCGGCCTTGTCGAGGTTCACCAGCACGCGTCCCTTGGCGGCCAGCAGCGCCTCTTCGAGTGTCGGAACCGTGTGTTTGGTCCGGATGCCGCAGCCGTTTTTGAGCTTCAGCATGCGGATCGAATCCAGCGTCCAGTCGGCAACACGCCCCTTCCCGGTCGTCGTGCGGTTCAGCGTGGCGTCGTGCATGACAATCAGCACGCTATCGCGCGTCAGTTGAAGATCCAGCTCCACCACATCGACGCCCACGGCTATCGAATGTTCGATGGCTGCCACGGAGTTTTCGGGCGCATAGCGCCAGTCGCCACGGTGCGCTACGACGAAGACCGCGGTCGTATCGCCCGCAAGAAGACGTGCCCGGAGCCCTTCGGCCCGGTTCTCCGGAGCAGCGCTCTGACGAGCCTCTCCGGAGCAGCCTGCCAGCACGACAAGTGCCAGCAGGCAAGCAATCACCCGTTTCATATCAGTTATCAGTTGAGTTTACCGTTTTTCCAAACCATTTTTTCACCCCAGAACGGCATATGAGTCTCTTCGCAGTCAAGCTGCGCGGCTCTTGCAAGTCCCTGCTCAAGGGTCCAGCGGGAAGAGTCAGGATCCGTATGCGAAAGCTCCAGAATATGCGACAACAGAACATATTTCGGCGTAAAGAGCTTTCCGATGACGTTGTTCTCGGTCAACTCGTTGGGGGCATAGCGCGGGATGTAAACGTCAACGGGCAGAGTCACATCAAACTGATCGGCCGTGAAGTTCGAGTCGCCGGAGTGCAGCAGCACGAAATGGCCGGTATCCTCACCGCAATCAATCTGGAAGACCGTCACGGGGACGTTCGTCGAACCATTGTTGTGATTCGTAATGAAGGTGTGGAGCACAAAGTTGCCAATCGTATAGTCGGCCGCGGTCGTCGAGGTATATTCGTATCCCGGTTCTTCGAGGTAGTTCGTCACGA
Source organism: uncultured Alistipes sp. (assembly GCA_900550925.1). GTDB lineage: Bacteria > Bacteroidota > Bacteroidia > Bacteroidales > Rikenellaceae > Alistipes. Next base: position 14,106 of record URTU01000033.1, on the reverse strand, counting down.
CAGGCTTCCCGGCTTCAAGCATCGCCTCGATCAGCGGCAGGCTCTTGTGGTCCTGATGAACGTGTGTCGAGGCGTAAAAATCAAGGTACGGAGCCAGCTCGGCAGCCCGGCGGTGATAAATATCTACACCGAAGCAGCCCGAAGGCGTCTGGATGACATAGCCCATGTTGTAGAGCATCCAGATATGGACCTCTCCTGCAGCCGGCTTTTCTTCGCGCAGGCCGTTCAGCACCCGGTCGAAAGCTGCATTGTAGCACGCCAGAATATCTTCGTACTTGACGAGCGACGAGGCGAGCCAATCCGCACCATTGAGAAAGCTCGAGAAGGTGGCTCCCGAACAGGCATCGGCGTAGCCCTGGATCGTCGCAAAGAGTTCGCGGCGGGTCGTGAGATCCGCATCAAGCGGCGAGGTCTGCCACAGCGACTCCATCGTTTCAGGGGCCCGGCTGGGCTCCTGCTGCGGAACCGTCCAGTCGGGATCATCGTTCGAGCAGGCTGCAAATCCGGTCAACAGAGCTGCAGCACAAAGCATCTTGAAAGTATGTTTCATGGATTTTATCGGTTTATATTCGTTTGTTGAAAATCATTATTCATGCGGCGGAAACTCTCCGCAACGGCTTGGGGTGTCGTGCGGCTGCCGTCGCGACGAAGCTTCTTCACCTCGTACATCAGCACACCGTCGTAGCCCGCTTCTTCGTGGAGATCCCGAAGGAAGGCCGCCCAGTCGATTTGACCCTCATAAGGGAGCCAGTGGCATTCGTTCACAAAGTCGTAGTCGGAGATATGTACGGTCCGGATCCGACGGCCGGCCACCTCGATGAAGTGCGGAATCGTCCCCTGCGTGTAGTGGTTCGTATCGAAACAGATCCCGACACCTGGTACCGCGTCGACGATACGCACCAACTCCTCGGGCGTATTGCCCAGGCAGGTGCGAGGCAAGTTCTCGACGCAGAGCTCCACACCTTCGGCATCGACCACCTTCTTCAAGGCACGGATCGACGTGATGGCGTTCTCGATCCGCTGCTCACGCAGGCTGTCGGCAATCGGTTCCGAACTGGGGTGCAACACCAATCGCTGCGGCGCATAGAGTTCGCAACTCCAGCGGATCATCTTCGACAAGACGGCGACGTTCTTTGCCCGCTGGCTGTCGTCCGAAACCGAAATATCGAGCTGGCGCGAAAAGGGAAGATGCACCGACCAGACCCGCATGCCGGCACTGTCGAGGCGTTCCTTCATCTGCCGCATCCGTGGATATTTCTCCTCGTTGGGGACACCCCGGTAGCATTGGTTCACGGCGACCTCGATCCAGCGGATACCGTCAGCCCGAGCTTCATGCAACTCCTCAACCGTGGGGATGGAACCCCACAAGGCGGTGGAGGTCCCGACCTCGGAACGTTGAGCCGAGGCCGGAACTGCCGCCGAAAGCAGAAGGAAGATGAAAAGGATCAAGCGTCTCATCACTTCAATGAATTGGTCCCCTGAGCATTGCACCCACGCATCGGCCAGCCATCCACAGCGAGACTGCATCCAATCTCATAGGCAGCTACCGAACCATTAAGGCCATAGTAGAGTCTGTTATCGGGGCCGATGCTGACGGGACTCATCGTCTGGGCGCCGATCGTCATCACCACGTTCCGGGTACCCGAAGCGTCGAATGAGAGCAGATTGAACGGCGACGCATACTGTGAGATATAGGCCTTGCCATCAGCTCCAAGGGCAAATCCCGAATAGATGTAATTCTTATCGGTCTGGTCGATCCATTTCTCGGAGCCGTTCCTGTCAACAGCATACAGATATCCGCTCTTCTCGCAGAAGTAGACCGTACCGTCACCATCAACCACCGGGTGGTAGCTGTCACCAGCCTGCGAAGCGAATTTCCACAGCGTCCGGCCCGTTGCGGTGTCAATGGCGGCACAACCTCCCTTGGACTTGAGCGTTGCGTAAAGAATCTGACCTCCGATGGCCAGTGATCCACCACGTTCAGTCACGGCATGAGCCGTATCACAAGTCCATTTGAGCGAACCATTCTCCGAATAGGCCCAGATGCCCTTCGATGTGCCGAAATAGACCGTACCGTCCCGATCAACAGCCACACCGCCGGCATCACCACTCTGCGCGGCCGACCATTTCTCAGCCCCTGATGCGGCATCCAGCGCAAAGAGTAAACCTCCGTTTGCCAAGGCATAGACCACACCGTCCGAAGTAACGGCCGGACTTGCTTTGACGGCGGCACCAAGCGTCTTCTTCCACTTCAACGCTCCGGATGCCGAAACGGCATAGAACGAACCGTCGCCGTCCTCCGTTCCGAAATAGACCGTTCCGTCAGCACCGACAGCCGGGCCTGCTCCATACGTTGCAGCAGAGGTGGCATACTCCCAAACAATCTGACCCGTGATGGAGCTGATAGCCAAGAGTTTCTTGTCGGTCTGCGACAGCGTGTAGAAGGTCTGTCCATCGGGAGCGAAGACAATGTTCGAAGACTTCTGATAACCCGTTCCGCTGACCGAACTCCAGGCATAGCCCTCAACCGTGATGCGAATCTCGGCCTGCTCGGTCGCTCCACCCTCGTAGGTGACTGTCAGACGAACTGTATAGTTGCCCGTCTTGGGATAGCAATACAAAGCAACGGTCTCATTCGAGGAGTTTCCGTCGCCGAACTCCCAATGCACCGAAACGATCTCTCCCTGCACAAAGTAGGCTGGATTGTATTCAAAGGTGCAGAGCTCGAAGCGCCGCAACGTCGTCGAAGTAACCGTAATCGGATCGATCTCGCCCGGCGTGGCTGTCGTTTCGACCGATTCGGAATCGCCGTGAGCATAGACGCACGTCAGCGTGAAAGTATAGACCGTGCCGTTGGTCAGACCTTCGATCAGTTTCGAGGTCTCCGACGAAGCTGCCTCCACACTTTTCACCGTCTCGCCACCGGCCGACACGTCGATCCGATAGGAATATTCCAGCTGCGTGTCGGGAGCCGTCCACGAAAGGAAGGCCCGCTTGTCTCCGGCCATGGCCTTGAAATTCGAGGCCGGCATGCGGGTCGACTTGGGGGTGCAGACGGCCGACACCTTCATGGCCAACCCGTCGGCGTAACGCGACTGCACGGAAAAGGTATAGGCGCAATCGTTTACCAGCCCCTTGACAGTCAACTGACGGGTGTCGGGCGAAACGCTTTCGGCTCCTCCCGCAACCTCCGAATCTTCGGCCGTCCAACTGACGTAATACTCCACGGGGGCGGGCTTCCCCTCCTGCGGGGTCCATTCAATCGTCGCCTCACCGTCACCGGCCGTTGCCTTTACCGTCTCGACCTGGAAGAGCGAGAAGGAGGCCTCCGGCAAATTGTCATCGCTGCAGCCCGTACCCAGCGCGGCAACGGCTGCCAGCAATCCGAAAAGATATTTTTTCATAGTTGTTTGCAGATTTGAGATTAATAACCGGGATTCTGCCACAGCAGCTGCGTGTTGTTGATCCGCTCCAGCTCGGTATTCGGAATCGGATAAAGCAACTGATAACTCTGAATGGCGTGCCCCTCCTTGGCTACGGCTTCGGCGGCATACCCCATGCGCACCAGGTCGAACCACCGCTGCCCCTCGTAGGGGAACTCCTTTTGCCGCTCGAGGCAGACGGCGCGGCGGAACGCATCCTGATCGGGCAGATCGGTGATGTTCAGCGGATCGAGCCCGGCCCGGGTGTGGACGTCGTTGAGCGCCTTGAGCGCCGGCGAATCGGGACTGCCGTCATACCCCACCTCGTTGAGCGCTTCGGCGTACATCAGCAGGGCGTCGGCATAGCGCAGCAGAATCTGGTCGTTGCCATACTGCGTGGTCGTGGCGTCGGGCGTATCGTAGAACTTGCGCATCAGACAGAGTTTCACCCCCTCGACCTGCACATATTCGAGCAGCGACTTGCGGGCATCCTGCTCGTCGTAGAGCGCCTTCAGCACGGGACTCTGACCCGAATTGTCGGTCAGGTTGGTAATCGAGAACCAGGCGCCGTGTCCTTCGCCGACAACCTCCTTGTTGAAACGTACGGCGAAGATCACCTCGTCGTTCATCTTGTTCGCAACGGAGAAGACATCGGCCACGTCATCGAGCAGCGTGTAGCGTCCAATGACATCCTTCAACACATCGGCTGCCTGCTGCGGATATCCGAACGTCAGATAGACCTTGGCCAGCAGCGTCCGGGCTGCGCCGATCGTGGCTCGCCCCGTATCATCGGCACCGTACGAGACCGGAAGCATCTCGTTGTCGACAATCTGTTTCAGATCACCGGCTATGAACTCATACATCTGCTCCTCCGAGCTGCGGCCGATTTTCAGCGCCTCACTGACCGAAACAACCGTACGGGTAGTGGGAACGCCGCCCCAGAGCCGGTACATGTTGAAATAGGTGTAGGCGCGGATGAACAGCGCTTCGCCCTTGTACTGTGCCTTGAGCGTCTCGTCAAAATCGGCTCCGTCGATGCGGTCCAGCACCATGTTGCAGCGGTAAACGCCGTTGTTGAAGTTGGCCCAGGCATCCTCCAGAATACCGTTCGAGGGGGTCTCGCTGAACTGATCCAAATCGTAACGGTCCTGTGTGCCGGCCGTCGGAGCGTCCAGATAGAGGTTGTCACTGCGGTACTCGCAGAGTTCGGTATAGTAACTTACCTGCCCCTGCAACTTGGCATAACAGCCCTTGACCGCAATATCAAAATCATTCGCAGTCTTGAAGACATTGTCGACAGCCACCTCATAGTTCGGCGTAAGTTCGAAAAAGGCCTCGCCACACGCTCCGAGACCAAGGAGCGCCGCTGCCGAAAACAGAAGTTGTATCTTTTTCATCGTTCGTTCATTTTAGAATGTGACATTCAGTCCGACCATATAGGTCTTGGCCAAAGGATAGGTACCATAGTCCTCGCCGGGGGTCAGAGCACTGGTGCGGTTGCTCACCTCGGGGTTATAGCCCGAATAATCGGTCCATGTCACAAGGTTCTGCGCCGAAACGTAGATGCGCAGCTTCTCGACATAAAACTTTTTGGTCCACTTCTCGGGCAGCGTATATCCCAGGGCGATGTTCTGCAGACGCAGGTAGCTGCCGTCTTCGACATGCCAGGTCGACGTGCGGGAATTGTTGCCCGTCTGCTTGCGGTTAGCACGGTTCGTATTGCCGTCGCCAATCTCCGTGGGGCTCTTCCATCGGTTGAAGGCGGCCGTCGTACCGTTCGTGTTACCCTCCATGTTGTCCAGATAGCGGCGATTCAGGTTCAGAATCTCGTTGCCGTGAACGCCCTGGAACGCCACCGAAAAGTCGAGTCCCCGGTAGCCGAACGATCCACCGAATCCATAAGTAAAGTCGGGCATGTAGTTGCCAACGATCGTGCGGTCCTTCTCAAGGTCAATCTCACCGTCACCGTCGACATCCACAAAACGGAAATCGCCCGGTTGTGCCGTCGAAACATGTGGATAGGCCTTCAGGTCCTCCTCGTTGCGGAAGATGCCGTCCTGAACAAGCAGGTAGTACGAGCCGATCGGCTTGCCCACTTCGGTGATATAATAGGCATGGTCGACACTGCCCGACTCGATGATTGGCGTGTCGTTGGCTCCAAGCGCCTTCACCTCGTTGGTATTCTTCGCCCAGTTGGCATTGAGCGAATAGCTGATTCCGTTGGCATAGGTGTGTCGCGAGGTAGCCGAGAGTTCCCAACCGCGATTGTTCACCTTGCCGATGTTCATCAGCGTCGTGCTGTAACCCGTCAGGTGCGGAATCGGCACTTCGAGCAGCATGTCGGTCGTATTGGCATAGTAATACTCGGCCGTCAGGTTGAAATAGCCACCCAGAAGGCTCAGATCGGCACCGACGTTGAACATCGAAGTCTTCTCCCACGTCAGATCGGGGTTCTCCACGTCCGAAGGTTTGTAACCGCTTACAAGCGAGCCGCTGCCCGTACCGAGGATATAGTCGTCGCCGCTCATGGTAGCCAGATGGCGGTAGTTGCCAATCTGGAAGTTACCCGTCTGACCGTAGCTGGCACGGATCTTCAGGTCGCTGATCCACGACAGCGCCTCGGCATTCTGGAAGAAGGGTTCCCCCGAAATACGCCAGGCTGCAGACGCCGAGGGGAAGTACCCCCAGCGGTTGTTCTTGCCAAAGCGTGACGAACCGTCGGCACGGATGGCCGCTGAAAGCATATACTTGCCCTTGTAGTTATACTGCACGCGAGCCAGATAGGAGGCCAGCGACCACTGTTCGGTCTTCGAATCGCCATCGCTCACGGTACCGCCGCCGATCGTCTGGTTCTGATCGTTGGGATAGTCCGTCGCCGTGACATTCAGCGTCTTGTAGGTCTCCTTCTGGGCCGACTGCACGAGGATAACGTTCAACGAGTGGTCTCCGAACATGCGGTCGTAGGTCAACTGATTCTCGACCAGCCAGTTGAAATAGAATCCGCCCGAAGAGTATCCTTCCGGATTGGACGGTGCATCGTAATAGGCCTTTCCTAGTAAGGGAAGTTCCGACGAGCGGTACTTGTTGTCGATGGCGCCGTAGAACGATCCTCCGAACGAGGTCTGAAACGAAAGTCCCTTGCAAAGGTCGTATCCGAGGAAGGCCCGTCCGGTCATCGACATGCGGTCGATCACCTCCGACTGCAGCGTAGCCAGCGCCACGGGGTTCAGGATCTCGTTGTGCTGGTAGTCATTGCCGATACGCCAGTAGCCGTTGCCCTGGAAGTTGAACGTACCGTCCTCGTTGTAAACCGGCCAGATCGGGCATGAAGTCAGAGCCGACTGCACGATACCGCCACTGCCGTAGGCCCCTGATGCATTGACTTTGTTCGACTTCGAATAGGAAGGGGAGAAATTCATCCCGTATTTGAAATTCTTGTATTTCCCGTCGAGGTTCATGCGGAAGGAGTAGCGCTCGAAGTCGGAGTTGATAATCACACCCTCCTTGTAATAGTAGTTACCCGAAATGAAATAGTTGACATGCTTGCCCTTGCCCGAGACAGCGATGTTGTGACTCGTGGTCGAGGCTGTACGGAAAATGGCATCCTGCCAATCGGTATCGGTCAATCCCGGTTCACCGTTCAGGTAGGGAACCAGCTCCACGGGATAATTCATATACGATTCGGGGCGATCTCCGTTCGGAGCCGTGCCGCCGGGATATTTGTCGAAATAGGCAGCATCATGCGCCTCTTTAGAGACCTGTGCATACTGGTAGGCATTCATCAGGTCGATCTTCTTCGACACCTGCTCGATGCCGTAATAGCCGTCATAGGTCACCTGAATGGTCTCCGACTTTCCCTTTTTGGTCGTGATGAGGATCACACCGTTCGAACCGCGCGAACCGTAAATCGCGGCCGACGAGGCGTCCTTCAGCACCTCCATCGACTCGATGTCGTTCGTATTGAGGTTCGAAAGGCCGTTCTCCATCGGCACGCCGTCGACAATATACAACGGATCGTTGCCGGCCGTGGCCGAGCTGATACCGCGCACGCGTACCATCACGTTGCCTTCGGGATCTCCGCCCGTCTGCATCACCTGCACACCGGGCATTTTCCCGGCCATCGACTGTCGGAAATCGGTTATGGGCTGGTTGGCGATATCCTCGGCCTTGATCGAGGAGATGGCCGTCGAAACATCACGCTTCTTCACGGCACCGTAGCCGATCACCACCACGTCATCCAGTGCCGTGGCCTCCTCCCGAAGCTGAATATCGAACGACGTGCGGCTGCCGACGGGAATCTCCTGCGTGTCGTAACCGATGTACGATACGACCAGCACGTCGTCCGGAGTCACGTCCAGTGTAAAGCCGCCGTCGATACCCGTACTGGCACCTTTGGTCGTACCCTTAACCACCACCGTGGCACCGATAACCGGCTCGCCGGCCGCATCCTTCACCTGGCCCTTGACCGGCCGAGGCTGCTGCCGGGTGGCTTCGTTTTGCGGGTCGTTTTTGGCGACCAGATAGATTTTCTGATTGCGGATCTCATAGCCGATCCGGGTGCCGGCGAAGAGGCGGTCCAGCGCCGTTTCGAGTTTCGTGTCCGTCACGTCAAGCGACACGATCCGGTCGGGATCAACCGTCGGACGCGAGTGGTAGAACGCATAGCCGGTCTGCCGCGAAATCTCGTCCAGCACCTGCACCAGCTTCACCTGCCGGAGCTTGACAGTCACCTGCTGCGCCGAGACCGCAGTCACGGACGCCACCAGAAGAACTGCCGCCAATAGGAGTCTAAATGGTTTCATTTCTGTTTGATTGGTTAATAAAAATAGGAAGAATTGTTTAAATCATATCATTCTTCGCCGCAAAGATGCACGGCGGCAATGACGGACGGGTGACATCGGCTTGAAGATCCGATGTGTCGCCTCTTCAAAAAGGAGGGAATGGTCAAATCATAGCGGTCGTAGTTTGGTCGGTTCATTCGTAGGACACACAACCCGACCGAAAAGTGTGAGTGCCGGGACTTTTTTTGCAAAAAAATTCGCCGGACTACCTATTTTGCCCCCCGTTGGGTGTCTTCATTATGAAACGAATCCCTATCTTTGTATGGCATTCAAGGATAAATATGGCTTCATGGATGGAAGATACGCAGGAGGATCTGGAGTTGCTCGGCCGTCTCCGGACAGGGGATCGCGCGGCATTCGAGGCCATCTACCGGCGTTATCACGCCCGGCTCTATACACTGGCATTGCGCTATCTGAAAAACCGCGCCGACGCCGACGACGCCCTGCAGCAACTCTTCGTCAAGTTGTGGACCGCCCGCGAGGCACTCTTCATCACCCGCAATCTGCAGGGATATCTGTACGGCATGCTGAAGCATCAGGTGCTCAACCAGATCCGCAACAACGTCAGCGCCCTGCAACACAACTACCGCATCGTGCAGAAACAGCCTCCATACGACGATGAACTCTACACCTGGGCCGAGCGCAACTACCACAGCGAACTGCTCGAACGGGCCATCGCAACGCTGCCGCCCCAACAGCGGGCCGTGGCCACGATGCGTCGCGAGGGATACTCCAATCAGGAGATTGCCGCCCGTCTGCGCCTCTCGATCCACACGGTGAACACCCACTACCGCGAATGTCTGAAACGATTGAAGGAGCTCCTGGTAGGAGCCGCCAAACTGATGATTACCCTGTTAATTCTGTTCCGATGAAACGACCCGATGAGATAACGCTGCGCCGCGTTCTGAACGAAAAGGCGACGCCCGACGAGGCGGCCGAAGTGGCCGCCTGGTTTGCCACTGACGAGGGGCAGGCCTGGCTCGCGGCGGAGTTCGACAACGACGCCCGACAGCTGGAGTCCGGTGCCATGACGCCGCTGTCCGACATTCCGGGCGAGGAGCTGCTCCGACGCATCGAACGTATCCTCACCCGCGCCCGGCGGCGCCGACTGCTCCTTCGCGTAGCGGCCATTCTGATTCCGTGCGCCCTGATTCTGGGTCTGTGGGCCAATCTGAACAGCCGACTGGGCGGGGCGCTCTTCTCGGCCGACGAACAGCAGACGGTCGCCGCAGCCGTCGGCGAACGCAAGGAGGTGATCTTCCAGGATGGAACGCGGATTTTCCTCAATGCCGGCTCGACGATCTCCTATCCCGAACGGTTCGGACTCTCGGAACGTCGCGTGCAACTGGATGGCGAAGCCCACTTCGAAGTGGCACACAATCCCCAGCGTCCGTTTGTCGTCGAGACCTCAGACAATGCCTCCGTCCGGGTGCTGGGAACGGAGTTCGACGTCAAGGCCTATCGGTCGGACCCGACCATCTCGGTAGTGCTGATCCGGGGCAGCGTGGAGTTCGCCCGCGGGGCCTCGTCCTACCGGCTGGAGCCCTCCCAGCGGCTGGTCTACAACAAGCAGATGGGAACCAGCTCGATCGAGTCGCTGAGCAATGCCGACCAAACGATTCTCTGGAGCCGGAATACGATCTGCTTCCGCGACACGCCAATGCGGGAGGTCGTCCGGGAGTTGGAACGGTGGTACGACGTGCAATTCGAAGTGACCGATCCGGAGGTCTACGACTTTACCTTCAGCCTTCAGACCCCCAATCTTCCGCTGCGGGAGTTGCTCGACGAATTGGAGAATATTGCACCGATCCGCTGCTCGATCAATAAGAAAATTGTTATTGTAAACAAAGGAAAGAACTAATTAGTAACAAGCAAGACTAAACATTACAATCTAATCATCAATAATTCATCCCAATTAGTCGTATAACGCGGAGAAAGGTGCTCGCGGTTCATGCGAAAATGATCGGTCCCCTGGGCAGCCACGACAATAGTGCCTTTACCGTGGGTTTTATTCACCGAATCGAGAACATCCATCAGGCGAGTATGCTTTTCACGATCCAATGGAGAGAACAATGAGCCTTGTTGTTCGGATGCGGGAGTAATCTGCGAAAGAATTACCCCCACTTTTTTATATCCGTATCCAGGCTGAAAGACCTGTCGCAGGGCAATGCGGGCCTGTCGCACAATTTCAAGTGTACTGTCGGTTGACTCCGGCAACAATTGAAGGCTCGTCTCATAGCGCTGCGGCTGATCCTCACGATGCCGATTCGTCAACAGATAGCTCTGCACTTCACAGCAGACCGAACCTTCACCACGAAGTTTCTCGGCGCACATTGACGCAAATTCGGAAATAATGGGATCCAGCTCCTCCTGCGTATAAATCTCTTTAGGGAAGGTCCTCGAAATAGTGATCTGCTGTTTGCGGGGCGGCATCTGCTCGAAAGTGATACACTCAATACCCTGAAGTTCGCTCCAGGTGCGCAATCCGACAACCCCCATGCGGGCACGAACCCACTCCTGCGGCAGATCGACAAACTGCTGCGCTGTACAGAGCCCCATACGATCGAACATCTTTCCATAGCGACGGCCTATACCCCAGACATCCTGCAAAGGAAATTTTCGCAAAACCTTGGCTATATCCTCCGGACGATGCATGTAACAGCAGCCGTTCAGTTTGGGATATTGTTTAGCCAACTTCGAGGCTATCTTGGCGAGGGTCTTTGTCGGGGCAATGCCGATGCTGACCGGAATTCCAACGTTGCGGCGGATGGTGCGGCTGATCGAACGGCCGAACTCGTCGAGTGGCTCGGCCATACCCCGCAGGTCGAAAAAGGCCTCGTCGATCGAGTAAACCTCAATGCCGGGAACCAGCGAGCGAAGTGTTGCCATCACACGACGCGACAAATCTCCGTACAAAGCAAAGTTTGCCGAAAACACAGTCACCTGACCGCGCTCTATCAGCGGACGCACCTGATAAAACGGCTGGCCCATGCCAATACCGAGGGCCTTGGCTTCGTTCGAACGAGCAATGATGCAGCCGTCGTTGCTCGAGAGCACCACGACCGGTCGCCCCACGAGATCGGGTCGGAAAAGCCGCTCACAGGAAGCATAAAAGTTATTGCAGTCGCAGAGCCCGTACATGATCGTCTATTTGAAAGTTTTGATGACATGACGGACGACACCCCAGACAAGAAATTCATTGTCTGCATCAACCCGGATCGGCTGATATTTCGGGTTTGAGGGCATAAGCCATGCACAGCCTTTTTCAAGCCGAACTCGTTTGACGGTGAACTCGCCGTCGACATAGCAGACAGCAATACAACCATCATAAGGGGCCACCGAGCGATCGACAACCAGCATGTCTCCGTCGCCAATTCCGTCGCCGGTCATGCTGTCGCCTGAAACCCGCACAAAAAAGGTCGAGGCCGGATTGTGGACGAACTCCCGATTCAAATCAAGCGGTGCATCGAGAAAGTCATCCGCAGGTGAAGGAAAACCTGCCTTCACCTCTCCGCCGGCAACAGGAAGCTCCTGATGTGTCGAAAGATCTGGGGTATAGAACGTTAATATATCTCTCTTCTTATCCATGCTCCAATAACGGAAATCCGACATCGAAAATACGGAGAATTTCCATTATTGTTTCGAGTTTTTTTGTATTTTTGTTGCGGCTCCGTGTAATTCGTGGAGTCGACATATTGATAGACGTTTAATTACGATCTTCTTTCATACTCAAACTTCGCAACTTTGACTATCTGAGAGAGATGTAACTGGACGCCTCGTGGACGCATGTATTGTGCCCGCAGGCCTTTGGCTTGCTATGTGCATGATACACGTTTCGCGTGGGCTGTCCGTGTTGCTTATTTCGGTGTGGGCAGCGAAGGCCTGAATGCGTGGTAAGTCAATACGGCACCCACGTTTTTTATGGCTTTCGATTACGATTACACCGGAAATCCCGCCCTGCTCGACCGTCGGAAGGTCGCCTTCTTCGCCTCGCGCGTCGTTTCACCGGCCGTCGAGGAGCAGGCCCTTCGCTGGGCAAAAACGTGTTGCGCAACCGACTGCGTCGTAATCAGCGGCTTCCAATCACCACTCGAAAAAACCGTCTTTGAACTCCTGCTGAGAGCGCACCAGCCGGTAATCTGGGCCTTGGGCCGCACACTATACCACCGTTATTCGCATAAGATTCAAGCTGCACTTGCAGAACAGCGCATTCTAATCTTCGCTGTCCGCAACACGTGCCGCACCAACTGGCAAACAGCACAAACCCGCAACTATTTGATAGCCTCAATGTCCGACGAAAGCGTTTATGCCATGAACATCGATGGTCGCAGCAGTTCGCTTAAAGCATTATACGAGATCGAAAAAAATGAAAAAAATGTATATTCTCTATAAACTGTGAATTTCAACATCATCTCCACAGCAGCACACAATCTCAAAAGGAGAATCAGCGGAAGGTGCGGGTATAGGAGATCGACGGCAGGATCGGGATCAGCACCGTGGCACGATAACGGCCGTGATCCGGATAGATGCTCACCGGATTCTTGTGCCACGTCAGGTTGACGATCGAGAACTGCCAGTTGCGCACGCCGTTGTGGCGGCGGCGCTCCATGTTGTAGCTGATGTCCGTGCGGAAGTAGTTGCGCATGCGCATCGTCGGATGGGGTGTGATGCCGAAGATCGTTCCGCCCTCCGGATCGGGATAGGCCATGTTTGTCAGCCGGTAGGGAAGCCCCGAGCGCCACGCCACGTTGATCGTGAAGGTGTGGCGGCGGCCCCGCGCGGGCTGATGCACCACGTCGTAGCTCGCAAAGGTGTTGAAGTCGTGCGGGATGTCGTAGTCGAAGGGATAGGTCACCCCTTCCGACCGGCGGCGGGAGTTCGTGTAGGTGTAGGAGGCCGTCAGGCTCAGCCGTTCGTTCTGCCACTGCGCCATCGCCTCGATGCCGAAGACCCGCCCCGTGCCATAGACAAAACCGCCGCGATCGAGCAGGTAGTCGTCGCTGTCGTAGATCAGCGGCAGGTTGCGCATCTGCTTCAGATAGCCCTCCAGCGAGAGGGTCAGCCGTTCGCCCACTCGCGTGCGACCGCCCAGGGCCACCTGCCAGGAGCGTTGCAGGCGTCCGTCGCGGAATGGTGTCCAGAAGTCGATCGGCAGCGAATAGTAATAGCGGTTGAACTGGACCAGCGCCTGCGAATTGAAGGTTGCGGAGAGCCACACCGCCCGGTCCTGTCCGAAATCATGGGCGAGCTGCGCCCGCGGTTCGCAGGAGAAGGCCCGTTTGCCGCCGGCCGCATAGAGCGCTCCACGCAGACCGGCATCGAGCCGCCAGCGTCCCCACTGCAGGCGGTTGCTCACAAAGAGAGCTCCGGAAACCAGTTCCGAGGAGGGATAGCGCGTCTCCTGACGCTTGCCGTTGACCTTGGAGCGCGTGTGCATCGGCTGGAAACGCTGCGTCGAGAAGTTGGCACCGTACTCCAGCGAGCAACCATCCGAGATCCGCTGGTCGAAGGTCAGCCGGGCACCCAGTTCGTGGGTTTGGAAGGTGGTCTTGCCCTCGTTCGTCACGTCGTCGGAGTGGAAGCGAGACTGCTGGCGGTTATAGAGAAACGTATAATAGACGATCGCCGTGGAGTTCAGCGTTTCACTCCAGCGGGAATGCAGGCGCAGCGAGGCGGTCGTATTGCCCCATCCGAAGCGGTTCGAGGCCTCACGGTCGGCATTGCGCATGCGGTCATCGCCCGTATAGGCTCCCAGCGTGAGGGTGTGGCGGCGGTGTACGTCGTAGGAAAGCCGGGCCGTGAAATCGTGGAACCCGAAACGGACCGGACGTCGGGCGACAGCC
>URTU01000032.1 GCA_900550925.1 uncultured Alistipes sp. | reverse complement strand
CCGGCTGCACAACTCCCGGTCGCGGCCCCCCATGCCGTACATGTTGGCCGACGGCCCTCCGATATCGGAGATCGTACCGTGAAAATCGGGCATGCGGACAATGCGCCGCACCTCGTCGAGTATCGACCGCTCGCTGCGCGATACGATGAATTTGCCCTGATGCGCCGAAATAGTACAGAAACTGCAGCCGCCGAAGCAGCCGCGGTGTATGTTGACCGAGTGCTTGATCATCTCCCACGCCGGAATCTCCCCCTTGCCGCGATAGCGCGGATGCGGCGCCCGCATATAGGGCAGGTCGAAACTGTGGTCCAACTCCTCCTGCGTAATGGCAACCTGCGGCGGGTTGACCACCACATAACGGTCGCCCGTCTTCTCGACCAGAACCCGGTCCGTTTCAAGCATGTTGCTCAGGCGTTCGATCTCGACGAAATTTTCGCCGAACAGCACCCCGTCACGGCAACAATCCTCATAGGAGTGCAGCTGCAGCCGCTTCCCCTCATCCAACCGCTCCACATAATCCCCGTCGGCAACAAAGGCTACCTGCCGCAGTTTGCGGAGCAGTTTGGCATTGAACCCGTTGCGCAATGCGCCGGCAACCTGCTGCACCGTCCGCTCAGCCATCCCGTATATCAACAGATCGGCTCCGCTTTCGAGCAGTACCGACGGCTTGAGGCTGTCACTCCAGTAGTCGTAATGTGTCAGACGGCGCAACGACGCCTCGATACCACCTATCACAACCGGTACGTGAGGGTAGAGCCGTTTCAGGATCTTCGTGTAGACCGTAACCGCATAATCGGGCCTGAACCCGGCCTTGCCGCCAGCCGTATAGGCATCGTTGCTGCGCAGACGCAGATTGGCCGTATAGTGGTTGACCATCGAGTCCATCGCGCCCGCCGTAACACCGAAAAATAGCCGCGGGGCACCCAGCTTCCGGAAATCGCGCAGATCATCACGCCAGTTCGGCTGCGGAACGATCGCTACACGATACCCTTCGGCCTCGAGCAGCCTCCCTACAACCGCCGCTCCGAATGACGGGTGGTCGATATAGGCATCGCCCGTGAAGAGGATCACGTCAATATAATCCCATCCCAGAGCCTCAACCTCCTTGACCGTCGTCGGCAGAAATCCCGCAGTAATATTATCCATCCGTCAGCTAATATATCTAGAATATAGGCCCGATCCAGTGTCTTCCGGACTCGTCCCTCCCCGTATAAATTCTTACTCAAACCCCGTTCCAGACCGCCTAAAGCAGTACCGACGAGTCGCCGTAACTCAGAAAACGGAAATCATTGGCCAGCGCATAGTCGTAGATGCGGCGCCAGTCGTCGCCCACCTTCGCCGCCACAAGCAGCAGAAGCGTCGACCGCGGCTGGTGGAAATTGGTCACAATACCGTCGACGATCCGGAACCGGAACCCGCACGGCGTAATCATAATCTGTGTAGCCGTCTTGATGCGATCCAGCCCCTCGCGCTCCAGATATTCAATCAGCGTATCCAGAATTGTCCGGCCATCGAAATCTGCCGGTATGTCGTACGGCTCCCACTGTCCGATAACCCTCTCCTCGGAAGGCGCACCCTCGGTGCGGATCCGCCACGCCAAAGCTACAAGCGATTCCAGAGTCCGGACCGATGTCGTTCCTACGGCAATGATCCGCCCCAGGTTCTCCCGCATATGGCGCAAGGCCGACAAACGAACCTCGAAATGTTCGGTATGCATCGGATGGTCAGCCGCATTGGTCTCCTTGACCGGCAGGAATGTCCCCGCCCCAACATGCAGCGTAACCTCCTCAAAACCAAACCCCGCACGGCGCATCTCTTCTATCAGTTCGGGGGTGAAGTGCAAACCCGCCGTCGGTGCCGCAACTGACCCCTCGATACGCGAATAGACCGTCTGGTAGCGGGTATTGTCTATCTCCTCGCTCTCGCGGTTCAGGTAGGGTGGTATAGGAATTCGGCCAAGGTGTTCGAGCAGCTGCCCGAATGTCACGGGCGCATCCCACCGGAACCGGACGATGCTTTCGCGGCCCGAAATCTCGACACGCTCGGCAGTCAGACGGCACGGACGCCCTCCGAAATCGAAATTCACCTCCAGTTCACCCTCTTTCCACTTCTTCGAGTTGCCCACGATGCAGCTCCACTCCGACGTGTCTCGAACCGCAAAGGCCCGCTCGTAATCGGCCGGAGCATGCGGTTCGAGACAAAACACCTCGATACGCGCCCCCGACGGCTTGTGCATGATCAGACGCGCACGGACAACCTTCGTATTGTTGAAAACAAGCAACGCCCCCGCCGGAAGAACCTCGCCCAGATTACAGAACCGCCGCTGCGAGATCTCGCCGCCACGATAGACCAGCAATTTCGACATCTGCCGCTCGGGCAGCGGAAACTTGGCTATCCGTTCGTCGGGCAGGTCATAGGCGTAATCGTTTATGTCTATTTGGAATCTATCCATTGTCTATCAATTTGATCCACAAAAATACACATTATTCGTTCCCGATAGGCCCGCCGAGACCAAAATTCCTGAACTCTTCAAATTTTTCACCGGCAATGTTGCATTTCCAGCCCTTTGTTCGTATATATGTCGTACGAAAGATGGAAAATCACGATTTCGACATACTGCTGACCCGGCTCAAAGACCGGATGTACCGCTTCGCCTACACACTCCTCCGACAAAGTGCCGACGCCGAAGACGCCGTGCAGGATGTCGTAGAGCGGTTGTGGAGGTACCGGCGCAGAATCGACCCCGACAGAAATGCCGATTCGCTCTTCATGACATCCGTGCGAAACGCATGTCTCGACCGGCTTCGCCAGAAAACCTCAAACCCCATCGACCGGCGAGAACTCGCCGCCATCGATCAGGCCTCGCCCGACGACTTCGAAATCCGTGAGAGCGTCCGCGCCGCAATAGCTCAGCTGCCCCCGCGGCAACGCGAAATGATCCACCTGCGCGATATCGAAGGCTATCCAATACCCGAGATCGCCGCCATCACACAGACCGATGAAGCCAATGTGCGGATGACGCTCTCGCGTGCCCGCCACAAACTGAAACAGATTATAGAACAATCGACCGAATATGGAAAAACATATTGATAAACTCGAAGAACTGGCCCGAAAGTGGCTGGACGGCACCGCCTCCGACGCCGAAGAACAACAGTTGCGCGAGGCTTGCCGAACGACCGGTCCGCTGCCCGAGCAGCTCCGGTCGACAGCATTGATAATGAAAGGGATGCAGGCTCTTGCCTCCGAAACAGCCCCCGGACCCGTCATCCACCGTCCGCACGCCAGACCATATCGGATACTGCACCGAATAACGATCTGGAGCGTTGCGGCCGCCGCCGTTGTCGCCGCCGTACTGCTGTTGCGGCCCGAACCATACTGCTACATCAACGGAAAGGCCGTAAGGGATCTGGACGTGGCGATGAACGAAACGGCCTGCTTCGGACACCTCGAAGAGCTCCGCCGCAGTTTCGAGTCACTCAAACAACTAGAATCGCTGCTGGCACCGGATGATGACCCGCAAAACAACAAGCAATAAACGATCAAAAGAATTCTCTCACCAACAATAAACACACACAATCAATACCCCATGAAAAAAGCAACCATTCTTCTTGCCGCCGCCATGACAGGCATGCTGTTCGGACCGGCCGCAGCCGCAGCCCAGAACCCCGATCCACAAACCGATACAACCGCAATAGAGGTAGTCAAGGAGAGTTCGAGTTCGAGTTCGAGTTCGACTCCGGCTTCCGACATGGTCCTGCGGTCCGACAACAAATCCGGTTCGCTCGCACTCGAGATCGCCGGGTATCAGATAATGCTCTCCTCGCCCGACCGCAATGACCAAAAAGAGTCCACACGCAGCAAGGTCAAATGGTCGTTCGGCGCCGGACATATAGAATTCGGATTCAATGCCCTCGTAAAGGAGTCATACTCCGGATACCCCGACAACCTCAACAACTTCATGTCGCTGCGCCTCGGCAAATCGATACACTTCGCCTTCCGGCCGCTCATGCTGACCGCCTCCATCAACAAATACTCCCGGTCCAAAGCCAGATGGGATATCTCAACAGGTCTGAAGATCACCAATAACGACCTCACTTTCTCCGACAACATAACCCTGCAGAAACAGGATGGCAGGATCATGCCCGTGGAGCTCGACAAGGCGTACAAAAAGTCAAAACTCGCCGTAACGCAACTCGGATTCCCGCTCACAATCGGATATACACACCGCCCGTCGAACCTGGGCTTCTCCGTCACGCTCAACAACGACCTGCTCCTCAATGCCCGCACAAAATACAAACGCCCCAAAACAAAACAACCCGTATCGTTCGTGCGGTCGTTCTCAAACTCCATCCAGGTCACAATGACATACAAGAACTTCGGAATCTATGCCGACTATGCCCTCTCACCTCTCTTCAAGGAGAACATGGGAGTGCAGGCCCGGATCGTAAGTTTCGGTTTCGTAATAAAATAACCAGCTAAAAACCTTAATGCCATGAAGCGTTTCATGCTCCTGATCGCAATGCTCCTGCCTGTCATGGTATTCGGACAACAGGCCGCCGACTCCAAACGGCAGCATATCGAATTCGACGATCTCGTCGCAAAATACGAATCGGCTCCGTCGTTCCGTACAACCATATTCGGCAGCAAGATGCTCTCAATAATGGGAAAACAGGCCCGGCAAAACGGCGACAAACAACTCGCCGCTCTGCTCGACGACATTTCATACATAAAAACAATCTCCACAAAACAGCTCGATTCGACATTCATCGCCGACGCATTGGCCGTAGCCGCCCAGCAAGACTATCAGATCATATCGGCCGTCGAGGAGAACGGCCGTAAAACAAGTTTCTACATCGCCGAATATTATGCCTACTCCGATTTTCTGATGCTCTCGTTCGGGCAGGGCGAATGGATCGTAATGGGAATACGGGGCCGGTTCGACGTCTCGAACATCTCGCGGCTGACCAACATAAAACCACGAATGTAACCTCACAACATCTCCTTACAACGCATGTCGCCACCCCGCGACAATACAAAAAAAGGCATCGGCCGGATTGACTCCGGCCGATGCCTTTTTCAGAAGCGCCTGCAAACAACCGGCGCATATCCGACTCTCGCAACCGCATGCATACGGCAGCTGCCTCACTACAACATCCGGAGCCGCCGCCCCCTGCTAACGCATGCTGCGCTTTATGTCCTTGACGCGCAGCTGAGCCGTAACAGTCCCGCGATAGTGGTTCTCAACGATCGTATAGCAGATATCGATCGGATGGCCGCCGCGGACCCATTCGTACTGCGTCGGCTGCTGGAACGCTATCGCCTGCAACGTTGTATTGGGCTTCTCGCGCTGCATCAGATCCATACGCAGGTGCTCAAGCTCCGCTCCCACAAGGCGAACCTCGCCATGGCTGCTCACACCGCGCGTCAGGAATACCGGTGCCGTATTCCCCGGCCCGAAGGGTTGGAAACGGCTCAGATCGTGCCGGAACTGAAGCGTAATGTCGCTGAACAGCAACTCCGAGTCTATGTCAACCTGCGGTATCAACATCTGCGGATCGATGTGCGTCTCGACATATTCGTTGAACCGTCGCGTAAACTCCCCGATATTCTCCGGCCGCATCGTCAACCCCGCTGCATACATGTGCCCGCCGAAATTCTCCAGCAGATCCGAACACGACTCGACGGCCTGGTAGAGGTCAAAACCCGGAACACTCCGTGCGGATCCCGTTGCAAATCCGTTGCTCATGGTCATCACTACCGTCGGCCGGTAGTAGGTCTCGATCAGACGCGACGCAACGATACCTACGATCCCCTTCATCCACTTCGGATTATAAATCACCGTACTCTTGCGGTTCTTCATCTCGGGATTCGACTCGATCAGCCGGTGAGCCTCCTGCGTCACGCTGCGGTCGATGCTCTTGCGGTCCTGGTTGAACGAGTCGATCAGCGTTCCGAACTCCTCGGCCGTCGATTCGTCCCGCTCGATCAGCAGGTTCACCGCCGCATGTCCGCCCGACGGCCCCATATTACCATCCTCGTCATCGACACGCATACGCCCCGCAGCATTGATCCGCGGCCCGATCTTGAAGACAACATCGTCGATCGTTATGGCATGTTTGTCCAGCCCGCAGATCTTGATGATCGAATGCAGGCCCTTTCCGGGCTTCTCGTTCAACCGCTTCAAACCGTAATAGGCCAAGATGCGGTTCTCGCCCGTAAGCGGTACGATATCCGCCGCTATGCTAACAACTACCAGATCCAACAGCCGCTCAACCTCCGGAAACGGAACTCCGTTCCGTGAAGCATAGGCCTGAACCAGTTTGAAGCCCACGCCGCAACCCGACAACTCCTTGAACGGATAGGGACAGTCGTGACGTTTGGGGTCCAGCACCGCAACCGCCTGAGGCAACTGCTCAGCCGGCAGATGGTGGTCGCAAATAATGTAGTCGATTCCTTTCGACGCTGCATAGAGTACCTTCTCGGACGCCTTGATGCCGCAGTCGAGCGTGATCACCAGATCGACGTTCTTCCGCGCCGCATAATCTATACTCTTGATCGATATGCCGTAGCCCTCGGTATACCGGTCCGGAATATAGAACGTCAGGTTGGTGTGTCCCAACCGGCGCAGGAATGCATACACCAGCGCTACCGCCGTCGTGCCGTCGACATCATAGTCACCGTAGACCATGATCTTCTCATTGTTCTTCACGGCACGCTCGATTCTCGCCACCGCCCGATCCATGTCCTTCATCAGGAACGGATCGTGCAGCTCCTCCATACGGGGATTGAAGAACCGCGATGCATCCTCAAGTGTCTCTATGCCTCTTTGTACAAGCAGGTTCGCCAATACCGGCGATATCCCAAGACCAGCAGCCAACTGCTTAACCGTCTTCGGATCGCCCGGAGATTTGACTACCCATCTCTTCTCTATAGGCATAATCTTCAATTTTAATTTTTATATATTCTAACATTCAAATTTCTCTCTAAACATTTGACAATCCGTTCCTTGACATCGCCCATGCTCACCGCATGCCCGGTCTCTCTCTCGAGCGACGTCGCCCCGCGATCCGAAAACCCGCACGGATTGATGTGCGTAAAGTAACTCAGATCGGTCGAGACATTCAGCGCAAAGCCGTGCATCGTGACGAAATGCGAACTCCGCACTCCCAGGGCACACAACTTGCGCGGTGCCGACTTCCCGTCGACAATCCATACGCCGGCCGCCGACTCTATCCGACGCCCGACAACACCGTACTCCCCAGCACACTCGATCACCGCCTCCTCGATACGGTGTATATAATCCTTCAGCCCCAGCCCGATACGGCCCAAATCCAGAATCGGGTAGCAAACCAACTGCCCGGGCCCGTGATACGTAATGTCGCCGCCGCGGTCGATGTGGTAGAACTGCGCTCCCAACCGCTTCAGCTGCTCCTCGGAGACAAGCATGTTCTCGCTGTGGCCGCTCTTGCCAAGGGTATAGACATGAGGGTGTTCGCACACCAACACGTAGCCCGCACCAACCGCCGGTCCCTCGGCCGACCGACGCGACAGAACCTCGTCGAACAGTTCGCGCTGCAACTGCCAGCACTCCCCATAATCGATCAGCCCAAGATCCCTGTACTCCACGCGCTCCATATCAACCCATTTCCGCCTTCCCGGCATTCAACAACTCCACGGCCCGCTCGGCCATATACGACGATCGTACCAGCGGCGCACTCGCCACCAGATCGAAACCGATCCGTTCGGCCTCGCGCCTGTAATATTCGAACTTCTCCGGAGAAACATATTCCGAAACCGGCCAGTGGGCCGCCGTCGGCTGAAGATACTGTCCGACAGTCACGATACGGCACCCTGCCGCATGCAGATCCGCGAGCGTTTCGAGAACCTCATCCTCACTCTCGCCCAGACCCACCATCAGGCCGCTCTTGGCCGTGACTCCTGCCGCGGAAATATGCCGCAGGACCTCCAGGCTCGTATCATAACGGGCCCGCGAACGGACCTGAGGCGTCAAC
Organism: uncultured Alistipes sp.; assembly: GCA_900550925.1. Taxonomy (GTDB): domain Bacteria; phylum Bacteroidota; class Bacteroidia; order Bacteroidales; family Rikenellaceae; genus Alistipes. Next base: position 10,316 of record URTU01000032.1, on the reverse strand, counting down.
CTCCGGACCGTCTCGATATTGTGTCCGACAACATCGGCCCCCGCAGCAAGAACCGTATCGATCAGTTCGCCGCGCGCGTCAAAATCGGGTATAAGCAATTCGATGGAAGTGTGTGGATTGCGGGCCTTGATTGCCCGTACCGTAGCCGCCCAGTGTGCGGCTCCGCCATCCGGAAGATCGTCGCGAGTCACAGACGTGATAACCACATACCGCAATCCCATCAAAGATACGGATTCGGCAACCTTTTCAGGTTCCCCGTCATCAGGAGGCATCGCACGCCCCGACCTGGTTGCACAAAACCTACACGATCTTGTGCATACGTCGCCCAAAATCATGAAAGTCGCTGTACGGCGACTCCAGCACTCCGCCTTGTTCGGACACATGCCGCTGCTGCAAATCGTATGCAGACCGTGTTCCTTGACTATGCGGGCGACATCGGCGTAGTCAGCCGTGCCGCGAAGTTTGATCTTAAGCCAATCGGGTTTGTTTCTCGCACTTGCCTTGTCCTTGTCATAGACTCTCGGCATTTTAAATTTATTACTTTTCCAACTGTTGCAAAAATAATAAATTTCCGAATCATATTACAATTTTCAGAATAAAAACGACCGATTCAGCCAAAATAACCTCCTGCCGGAGCCTCGGCCCGATGCGTCAGGAAAATGCCCCGCTGCTCCCCGACAAGCCTCAACGGGAGGTGTAAACGACTCTTTTCGAGGCGAAGAACTCCTCCCCGAAAAATTCCGAAATATCGAATATGCGCCAACGGCGACCGGTCAGCGCAAGCTCCTCGGCCAGATCGCCTCCCTTGAGATACAGTATCCCGTTGGGCAGGCTTCCGCAGCTTCCCTTCTCGAGCCGCGGCCAGACCCACCCCACGAAGGTGCGCATGTCGGTCACGGCACGGCTTACCGCATAATCGAACCGTGCGGGAAGCTGCTCCACCCGCGCATTCACCGCCTCGACATTCGTCAGCCCCAACGCACGGCAGACCTCCTTCACCACGGTGATCTTCTTGCCGATCGAGTCCACCGCCGTAAACCGAACATCCGGAAACAGTACCGCAAGCGGAACCGACGGGAAGCCCCCGCCGCACCCCACATCAACAACTCGCGCCCCACGATCGAACCGGCACACCCGCGCTATGGCCAGCGAATGAAGCACATGGTGCAGATAGAAATTATCCATGTCCTTGCGCGAAATCACGTTGATGCGGCTGTTCCACTCGGAATAAAGGCCCTGCATCGCCGCAAAGCGTTCGCGCTGAAGGTCGGTCAGTTCCGGAAAATATTTCAAAAGCTCCTCCATAGGGCCCGCTACATTTTATCTTCGACAATGAATCGGCACAGCTGCTCCCGCGCCCGATGTATCTGAGTCTTCACCGTCCCAAGCGGCAGAGACAACTTGTTCGCTATCTCGTCGTACGAAAACTCCCTGAAAAACCGCAACTCGATCAACTCCCTGTAACGCGGTGTCATACGGCTCAGATGGTGTTCGATACGCATGCGCTGCTGCTGGTTGATGACGCACTGTTCGGGGGTCACCGTACCGCCCGACGATGCAGATGCTATCCCCGAGGTCAGCTGGTCGATCGGAAGGCTGTCGCGACGACGACGCACATAGTCGATGAACGTATTGCGAGCGATCACATACAGCCACTGCCCGAACGTATATGCGGAATCGTAGCGCGACAGGTTCATGAAGACCTTGATGAAGGTCTCCTGAAGCAGGTCGTCGACGTCATCTGCATTGCCGACCCGTTTGGCATAGAGCCGCCGGATCGAATCGGCATAACGGTTGAACAGATACTCGAATGCCGCCTGATCGCCGTCGAGAACCAACCGCACCAACCGTGCATCGTCCGCTACGATATAATCCTCTATCTCCATACCGTTTCGTCCTTGAACATTCGCCGAGAGAGGGCAAGTATGCCGTCCGTCACCGGTCCCAGCAGGTCATGGATGAAATAGGTCGCCATGACATGTTTTTCGCCCAGCCGCCGCCGGACCGCATTTACCGCCGAAACCACAATCCCGTAACGCAGCAGAACCACCACGGCTGCTGCAATACGTATCTCGTCGGGCATGAAGGCCATGGCCGCTGCGGCCGTCAGGAAAAAGAGCAGGCGCGTGCAACCCTCGCGCTCCACGAAGTTGCGTACAGACATCCCGTAATAACGGAACGTATGTCCGAAATAGCGGCGCGCCCCAAGCCACCAGCTCAGACCGCCCCACGCCTTCTGACGCACCGTAGCCCGCGGAGACATGATCACGCAGACCGCGTTGGAGGCAGCCAGTGACCCGATGAATAGATCATCCTCACCCATGTTCATATTCAGGTGGTTGAACCCCTTGACCGACATGTAGACGCTTTTGGTGAAGCCCATCGAGTTGCGGATCCCGCGATAGGCCCTGCCGCGTACGGCCCATGACAGCCACTGCATCGACTCGGCAAGCCGCTGCGTCCGCATCAACCTGTTGCCCAAGCCTCCGCAATACTCAACCCCGCAATAGCCCAGTACGATATCCGCACGCGTAAAACCCCGCGCCATCAGCCGCAGCCAGCGATCCGACGTCAGCAGAGTGTCGCTCGTCGAAAAGAGTATGTGTTCGTACCTCGACGCCTTGATTCCGAAATTCAGAGCCTGTTTGTTCGAGATCGGAAACCGCGTCTGCTGACGGATCGTGATCACCCGAAGCCGAGGATAACGGAGTTCAAACTGACTCAGTTCGATCAGGAAATCCTCGTTCGAACCGACATAAACCAGAACCACTTCGTAGTCGGAGTAATCCTGCGTAAGAAACATCGGCAGCCGCTCCTCGACAAACTGCATGTCTTCCTGGGTCACGATAACCACCGAGACCGGCGGTTCCGATTCACGCCGAACCGGAAGCATGTTGATCCTGTAACGCGGAATACGGCGGTAAACAACCCCATAGTAGTAGACTTGTATCCCGAAAAAAAGCAGCAACAACACTATAAGCGCAAGGCCGTCATATCCGTACGACCCGACTACATTCGTAAAAAAATCCATCCTTTCCAAAATGCTTCTATACGAAAAGCAAAGATACTAAAAAAAATCTGCCTTCGACCCGTCCGCCGTAAATTCGCAAACCCCTTTGACGCAAATCGCCGCCCGGCGCAAAATCATGCCCCCATATTCGACTATTCAATAAATTTATGTACCTTTGTTCCAAATGAAATTCGAGGTACTACATACAACAGCCGGCTCAAACGCCCGCGTCGGGTCTATCAAAACCGACCACGGAACTATTCCGACACCCATTTTCATGCCCGTCGGCACCGCCGCCGGTGTTAAGGGCATATTCCATCGCGACCTGCGCGACGATGCCCATGCCAAGATTATTCTCGCCAATACATACCACCTATACCTCCGCCCAGGAATGGATGTCATCGAAGAGGCCGGAGGCGTACACCGATTCTCGTCGTGGGACGGCCCAATGCTCACCGACAGCGGCGGGTTCCAGGTATTCTCACTCGCCGCATGCCGAAAACTCACCGAAGAGGGTTGCCGTTTCGCTTCGCATATCGACGGGTCGAAACACCTCTTCACCCCGGAAAAGGTGATGGATATCGAACGCACGATCGGTGCCGACATAATGATGGCTTTCGACGAATGTCCCCCCGGCGACGCCCCGAAAGAGTATGCCGCAAAATCGCTCGCTCTCACACAGCGTTGGCTCGAACGGTGCTTCAACCGATTCAACCAGACTCAGCCTAAATACGGACATTCCCAAACCCTATTCCCGATCGTTCAGGGTTGCGCATACGCCGACCTGCGTGAACAGGCCGCTCGCTTCGCAATGCAGTTCGATGCCGAAGGGTATGCTATCGGAGGCCTCGCCGTCGGAGAACCGACCGATGTCATGTACCGTATGATCGAGGTCGTAAACGCTATCCTCCCAAAAGACCGCCCAAGATACCTCATGGGCGTCGGGACTCCCGTAAACATCCTCGAGGCAATCGACCGCGGCGTCGACATGTTCGACTGCGTAATGCCTACCCGAAACGGTCGCAACGGTATGCTATTCACCTCGGATGGAATTATCAACATCCGAAACCTCAAGTGGCGCGAAGACTTCTCGCCGATCGACCCAAACGGAACAAGTTTCGTCGACCATACTTACTCCAAAGCATACCTCCGCCATCTGACTATCGCCGGCGAAATGCTCGCCGCTCAGATCGCGTCGCTGCATAACGTCGCATTCTACCTGCAGCTCGTGGAACAGGCCCGCGAACATATCGCCGACGGCTCGTTCGCAGAGTGGAAACAAATGATGGTCGCAAAATTAGCCAAACGTCTCTGATCTATCCCCCCATGAAAAACCCAGGGCTCAAAATACTCGACCGATACATAATCCGTAAGTTCCTCGGAACGTACTTCTTCGCCATTGCTCTGATCATCGTGATCGTGGTGGTGGTCGACTGGGCCGAGCATGCCGACGACTTCTTCGAACTCAAGGCCCCCCTCAAGGCCATCCTGTTGCAATACTACGCCAACTTCATCCCGTTCTTCATAAACAAGTTCAGCGGTCTGTTCACTTTCATTGCCGTCATTTTCTTCACCTCAAAAATGGCCTACCAGACCGAAATAACGGCCATACTCTCAAGCGGTGTCAGTTTCCTGCGTCTAATGTGGCCATACTTCATCGGCGCAACGATCATCGCCACATTGTCGCTCGTGCTCAACCTGTTCGTCATCCCGGTCACAAACACAAAACAGGTCGCATTCGAGGCCAAGTATATCAAGAAGCGCCAGAACATCCAGTACGACAGGCATATATACCGGCAGATCGAACCCGGCGTATTCGCATACATCAGAGGTTACTCCGGCACTTCGCAACGCGCTTCGTTCTTTGCCCTCGAGCACTTCGACGGAAACGAAATGGTCGCCTCGCTCGAAGCTGCCGAAGTCAAGTTCGACCCCGAAACAAAACACTGGACCGCCGACAGATATACCACCCGCGAGTTCGATTCGCTCCACAACGAACGATTCACCCAGCACCGAAACCTCGATACCCTGATCAACCTCGACGCTACGGAACTGGGCCGCGTCAACGAACTGATCAAAACCATGAAAATCGGCGAACTGAACCACTTCATCCGCCAACAGCGCGAAAAGGGTTCCGACATGATCGGCCTGTTCGAGGTCGAACGACATACCCGTTACGCATACCCGATATCGACATTCATACTGACTCTGATCGGCGTTTCGCTCTCTTCACGAAAGGTCCGGGGCGGTACCGGTCTCCATATCGGAATCGGTATAACTCTCTGTTTCTCATACATCCTCTTCGGCAGGTTCTTCGAAGAGTTTGCAAAGAGCGGGGTCCTGCCCGCCGGATTCTCGGTCTGGATCCCAAACCTAATATACCTTGTCATTGCCGTATTCCTGTACCGAAACGCTCCAAAATAACCCCCTGAAGACTGGAAAATACAAACAAAACGAATCACTGTTACGAAACATACCCCAAACCATGCTCAAGAAAATATACTCAGCAATCCACAACTCGCCGCTGCTCTCGGCCCTGGTCAAGATCATCCTCACGGTGATCGTAATCCTCGTCGCCGCACACTATCTCATGCAGCTCGGAACCCGTCACGGAGCCCGTTGCCAGGTCCCGGATTTCACCGGCGTCACAATCGGCGACGCCATGCACATGGCCAAAAAACACAAACTCGAAATCATCGTGAACGATTCGCTCTACGTACCCGTCTACGACGGCGGAATCGTCCTCGAACAGAACCCAAAACCTCAGGTCGACGTAAAACCCGGCCGAAAGGTATATGTCACCATCAACTCTTTCGCACAGCGTAAAGTCGCGGTCCCATACGTAACAGGTTATTCGCTCCGCCAGGCAAAAAACAACCTCGAAGTAGCCGGCCTCGAAATAGCCGAACTGATATACCGGCCCGACATGGCGACAAACTATGTCCTCGAGGAGCGTTTCCATGACCGCGTAATCTCCAAAAACGACAACCTCGAAATAGAAGCCGGATCCGGCATTACACTCGTGGTCGGGATCGCCCCCGAAGAGGCCGCCGTATCGGTCCCGAAAGTCATAGGATTCCCCCTAAAGGAGGCCAAAAGCCGCCTCTGGGAGGTCGGTCTCAATGTCGGGAACGTTGATTTCGACAAGGAGATAGGCGTACTCGACCGAAAGGATGCCAGAGTATATTTCCAGTCCCCCGGCCAGAACAAGATCCTGACTCTCGGCCAAAGGGTCGACCTGCGGCTCACTCTCGATCAGGACAAAATAGACAAGGAGAGTTCGCTATCCGACAGGAAGGCCCGCCAGGCCGAGGCTGAAAACCAGTTGCGCAGAACCCAGATAACCGATTCGCTCATGGTGATCGAGGCGGCCCGGAAACAGGCCGAACTGGATGCTCAACCCGACTCCGACCAACTCTCCGACAGTCCCACAACGACCGACGACGAAGAGACTTTCTTCGACTGACGACACATTCGCCACCCCTTCAAACAATTCCAACCAGACAAGTTTCGGCCTTATGGCAGAGATCTATGACGATGACATATTGCTCGATGAGGAGACTGACGGCAGCGACCAGAACGACGAACTGTACGAACATTTCGCTCTGACGGTCGACCGCGGACAGGCCATGATGCGTATCGACAAATACCTCACCGTACGCATGGAGCACTGTTCGCGAAACCGCCTCCAGACCGCCGCCGACAACGGAAATATCCTCGTAAACGGCCGCCCCGTAAAATCGAACTACCGCGTCAAACCTTTCGACCGGATATCGATCGTCATGCCATACCCGAAACGTGAGGTCGAAATCATTCCCGAAAATATCCCGCTCGATATCGTCTACGAGGACAACGACATAATAATAGTCAATAAACCGGCTGGAATGGTTGTGCACCCCGGTCACGGGAATTACAGCGGAACGCTGGTCAACGCCCTGACATACTACCTGCAGAATACCCCGCTATTCCAGCAGGGAGACATGCGGGCCGGACTTATCCACCGTATCGACAAGAATACCTCCGGACTGCTCGTGGTCGCAAAAAATGAACTCGCTCACGCCCGTCTGGCAAAACAGTTCTTCGACCACACCATTATCCGGCAATATACCGCTCTGGTCTGGGGAAATTTCGACCAGGACCAGGGTACAATTGTCGGAAATATCGGCCGAAGCCGAAGCGACCGTCTCAAGATGGCCGTATACCCCGACGGCTCCGAAGGCAAACATGCCGTAACACACTGGCGTGTACTCAAACGATTCGGATATGTAACCCTGATCGAATGCCAGCTCGAAACCGGTCGCACCCATCAGATCCGAGTCCACATGGAGCATATCGGGCACCCGCTTTTCAACGACGAACGATACGGCGGAGACCGCATACTCAAGGGTACCACATTCTCGAAATACAGGCAATTCATCGAAAACTGTTTCGCCATAATGCCCCGACATGCCCTGCATGCCCGAACACTCGGGTTCATACACCCCTCGACCGGCAAGCAGATCTGTTTCAACAGCGAGCTGCCCGAAGACTTCAAAACGGTTATCGAGCGTTGGGAGACGTATGCCGCTCACATCAACCGCGACTGATCCGGGCGGCACTGAAACTGCCGCCACAGCATCTCCGAACACTCACGGCCCGAAAACCGATAAAAATACTGAACCAACCTTAAAACTCAGCCTCACATATGAAACGAATTGCACTGATCGCTCTCATGACATTATTTTCCTTCGGAGCGTACGCACAGAATGCCTGGCAGATCAAAGCCGGCATCAACCGCAGCCGATGGGACGGCTACATCTCTACCAGGATGCTCACCGGATATGAAGTCGGCGTCGCCCGATCTTTCAAACTCGTGTGGGTACTCTCATTGCAACCATCTCTCACATTCTCCGCCAAAGGTGCAAAAATCGACATGATTTTCGGCGAAAAATCAAATGCCCGCCAATATTATCTCGAACTGCCCGTAATGCTAAATGCCCGTATTCCAATCGGATCATCACTGGCATTCAACTTCGCCGCCGGACCATATTTCGCATACGGAATCGCCGGAAGAATTCATGGTACAATACCAACAGTATGGTATGACAACATGCAAACGACTCTGGTCGAGGCAATGCCAAGATCCATATTCGGAAAAAACGGACTCAAACGGTTCGACTCCGGCTTAGAATTTTCTGTGGCGTTCGAAATCGGAGCATTCGGTTTCGGTGCCGACTACCAGTTCGGTTTCACAACCCTTTCGAGATCATACGACGACCGTTTCTTCCTTGGAAAATCTCTAAGAAACATTTCGCTATCGATATGGACCGGGTACAAGTTCTGAACCGTCGACGCAATAACCACACACTGAAAACATCTGAAAAACAATTCATAATATGAATAACCGCACATTTACCATCATCAAGCCAAATGCCGTCGGCGCCGGAAATACCGGCAAAATAATCGACCATCTCATCCGTGAAGGTTTCAAGATCCGTGCTATGAAATATATCTGCCTCTCGAGAAACCAGGCCGAAAAATTCTATGACGTGCACCGCGGCAAACCTTTCTTCCCGTCACTGATCGATTTCATGACATCCGGCCCGATCGTCGTGGCCGCTCTCGAACGCGAAAATGCCGTGGCCGAACTCCGCCGCGTAGTCGGAAGCACCGACCCCGCAAAGGCCGCCGAAGGAACCATCCGGCGCCTGTACGGTGAGGATGTCCAGCACAATGCCATCCACGCCTCCGACAGCGACGAAAATGCCGCAATCGAAGCCGCCCGTTTCTTCTCCGACGACGAGATAATAATCGTCGACTACAACGACTGAAACAACCCTTCGCAACAAACCCACGCATGAAAAGCCGCTCATCAGCGTGCGGCCAGCCCTTTTATTGCCAAAAAATCATCATCCCGACTGCATCCTAACAATTTATTTAGTAACTTTGCCCTTTAAATCAGCATATATACCATCAAGATGAAAAAGGAGTTCAAACGATATCTCGTCACTTCGGCCCTGCCATACGCAAACGGCCCGGTACATATAGGCCACTTGGCCGGAGTATATATCCCTTCAGACATATACGTGCGTTACCTCCGCCAACGCGGCGCCGATGTAATTTCGGTCTGCGGAAGCGATGAACACGGAGTACCTATAACCATTAAGGCCCGCAAAGAGGGCGTATCGCCGCAGGTTATCGTCGACAAATATCACGCACTGATCAAATCATCGTTCGAACGCCTCGGAATGTCGTTCGACATATACTCCCGCACGACATCCCCGACTCATGCCAAAACCGCTTCGGACTTCTTCCGCACCCTCTACGACAAGGGTGAGTTCACCGAAGCAACCTCAATGCAATACTATGACGAGGAGGCCAAAACATTCCTCGCCGACCGATATATCGTAGGCACATGCCCCAAGTGCGGGTACGAACGCGCATACGGAGACCAGTGCGAAAAGTGCGGATCGACACTCAATGCTACCGACCTGATCGACCCGAAAAGCGCTATCTCGGGTTCGAAACTCGTCATGCGCGAGACCCGTCACTGGTACCTGCCGCTCGACAAGCACGAACCATTCCTGCGTAAATGGATTCTTGAAGACCACAAGGAGTGGAAACCTAACGTGTACGGACAGTGCAAAAGCTGGCTCGACCAGGGCCTCCAGCCCCGCGCCGTCAGCCGTGACCTCGACTGGGGGATTCCTGTTCCGGTAGAGGGTGCTGAAGGTAAAGTTCTCTACGTATGGTTCGATGCACCAATCGGTTACATATCCAATACAAAAGAACTGCTTCCCGATTCATGGGAAGCCTGGTGGAAAGATCCCGAAACCCGTCTGGTTCACTTTATCGGAAAAGATAATATCGTATTTCACTGCATCGTATTTCCGGCTATGCTGAAAGCTGAAGGCAGCTATATCTTGCCGGATAATGTACCGAGCAACGAATTTCTGAATCTGGAAGGAGACAAAATATCCACTTCACGCAACTGGGCAGTGTGGTTACACGAGTATCTGGAAGACTTCCCCGGGAAACAGGACGTATTGCGTTATGTATTGACAGCCAATGCACCCGAAACCAAGGACAACGACTTTACCTGGAAAGACTTCCAGGCACGCAATAACAACGAATTGGTAGCGGTCTACGGTAACTTTGTGAACCGTGCGATGGTATTGACACAGAAGTACTTCGAAGGTAAAGTACCCGCTGCGGGCGAACTTACAGATTATGACAAAGAGACACTGAAAGAATTCTCCGATGTTAAAGCCGAAGTAGAAAAGCTGCTCAATGTATTCAAGTTCCGTGATGCACAGAAAGAAGCCAT
>URTU01000031.1 GCA_900550925.1 uncultured Alistipes sp. | reverse complement strand
AGGAGTTCAATCCCGAGGATTTCTATGCCGACGACGACATGGTGATCACCATTTCTCACATGGGTTACATCAAGCGTACGCCGCTGGCCGAGTACCGCACCCAGAACCGCGGAGGTGTCGGGGTGAAGGGCAGTGCCACGCGCGACGAGGACTTCATCGAGCATATCTATACGGCTTCGATGCACAGCACGATGATGTTCTTCACGGAGAAGGGCCGCTGCTATTGGCTGAAGGTCTACAACATTCCTGAAGGTTCGCGCTCGTCGAAGGGCCGCGCCATACAGAATGTTATCCAGATCGAGCCGGACGACAACGTGCGTGCATATATCAACGTGCGTCGTCTGGATGACAAGGAGTATGTCGAGAACAACTATATAGTGATGTGTACTCGCGAGGGTACGATCAAGAAGACCAAACTCGAGGCCTATTCTCGTCCGCGCCAGAACGGTGTCAATGCGATCGTGATCCGCGAGGGCGACCAGTTGATCGATGCCAAGCTGACCAGCGGCAATGCCGAGATCATGATCGCGGCACGCAACGGCAAGGCGATCCGTTTCAATGAAAATACGGTCCGTCCGATCGGACGTGTCGGGGCCGGAGTCCGCGGCATAGCTCTGGACGAGGGTGACGAGGCGATCGGCATGATCTGCATTGAGGATGCTTCGGCACAGGATGTCCTTGTACTGAGCGAGCACGGATACGGCAAGCGTACCAACCTGGATGAGTACCGTATCACGAATCGCGGCGGCAAGGGTGTCAAGACGATCAACGTCACCGACAAGACCGGCAAGCTGATCTCGATACAGGCAGTTTCGGACGACAACGACCTGATGATAATCAACCGTAGCGGCATCACGATCCGTACGGCCGTTGAGGGGATACGTATCGCAGGCCGCGCTACCCAGGGTGTGAAGATCATCAACCTGCGCGAGGGCGATACGATAGCATCTGTTGTTGCAGTGCCGAAGAGTGATGATGCGCAGGAAGATGCGGTGTCGGAAGGCACGACGGCCGATCAGCCGTCAGCAGAAGGTGAAAACTCGTCGCAATCTAATGAATGATAGCAAGATATAATCAATTAAAAGTTAAATCACAATTGAAACCAAAGCTAATTTAATTATTATGAAACGACTGATTATGCTGGCAGCAGCAGCCTTGTTGTGCGCTGCGCCGGCCGCCAATGCACAGAAAGTGAATGACGCGGCACTCAAGTCAAAAGCGGCGAAAAGCGATAGCGATATCCAGGACGCAAAGAAAGCGGCCAAGGGATCGACCTGGCTTAATCGCGGAAAAGCCTATTACGATGTGGCAGCCGAACCGACAGCAGGACTTTTCGGAGGCATGCCCTCGTCGATGATTGCGGCCTCGATCGGAGAACCTCTCTCGAAGGAACAGGTTGAGATTCAGGGGACTCCGGCCGAGAAGCTGGTTTATGACTATGTTGATGTCTATGTTGCCAACTCTCAGATAGTCAGCTGGGAGCAGACCAAGGAGATCATCGACGGAGCGATCGGTATTTCGGAAGAGGCCTATGTCAAGGCAGCCGAAGTAGATCCCAAACAGGCTCAGAAGGCCAAGGAAGGTCTGCTGCAGATCAAGGACTTCTATCTGCAGACAGCCAACAACATGACCAGCCTGGGCAACTATGAGGCCGGTGCCGACGCCTTCAAGGCGGCTTATGAGATCGGCCAGAACAAACTGGTCAATCAGAACGATACCTCGTACATCTTCAATGCCGGTTATCTGTATGCGCTGGCATCGGATTTCGACAATGCCGAGGTATGCCTGCAGAAGGCTCTTGACAACGGTTACTATTCGGATGGCGACGTCTATTATCTGTTGTTCCACTGCTACTACCGCAACAACGAGGGCGATATGGCAAAGAGCAAGCAGATGCTGCTGGACGGTATTGCCAAATTCCCGAAGAATGAGAACATCATGGAGAGCATGATGGCATTCTATTCCCGCGAGGGCAGCGAGGATGATCCCGAGGAGATCTTCGCGATCGTGAAGAAGGCCATCAGTGAAGATCCTACGAATCCGGAACTGTGGGCCGGTCTGGGCAACATCTATCTGCACACGCAGAGATGGGATGATGCCATCGAGGCATACGGCAAGGTTGTAGAGTTGCAGCCCGATGTATATATCAACCAGCTGCGTCTGGGCTACGTATATTGCTCGAAGGCCGACAGCGAACAGGATGCACTGTTGGAGCGTTCGTTCACGAGCTATGCCGAGAGCGAAGCTGCTCAGCAGGAGGTGAACAAGATCTACGCAATGGCACTGCCGTCGTTGGAGAAGGCGCATGAGCTGTCGCCGAAAGAGCTGACTCCGGTACAGATGCTCAAGGAGGTCTATTTCCGTCTGCGTTACGACTCGGACGAGATGATGAAGAAGAGCGAGGAGTACAGCACGCTGTTCAAGGAGATGGAGGCTCAGGGAGCAGAATAGTTTTTGCGAACCGAAGGCCCCTGATCGGGTAACTGTAATGGGAATCATCCTGCACAAGGGTGGTTCCCGTTTTTGTTTTATGCGGTGGAGTGCTTTCCGGTTTTATTCGGTGGATCGCTTTACACAGTGAGGTTACACGGATGTTCGTGTTGCGGTGGGCGCTTTCCAAATTGAGGTTGCACGCGATATTATGTGTTGCCGTGTGTCTGGTTCGGCACGGAGGGGGGGGGAAAAGGGATATTTTCCCGGTACGGTTGACAGGCTCCGTTATTTTTTAGTACCTTTGCAGGCGTTGTGCGGCTGTCGTGGCTGCACGCGTATAATCCAGCATTGATAATGAATCCGATGATAAAAACGGTCTCGATGCCTCTGTCGATGGTTGTGGGGGCATTGCTGTGCCGACCGGTTATGGCGCTTGACATGGCATGCGGGCATATGCTCACTCCGGTATTGATATTCCTGATGTTGTTCTATACGTTCTGCCGGGTCGATATCCGGAGCATGCGCATCGAACCGATACATCTCCGGCTGCTGCTTTTTCAGCTGATATTGAGTATTCTGCTGTACCTGCTGCTGTACAGGATCGACGCCGTGGTGGCTCAGGGTGCACTGATATGCGTATTGACACCGGTGGCGATGGCTGCGGTGGTGATCGGGGGCATGCTCGGCGCGAATATAACTACAATGGCAACTTACAGCCTGTTGTGCAACTTCACGATAGCGCTTGTGGCTCCGGTGGTATTGTCGGTGGTCGGGAATGGCGAATGTACATTCCTGCAGATATTCATGAAGGTGGTGCCGCTGCTTATCATGCCATTTGTCGCAGCGCAGCTGTTCAGGGTGGTTTCGCCGCGCATGAGCGGCTGGATTGCGGAGCACAGCCAGATTACGTTTTACCTGTGGCTGTTGTCGCTGATAGTTATCGTCGGCCGCACGACAACCTTCATCATCGATTTTCGCGGGGCTGACCCGTGGACCGAAATCTCATTGGCCGTAGTGGCATTGCTGATCTGCATTATGCAGTTCGTGCTCGGACGCCGTATCGGCCGCCGTTACGGAGATGCCGTAGCGGGTGGGCAGTCGCTGGGACAGAAGAATACGGTGCTGGCGGTGTGGATGTCTCAGGCATTTCTGGATCCGCTGAGTTCGATAGCGCCAACAGCCTATATTATCTGGCAGAATTTCGTAAATTCGTTCCAAATATACCGTAAGGACAGGAAGAACCGCAAATAAGTTTATGATCGGGAGCATGAGACGAATTGTACAATTGACAATCCTGTTTGCGGCGCTCGTTACGGTTGGTTGTCGGGACAGGGCAGGGGAGGCAGTGTCGATTGACGGCTTCTTTGCTGCGGATCATCCCGACAGCACCCTTCGACTGTTGCAGACGGTCGATCCCGATGGGCTGACGCGTGATGAACGGGCCCGCTTGTCGCTTCTGAAGGGGATTGCGGATGTGGCTTTGGGCGATACGCTTTCGGGACGGGAGGCGCTCGAACGGGGAATACGTTATTACGACCGTCACGGTACATATGGCGAACGGGCCGAAGCATGGTATACCTACGCCAAGGCGCATGTCGTTTCGGGTGATCTGGAGGAGGGAATCCGCGGCTATACGCAGTCGGCCATAATGGCTGAGAAGGCTTTGGCCGGGAAGTCCTCCGGCGGGGATGATCCGCAGCGGAAGAGGACCGAGGTATTGCTTGTTGCGGTCTACCATACGCTGGGGTTGCTCTATTTCGAGCAGGGTTACGATGCCGTAGAGCCCTTTGCGAAGGCGGTTGATGCCGCGCAGGTATACGGCAATACCGAACAGGAGGGATACAGCCGCTTCATGCTGGCATCGGCCTATTGTGCCGACGGGGATTTCGAACAGGCCATTGAGACGCTGGCACCGTTGGTTGAGGCGTGCGATACGCTTCCGTTCCGCTACTTTGCCCAGCAGGTGCGGCTGCAGAACCTGATATTCCACACCTATCTCGGGGACTGGTCGACCGAGCAGATGCTGGCCGCGCGGCAGAGTATCGATCTTGACGAGATACGGTCGGCACCGCTCTCCTACGAAGGGGCGGAGGCGGATGATCCCGAACGGAAGTTCTACGACGTGGCGTCGGCCGTAATCTTCCATAGCGACGGTAATCTCGATTCGGCACGTGTCTACATCGAGCGGTCGCTCGAACAGCGTGAGACGTTTCATCAGGGAGATGTGGGGTTGTACGAGCTGGCTGCGGAGATCTATCACGACGGCGGTGACAACGCCCGGGCCTACGATTACATGCAGCAGTACGTTTCGGTCAAGGATTCGTTGTTCGAGGTGCAGCGCGGGGCGCAGGTTGCCGAGTTGGAACTCCGTTTCAGGACGGCAAACGAGGTCGCACTCCGTGAGTCGTCGCTGCGCTATAGGGTATGGATTTTTGCTCTGGTTGCGATTTTGGGCGTTACGGTAGCGGGATTTGTATTTGTCGGATATCGCCGCAAGTTGCGCCTTCGCGACGAGCAGTTGAGCGAATCGCTGGCGCTGTTGGACTCCTACCGCGAGTCTCATGACAGCCTTACGTCACGTCTGGATGCGTCGGATGCCCGCGAGGCGGCCGTGAAACGGCTTCTGGAGGGGCGTATGGCGGCAGTCCGCGACATAGCCGCTACATATTATACCTATGGCGAGGGTGAGCGGCTGACGGCCAAGATGCGTGAACTGGCCTTGAGTCCGGCGTTGCTGGCCGATGTGGTGGACATGGCCGATCTATACAGCGATCGGGCAGTGACGTGTCTGCGGAGGCAGTTCCCGGGGTGGACTGAGCGCAATTACGATTTTGCGGCGTTGGTGATTGCCGGATTCACGCCGCAGGAGATATGTGTCATGTTGGGGATGTCCCTGAACGGCGTCTACACCCTCAAGTCCAAACTCAAACGGCGGATTGCCGAGTCGCAGGCGCCGGATCGTGAGCGGTTGATGGGGTTCTTCGCTTGATTGCCGGGCACGGTTCGGGAGTTGTTCCGAACTTGGATTCGCAGGCAAGGCATTTCTGTGCCGCGGCAAGATTTTTGCGAAATCAATTGTTGATATACAGTGTGTTATATCCGGTGTGGCAAGGATAAATCCGTACCGGCAAGGCCCTTTTCGGGTTAAATTTGCAGTCGGAAGAATCCTTTGAAAACTGCATGAAAATGAAATCACACACACTGAAAATCATTCTTGTCTCGGCTGTGTTCATGGCCGTATCGGCCGCCGCGGCCCAAACTCCGACTACGTCAGACACCACGGCCCGTACGGCTCGGAACGGAGACACATCGCCGGCCGTCGATACGGGTTTGATCCGCGGCCGTGTGGTCGATGCTAATGACCAACCCGTCGTCGGGGCTGCCGTGGTGTTGTTCGACTGCGATTCGGTATATCTGGGAGCTGTCGCCTCGGGCCTCGACGGTAGTTTTGAACTCCGCTCGGCGGAACGCCCGTATCGGTTGCAGATACAGCACCTTGGCTATGAAATAATGAATCTCGAGTCCGATCGGTCGGATGTTGGCGATCTCCGGCTTTCGGAGCGAGCGGCGGCGGTCGATGCGGTGGTTGTCAAGGGTGAACGTCCGGTGGTGCAGGTCGAGGAGGGCAGGCTGAATTACGATCTGGAACTCCTGACGCAGGGACAGGCCGTGAACAACGC
The DNA here is from genome assembly GCA_900550925.1 of uncultured Alistipes sp. Lineage (GTDB taxonomy): Bacteria > Bacteroidota > Bacteroidia > Bacteroidales > Rikenellaceae > Alistipes. The sequence continues at coordinate 12,505 of URTU01000031.1, read as the reverse complement.
CTACGAGGCCTTGACCCGTCTGCCTGGGGTTGCCGAGCAGGATGGTGCGCTGACCCTTGCCGGCACCTCTTCCGTGACGGTAATTCTCAACGGCCGTCCCTCGACGATGACTACCGAACAGCTTGCCACGCTTTTGCGTTCAACCCCGGTCGAACGGGTCGAGAAGGTCGAGGTTATGTACAGCACGCCGCTTCAGTATCACGTCCGGGGAGCGTCGATCAACGTTGTCCTGCGGCGCAGCTACGACATGGCCTTTTCGGGAGAGGTGCACGGAAACTACACGGATCGCTATTACGGGAACTGGAATGTCGGAGGCAACTTTGTCGTAACCTCGCCAAAATGGTCGGCCGATCTGCTCTACACGGCCAATTGCGGCAAGGAGATGCTCCGTTACGATTTGCATTCGCTGCATTCGCTCGGTGACGGGCTTTACGACATACGGCAGGAGGAGATGATTACGGGCGAGGGGTGGAGCCATCAGCTCCGCGCCGGTCTCGAATATGCTCCTCAGGGGCGCGGGAAGCTGAGTGCAGCCTATACGGCATCGTTCACGCCCGGCAGCCGTGGAGTGTCGCAGTCAGCGGGAACGTTTGTCGAGTCGCTCTCCGAGAAGCATGGCGACAAGGCGCTTCATAACGTTTCGATGCGCTATACCTCCGCCTTCGGGCTCGATCTGGGGGTCGACTATACCCATTACGACAATCCCGAACGGTCGACCCTGAAGAACGGTTATACGGACGGTTCGTCGACGGCTTTCGATGTCGTGTCGGGACAGCGTATCGACCGTCTGAACGTGACGCTCGACGAACAGCATACGTTTGATTCGGGCTGGAGCCTCTCGGCCGGCGGAGCATTCGGATTCGCCGCCTCGCATGACTGGCAGCATTACACGATTCTCGAAGGCGATCCCGTGACGTCGGATACCGATTCGCGGCTCGACGAATATACGGGCAACCTCTATGCCGGTACCGGGCGGCAGTTCGGACGAGTCGGTTTTTCGGTGTCGCTTGCCGGGGAATACTACCGTCTGGGAAATTATGAGAATTGGTCGCTTTACCCACAGGCAACGTTCAACTGGATGCCCTCGGACCGCCATATCGTACAGCTGAACTTCTCGTCGGACAAGCGTTATCCCTCGTATTGGGAGATGCAGGGCGCCGTATCCTATATCGATGGCTATTCGGAGGTTCACGGAACATCGGGGTTGCGCCCCTCGCGCAGTTACGGCGCCCAGGGAATCTACATCTACCGTCAGAAATATATCTTTGTGCTCTTCTGGAACGAGATGCCCGACTATTTCGTTCAGGCGGCCTGGCAGTCGTCCGACCGGCTGGCACTCATCTACCAGTCGCTCAACTGGAATACGAACCGGCAATGGGGTGCCAATGTTGTCGTTCCGTTCAGCATCGGGGAGTGGCTGGATTCGCGGCTGACGGTTACGGGGCTCAGGATGCGGCAGCGTTGCGATGCCTATCACGACATGTCGTTCGACCGCTCGAAATGGGTCGGCATCGTACGGTTGATCAACACCTTCCGCCTGAGCCGGAAGCCGGATCTGGCACTTGAGGTCAATGGGTTCTTCCAGACGAAGGCAATTCAGGGTACTTATGACATAGATCCTCTGGGGGCGGTTGACGCGGCGCTGAAATGGACGTTCGACAGCGGTCGGGCGACACTTTCGGTACGGTGCAGCGATCTGTTCGAGACGGGACGTCCCTTTACCCGGATCCGTTACCGCGGCCAGTGGCTCGATATGGGCTCCAACATGTATACGCGTACCACGACCGTACAGCTTTCATACCGTTTCGGTGGCTACAAGGAGCGCAAACACAAGGAGGTGGATACGTCACGCTTCGGCCATTGACGGCGGCCGGTGACAGTGGTTGCGGGATGGCAGTCCGTTTTTGCCGCAGCCTGATGCGGTGAATTGTGGCGGACGGGCCTGGCACAAAGACAGAAAACCGGCCGGAAGATGTCGATCCAGTGTGTGATTGCATCGTCCGGCCGGATGTGTTTTTGTCAGGCGTTGTTGCGGAACTCGTTCGGGGTGCAGCCCACGACCCGTTTGAACATCCGGCTCATGTGCTGCGGGTATTGGAACCCAAGCGAATATGCTATCTCGCTCATCGACATCGAAGTCGAAAGCAACAGCTCCTTGGCCTGTTCCATGAGTCTCGAATGGATATGTTCGGTGACGGTCTTTCCGGTCTGCTTGCTGATCAGGTCGCCGAAATAGTTGGGTGACAGGTGTACCTTCTCGGCAAAATACTTGACGGTCGGGAGTCCGGACTGTTGCGGGGCATTCGAGTCGAAGTAGTTGTCCAACAGCTCCTCGAACCGCACTATGATGTCGTGATTCGGGACTTCGCGTGTGGTGAACTGCCGTTCGTAGAACCGCATGCAGTAGTCCAGCAGCAGGCCGATATTTGCCGTAATGAGGCGTCGGCTGTGTTTGTCGATATTGTGCCGGAGTTCGGCATCGATCTTCTGCAGGCAGTCGGTTATGGTATTTCGCTCCTCCTCGGAGAGATGCAGAGCCTCGCGGGTCTGGTATGAGAAGAATGAATATTTTCTGATCTCCTGACCGAGTGCGGTTCCGCGAATGAAGTCGGGGTGGAACAGCACGCCGAGTGCCGATGGCCGTACATCCTTGAGCATTTCGACCTCGGCAACCTGTCCCGGGGCGAAACATACGATCGTGCCCTCCTGGTAGTCGTAAGGCTGCTTGCCGTATGTAATGTCGCCGCAGAGGGTATCCTTGAGGTAGAGGGCATATATTCCGTAAGTAGCCTTGAAGTGTTCGGGCCAACGGGTAGCCTTTGCGAGATCGATTACCGCGACCATCGGGTGCAGAGTTTCGAGACCGAAGAGTTTGTTGTACTTGTCTACGCTGTCGAGATTGATTATTTCTTCCATCGTTGAGGTATGTTTTCGACAAATATAATATTTCCTGACGGAATATTTTACACCTTCGGGCCGTGATCGGCGATTCGGGTACAAAGATCAGTAAATCGTATACAAAACGGTTATATGCAATTGGGTACTTTTGTATCGTGAAAAACCAATAAAACCATTCGGCAATGAAGATCAAATTCATGCTTGCCCTTGTGGCAATGACAATAAACGTATCTACGATTATGGCACAGGAAAAAATCAAACAGACGGCTGGCCGCGATCAGCTGGGTGATTTCGCGCCCAAATTTGCGGAACTCAATGATGATGTACTCTTCGGGGAGGTTTGGAGCCGTACGGATCTTCTGGGGCTTCGCGACCGCAGTCTGATCACCATCACCTCACTCATCAGCCAGGGTATAACCGACAGCTCGCTGACGTATCATCTTCAGACGGCTCGTCAGAACGGCATTACCCGTACCGAGATAGCCGAGATATTGACACATATCGGGTTCTATGCGGGCTGGCCGAAGGCATGGGCGGCATTTCGGCTGGCGAAGGATGTTTGGGCCGGGGATGAGGCCGGCGAGGATGCAAAGGCGGCCTTCCAGCGGGAGATGATCTTCCCGATCGGGGAGCCAAATACGGCCTATGCGCGTTATTTTGTCGGCAACAGCTATCTGGCACCGCTTTCAGGTGAGCAGGTCAACGTTTCGAATGTGACATTCGAACCCGGATGCCGCAACAATTGGCACATACATCGTGCAAAGAGCGGCGGCGGACAGATGCTGATCGGTGTTGCCGGCCGCGGCTGGTATCAGGAGGAGGGTAAACCGGCGGTGGAGATTCTGCCCGGTACGATCATTCACATCCCGGCCAACGTAAAGCATTGGCATGGAGCGGCGGCCGACAGCTGGTTTGCGCACCTGGCCTTCGAGGTTCCGGGCGAAGAGACCTCGAACGAGTGGCTCGAACCTGTTTCGGAGGATGAGTACAACGCTCTGAAATAGCTGTTTTTTTGGCCACAAGCCTACCGGTTGGCCATTTCGACATTCGGCCGAAGCCGGCAGCATTATGATGAAAGTTTTGTGTAACAACGGTTGCCATATTATGGAAAAGATAAGGATAAGATTGACGGTCAACGGCAATTCATTCAGTGCGGTGCTTGAGCCGGGCCAGACGGCCGAAGCGCTGCGGGCCCGCCTTGAACGCGGTGATATAAAGGTCCGTATGGAAGATTACGGGAATATGGAGAAGGTCGGAGGCCTGGGCTTCTCATTGCCGAGGCACGATGTGCGGACGGTGACCGGGCCCGGAGACATGGTTCTGTATCAGGGTAATTCGCTGGTGATCTTCTATGGCACCAATACGTGGAGCTATACGCGACTGGGCAAGGTCGAAGGTGTTTCGTCACGTGAACGGATGCTGGAGCTCTGGGGCAAGGGCGACGATGCTACGGTAACGCTTTCGTTGGAGTAGATGAACGGATCGACCATAGTCAGCATATCGCGTTGCAACGAGTTGTTCTCGACCGAAACCCGCCATCCGCTGGCGACACTTATCGAGTTGCCGGTGACGGCGGCTCTCGATGCAGCGACCCGTTTCGGCTTCCATACCGTGTGGCTGAAGTCGGGATGTGGATGCTGTGCGTCGGATTTGGGCTGGAAGGGATATGACTTTTCGGATGCCGTACTGGTGGCGTTGGAGCCGGGTGAGGCGGTAGGCGAAGAGTTGTGCAGAACGGAGTGCTGCGGTGAGTGCGGACATCTGCTCTGCTTTCACTCCTCACTGACGCCTGTGCTGCAGGATGATCGCCGGAAGGGCGGATACGGCTTCTTCGGCTACCGCAAGAGTGAAGCGTTGCATCTGTCTCAGCGCGAGTGGATTGTCCTGGAGCATGAGATGGAGCGTATCGACGAGGAGTTGCGATGGGGCATCGATGAGTCCACGCACCGTATCGTCGGGGAGCGGATATCACTGTTTCTGGATTATGTGACACGGTTTTACCGCCGTCAGTTCATAACCCGCCACGACTCCTGCACCGAAGCCGTGAGGATGGTCGACCGCTGGTTGCAGAAGTTTTTCGTATCGGGTATGGCGCAATATTCCGAAATACCGTCGGTTCGGTTCTTTGCGGGTCGTTGGGGATGTTCGGAGGCCTATTTCGACGACATGCTGCGGGCCGAGACCGGCAAATATACTTCGGAGTATGTCGACTGCAAACGTGTAGCCTTTGCCGAGGCCATGCTGAAACGGCGGGACAAGAGCCTGAGCGAGGTGGCCGTACAGTTGGGATTCCCGACCGACCGTGCATTCCGCATATTTTTCGAACGGCTGGAGGGCCGGCGGCCTGAGGATATCCTCTTCGGCCGGAAATGACATGTGCGGCTGGCAGAGTGGTGGTCGGGAGGCGGTCTTGAACGCCATCCGGACAGGTGTGAAATCCGACCAATTTAGAAGCGGGACGGTATGTTTGGGGCGAGGGTTCGGTGGGAATTGTTATCTTTGCATAAGTGGAATTTTGAAATCTGTCAAACGGTCATGATGGAAGATTTGATACGATTGCTGCACGAGGGTGGCCATTCGCTGGTCGTCTCGAATGGACGGGTCAGGACATTCGACGGACGTGGTGTTGCTGATCTGTATGGATTGCTGAACGGGGATCCGGAGTTTCTGTCGGGCGCCGTCGTGGCAGACAAGGTGGTCGGGAAGGCTGCTGCTGCGCTGATGATTCTGGGAGGTGTCGGAGCGGTTCATGCGGATGTGTTGAGCCGTCCGGCGCTTGAACTCTTCGTTGCGGCTGGAGTGGAACCAGCGTTCGACCGGCTGGTTGACCATATCATCAACCGTACGAAAACAGGCTGGTGCCCGTTGGAGAGCCGTTGCCGCGACTGCCGTACGCCGGAGGAGTGCTACCGGCAGATCGAAGCCTTTATCGAAGCGAACCGCCATTGACGGTTTGAAACGGTTTGTGCCGACGGCAGGGCGGTCTGCGATTAGGCTACGCTGTCAGGGGCGGAAGGTCTTACTGAATATATGCCGGCAGGGCTTGCCGGATACCGTATGGAACAGCCTGCCCAATGCCGTTCAACATGCTCCGGCTGCATGATGGCGATCCGGCGGTGCGGCGGACGAATTATGGAGAAGAATATTTTTACAAATATGAAGAAAAGTATCATGACAATTATGTTAGCAACGATGTTTGCTGCCTCCGGTTGCGCCAATGCACAGGGCAATCGTGAATCATCCCAATCCGGGAACGCTTCGGCTGAGGATTCGTTGCCGAAGGTCTATTTTTTCAAGGAGATCACTCCGGAGAATCTGGTGAAGATCTATGAGGCCTTGGGTCGCGAGGCCCGTGGCAAGGTCGCCGTGAAGCTCTCTACGGGCGAACCCGGCGGTCACAACTTCCTGCAGCCGGCCCTTATCAAGGATCTGGTACAGAAGGTGAACGGCACGATCGTAGAGTGCAATACGGCTTATGGAGGCGGCCGTTCGGATACCGAAAAACATCTGAAGGCCGCCCGTGACCATGGATTTACGGCCATTGCACCGGTCGACATCATGGATGCCGAAGGGGAGGTCGAACTGCCTGTTGAGGGAGGCCGTCATCTGGATCGCGACATTGTGGGAAAGAATTTCATGAATTACGACTTCACGATCATCCTTTCGCACTTCAAGGGTCACGCTATGGGAGGTTTCGGCGGCGCCATCAAGAACATGTCGATCGGCATCGCCTCGTCGCACGGCAAGGCCTGGATCCATTCGGCCGGCAAGACCACCGATGTTTCGAGTGTATGGGGCGATCTGCCGGAACAGGATGATTTTCTGGAGTCGATGGCCGAAGCTGCCAAGGCCGTTGCCGACCATTGCGGAGACAACATACTGTATATCAGTGTGGCGAACAACCTGTCGGTCGATTGCGACTGCGATTCGTCGCCGGCCGATCCCCAGATGGGTGATATAGGCATTCTGGCGTCGCTCGATCCCGTTGCGCTCGACCGTGCATGTACGGACCTCGTCAGGGCTTCGGACGACCATGGAAAGATACATCTTATCGAGCGTATCGACTCGCGTCATGGCATGCATACGCTGGATTATGCCGAGTCGCTCGGGATGGGAAGTCAGAAATACGAACTTGTAGAACTTGATTGACAAGGAGGCCAAGATGGAAACAACAACCGTAAAACTATATTCGCTGCGGTACGGCGAGGCAAAAACATACCTTTTTGCACTCTTGTTCGCCGTCGGGAACATTGCATTGCCGCAACTCTGCCATACGGTCGAGATGGGAGGCCCCACGTGGCTTCCGATTTACTTCTTCACGTTGGTCGGCGCCTATAAGTACGGCTGGCGTGTCGGATTGCTTACGGCCGTCGTCTCACCGGTGGCCAATTCGATTTTGTTCGGGATGCCTGCGCCGGCCGCCCTTCCGGCCATTATGCTCAAGTCGATACTTCTGGCCGGTATTGCTGGTTATGCGGCATACCGATTCAAGAGGGTGTCGATCATTCTGATGCTGGCCGTTGTATTGGCCTATCAGGTTGCCGGAACGCTCGGAGAGTGGATTCTGAAAGGCGATTTCTATCTTGCCGCGCAGGATTTCCGTATCGGCATTCCCGGCATGGCGTTCCAGGTTGTGGGAGGCTTCCTGCTGCTCAGATACATTTTGCGGAGATAGGTTTGCCGTTCAGCCGGCGTTTGCCGCGCGTCCGGTAGTAATTGATTGATCCTGAAGCTGCGCCTGATATTTGCGCAGTTTCGGGATTTTTATTTCTGGCAGCCTGGCAGAGAGATTTCGCGGGTCAAGATCCCGATTGCGACTGTTGGGCGAAGCCGTATCAGCTTTAGGACCGGGTCAGGGTCGTGTTTGTTCTGATCAAGGCATGCAGTGTTCAATCTCGAGGAGGCGGCGTTTGCGGTCGAGTCCGCCGGCATAACCCGTCAGTCGGCCGTTGCTGCCGATGACGCGGTGGCACGGAATGATGATGCTGATCGGATTGTGCCCGATTGCACTCCCGACGGCCCGTGCCGACATGCGTATGCTGCCGGTGCGGCGCATCAACTCTTCGGTAACCTGTTTGTAGGTTACGGTCCGGCCATACGGAATCTCGCGAAGGATCTCCCAGACGGCCCGTCGGAATGGTGTGCCCAGAGGTTGCAGGGGCGGTGTGAAGTCCGGAATCCTGCCGTCGAAATAGATATCGAGCCATCTGCATGTCATGGCAAAAACTGATAACCCGTTGATCTCGTCCCGATTCTTACAAGATGCTGTGTCCGGTTCCCATATGGCACCGGACATGCCATTGCACACGGCACGTTTCTGCGTGTCGAAATATATTCCGGTCAGGGCCCTGCCGTTATCGGTGAGAGTCAACCGGCCGAGCGGGGAGTCGTAGAATCTTTCGCTGGTCATGTTTTTTGTACAGTTCTGGAAAATCGGGTAATCCGGTCTGCAAGATACAAAAAAAACGAAAAGGAGCGAACCGTATAATAACACGTATTCGCTCCTTTTGCTTTCGATTCAGTCGATCAAATTGCGCTGACAGTCTGCCGCAAGGCGGCTGCGCAATTTATTTGATCTCCCATGTAGCGCCGCTGTGGAGAAGGTCGTCGACGCACTTGATCTTGCTTTGTGCCTTGACCTGCTCGACCTGCTCGGCAACCTTGATGTCGTAGACGGCATCATCCTCGACCGAACGGATCACGCCCAGCGCAACCGGATAGTCGGGATACTTCATTGCCGCCAGCATGACGTGCAGGGTAGTATCCTTCTCGTGCGCGTCGTGGGTGAGGATGTCGTCCATCGTGACGCCGTTTTCGCCTACGGTCACAACCTTGAGTTTCATGCCGTCGAGCATGAGGCCTTTGTTCATTTGTGCGCCGAACAGCATCTTTTCACCGTGTTTGAGCGTGATGGTACGTTCGGCACGTGTAGCCTTGTCGCCTGCGAACAGGGCGTGGGTCTTGTCGTTGAATATTACGCAGTTCTGCAGTACTTCGACAACCGACATTCCCTTGTGTTCGGCACCGGCCACCAGGCAGTCCTTCGTGAGCATCACCTCGGCATCGACCGAGCGGGCAAAGAATGTACCCTTTGCGCCGATGACCAGCTCACCCGGGTTGAACGGCTTCTCGACCGTGCCGTAAGGCGACGTCTTGGTGATCTTGCCGAGTTTCGAAGTGGGGGAGTACTGCCCCTTGGTCAATCCGTAGATCTCGTTGTTGAAGAGTATAACGTTGAGGTTTACGTTACGGCGGATTGCATGTATGAAGTGGTTTCCGCCGATAGCGAGCGAGTCTCCGTCACCGGTTGCCACCCAGACGTTGAGATCGGGGTTTGCGGTTTTGATACCTGTTGCGATAGCGTTTGCACGGCCGTGGATCGAGTGGAAGCCGAACGTGCGCACGTAATACGGGAAACGGGACGAGCAACCGATACCCGATACCACGGTGAACATCTTGTGCGGGGTACCGGTCTGTTCGGCCACTTCGGGCATAGCCCTCAGAACGGCGTTCAAAATGGCATGGTCGCCGCATCCGGGACACCATTTTACTTCCTGATCGCTTTTGAAATCAGCTGATGTGTATTTGAATTGAGCGCTCATGACTATCTGTTTAAAATCTCGTTGAACTTGTTTTTAAGCTCCACCACCGTGAACGGGAGACCTTCGCACTTGTTGTACTGTTCGAAGGTGAACTCCTGGAAATTCTGGCGGAGGTATCCGGCGAACTGGCCGCCGTTGAGTTCGCAGACAACCAGATTGCGGTAACGTCCGAGAATATCGCGTACGTTTCGCGGCAGGGGGTTGATGTAGTTGAAGTGGCACAGTGCGATGCTCTTGCCTTCGGCCTGCAAATCCTCGACTGCGGTTTGCAGGTTTCCGCGGGTACCGCCCCAACCGATTACGAGCAGGTCGGCCTGGTCGGGACCGATGACAGTCTGGTCGGGTATGCAGTTGACTACGCGAGCAACCTTTTCGGCACGGGCGTTGACCATGAACTGGTGGTTTGCCGGATCGTGCGATACGCTGCCCTTGAGTTTGTCCTTTTCGAGACCGCCGATACGGTGTTCGAGGCCTTCGGTGCCGGGGAATGCCCAGCGGCGGGCCAGTGTTTCGGGGTTACGCTTGTAGGGCATGTATTGGGTTTCGTCGTCGTCGAGTTTGGTGACGATCGGCGGCACGATTTCGGGATATTCGCTCATCGAGGGGATCTTCCAGGGCTGGCTTCCGTTAGCGATGAAACCGTCCGAAAGCAGTATGACGGGGGTCATGTGCTCCATTGCGATCTTGGCAGCGTGGAAGGCATAGTGGAAGCAGTCGCTCGGGGTACTTGCGGCGATCACCACGAGCGGGCATTCTCCGTTACGTCCGTAGAGGGCCTGATCGAGGTCGCTCTGTTCGGTTTTTGTCGGGAGGCCGGTCGAAGGGCCGCCGCGCTGTACGTCGACGACAACCAGCGGCAGTTCGGCCATGACGGCCAGACCGAGTGCTTCGCTCTTGAGCGAGAGTCCGGGGCCCGAAGTGGTGGTCACGGCGAAGTTTCCGGCGAAGGCGGCACCGATCGAGGTGCAGATGCCGGCGATTTCGTCTTCGGCCTGTACGGTCTTGACACCGAGATCCTTGCGTTTTGCGAGCTCTTCGAGGATCACCGTAGCCGGGGTGATGGGGTAGGAACCGCAGAAGAGCGGTCGGCCGCTCTTTTCGGATGCGGCGATGAAGCCCCATGCGGTGGCGGTGTTGCCGTTTATCGAGCGGTATGTACCCTTTTCGAGGGGTGCGGGAGCGATGTCATAAGTATTGGCAAAGGCGTGGGTATTTGCCGCGAAGTTAAAACCGGCGTCCATGGCTCGTTTGTTGGCTTCGGCGATGAGCGGGTTTTTCTTTGCGAACTTCGAGTCGACATAGTGTTTTGCATAGTCGAACGGGCGGTTGTAGAGATAGAAGCAGATACCCAGCGCGAACATGTTCTTGCATTTTGTGACGCTCTTGTTGTCGAGGTCCATGTCGGCCAGTGCATCCTTTGTCATCGAAGTGATGTTCGGGATGACGATATTGTGGTTTTCGAGGCCGAGTTCGGCGATAGGGTCGAGGGTTTTGAAGCCGGCTTTTTCGACCGCTTTCTCATTGAGGGTATCACCGTCGATGATGATTGTCGAATCGGGTTTCAGCCAGCGGGCATTGGCTTTGAGTGCGGCGGGGTTCATGGCCACCAGCACGTCGCAATAGTCACCCGGGTTGATTACCCGGTTGCTTCCGAAGTGAACCTGGAAACCCGAAACGCCTGATACGGTACCTTGCGGGGCTCGGATTTCGGCAGGGTAGTCGGGGAATGTCGATATACCGTTCCCCATCAAGGCCGAAGTGTCGGAGAAGAGGGTGCCGGTAAGCTGCATTCCGTCTCCGGAGTCTCCGGAAAATCGGATGACGACATCCTTCACCTCTTTTACATTCTGTTTATCCATAAGAAGTTTTAGTTGTAGTTTTGTGGGAAATATTTTTGCGTATTGTATTTCACGAACACAAATGTATAAAAACTTCCGATATATTGTTATCCGTCAGCAGCGATTTTTTCGTTCGGCACGGGCTCTGAGGGGCATTGGGAGGAGTTTCTGTCCGTGCGTGGGTATTTTGTCATGCACGGGGGCCCGTTGATGCAGTCTCGCGTGCGGAAACAGATTGGTTTCTGGCGGGTTGTCAGTCGGGTTGAGGAGTCGACTACGGATGTGGGAATAAAGTATTGCGGAAATTTGGCTCGATCTAAAAATGTTTTTAACTTTGTGGCGCTTTCATGCGACTAAGTGCAACCGAAAGCTGCCTTTTACAAGCGGAATTATCACTTAAATAAATGACGAACTGTTAAAGATGAACTGTCAGATCAAATTTACCACCCCTCAAGAGGCGGTGAAAGTCATCAAGTCGGGCGATCATGTCCATTTGAGCGCAGTGGCAAGTGCCCCGCAGTGCCTTATCAAGGCCATGTGCGAGCGCGGTGCCAACCATGAGATCGAGAATGTGCATGTACACCACCTTCACACCGAAGGTCCGGCTCCGTATGCCGATCCCCAATTCGAAGGTATTTTCCAACTCGATTCGTTCTTTGTCGGCAGCAATGTGCGCAAGGTAACCCAGAGTTGCTATGCCGATTACATTCCGATTTTCCTGAGCGAGACCCAGAAACTCTACCGTTCGGGAGTCTTGCCGTGCGATGTGGCCATGATTCAGGTCTGCCCCCCAGACAAACACGGATACGTCTCGTTGGGAACCTCCGTGGATGCTACCTTGGGCGCCATCGAGAAGGCAAAGACAGTCATCGCCGTGGTAAACAAGTATGTTCCGCGTTCGTTCGGCCAGGCTATGATCCCGATGTCGAAGATCGATATCTTCGTCCAGGACGACCAGCCCCTGATCGAGGCCAAGTTCGCACAGCCCAACGAGGTCGAAACGATGATCGGTAAGAACTGCGCCGCTCTGATCGAGGACGGTGCCTGCCTCCAGATGGGTATCGGTGCCATTCCGAATGCCGTGCTGGCGCAGCTGGGAAACCACAAGAACCTCGGTATCCACACCGAAATGTTTGCCGACGGAGTCCTGCCGCTCGTATATTCGGG
>URTU01000030.1 GCA_900550925.1 uncultured Alistipes sp. | reverse complement strand
AGAGACTCCTGCCGCAGCCGACTTGTCAACTGCCGTCTGATCCACTACAGACAGTGTCTCCGTGTCCTCCGATTCTGCAGAATTATTGTCCAAGGCCGAATGCTCTGCGTCAACCGCGTGAGCCTGTACGTCCGCTCCCTCCGCAACCGATGTCTCAGGTGTACGTCCGGATGTCGGGACCTCCACCTGCGCAACGTTCCCGGCAACCTGCTCCGTAACCTGCACTTCATCAGCAGCAGACATACCTTGGCCATAATATCCGAACCACAATGCCGCTGCGCCGCCAATCACGACCACTGCCGCAACCGGTACCAGCCAACGTGCCGCATGATGTCGCACTGGCAGCCTCATCTCGGTTGCCGGGGCACGATTAAGCCGACGGTCAAACTCCGCAGACGGGGTAAAGAAATCATTGGCGATCCGCCCCACCCCATCAATATTCACGGTATTGCCCTCTTTCACGCGTTTCAGCCAGCGGTCGTAAGCCTCCCCGGCAGCCTGTCGGTCGCATCCGGCCGCCTCGGCAACCATATCAACCAGCGTACGCCCCTCGACCCGCCGCGAATAACGGACCGTATTCCGCGGCGGAACGACACCGCGTTTGTCACATCGCGCCGAAACACGCACTGGATGCAACCTCCCGATCCCGGGCATCACAACATCCTCCCGACGCAACAATGCATTCAGGATCAACCGTTCCATGCTGTCGTTTACCACTTGGCTCTCCTCTTTTTTCTGTTGTTGGGTTTCACGGCTGCCGGTGAAGCAGTCTGTTTCGGGGCGGGCCCGCCGGCAGCTGGTTCAATGGCCGGACGTCGCATCGCCCACCAGATGATCGCCACTGCCAGAATGATGAACGGTATGCTCAACCACTGCCCCATATCGAGCACCATACCCTGTTCGAAGGCCTCCTGCTCCTCCTTGATGAATTCGATGAAGAAGCGGGTCAGGAATATTCCGATCAACCCCACTCCAAACATCACACCGGGACGTCGGCGCCCCATATCCTTCTTCACATAGAGCCACATCAGCACCACGAAGGTTATCAGATAGCACAGCGCCTCGTAAATCTGTGTCGGATGCCGCGCCACCATCTCCTCGACCGGAGTCCCGGCCGGATAGAGCCGTTCGAAGATGAATCCCCAGGGCAGGTCGGTCGGACAGCCTATGATCTCCGAGTTGAAGAGGTTTCCCAACCGCACTATCGCGCCTCCGATGGCCACCGGCAGCATCACGCGGTCAAGGGCCCAGATATACGGCAGTTTGTTCTTGCGAACGAACAGCCACAGACCGATCAACAGACCGACGGCAGCGCCGTGGCTGGCCATACCGCCGTCACGTATTCCGGTTATGATCGTCAGGGGATGAGCAAGATATTCGGCCGGTTCGTAGAAGAGGCAGTGCCCCAGCCGCGACCCGATGATCGTGGCAAAAGCTCCGTAGCAGAACATCGACCACGACACCTTTTCGGGCAGGCCCTCACGCTTGACAAACCAGTCGGCCAGGACCGATCCCAGGCCGATGGCCACGGCCCACATCAGGCCGTAATAACGTATATCGAACGTATCGGTAATCCGCCAGAATACGGGATCGAAGTTCCAGCGGATCGTCAACAGCATATCAATCATAAGTCTCGCAGAGTTGGCCGGTTATTTGACATAGTTACGCATCAGGCGGGCGATGTACTTGCCTATGATGTCGAATTCGATATTTACCTTCGTGCCGACCCCGATAGCGTGGAAATTGGTGTGTTCGTACGTGTACGGGATAATCGCCACGCTGAAACGGTCATCGCGCGAGTCGCAGACCGTCAGGCTGACGCCGTTGACCGCTACCGAACCCTTCTCGACCGTACACAACCCCTCGCCCTGCGGACGGTAGGCGAAGGTGAAGCGCCAGCTGCCGTTCTCATCCTCGCGAGCGACACATTCGGCTGTCTGGTCAACGTGTCCCTGAACGATATGGCCGTCCAGCAACGCATCGGGGCGCATGCTTCGTTCGATGTTTACCTCGTCTCCGACCTTCAGGTCGTCGAGATTCGAACGGTCGAGCGTCTCGCGCATCGCCGTCACGGTATAGGTGTCGCCCTCGATGGCCACCACCGTCAGACATACGCCGTTGTGCGCGATGCTCTGGTCTATATTCAACTCGTCGCAGAAATCCGCCCGAAGTGTAAAATGCTTGTTCGACTGTTCGGTCCGTATCGCCGTTACCACGGCCAGACCTTCAACTATTCCTGAAAACATATTTATGAAACTCTTATTCTTGTTTTATCTGATCAAAATACATCATTGTCAACCATACGTAATTCCATGCCCCTCTGCAACGTCACCCACACCTCCGGGCGGATGAGCTAATCGGCCGGCGCCGTACTCGTCACTATCCCCCGCAACAGATAGAGTTCCTTCAGGTCGGCACTCTCGATCACCATGGCGCCATTCGGGACCGTCGTCCCGCTCAGACGCAGCTTTCCGGTACGGGCCATACGTTTCACCGTACATACGTCCACCAGCCCCTCGGTCACCACAAGATATTTGTTCTCGCGAATGTTGCGGCCCGTCAATCGGCGCAACAAGAGGATCGGGCCCCTTGCAGCGGCACCAGGAATCGGTTCCCAATTCCGTTCGATGGCGATATTGCAATCCTCATATCCGGGCAGCAGGACGAAATCATCGGGTTCGAGCATGTAGAGCCTCCCAACATCCGCACGGTCGCTGCAACGGTACAATGGAATACCGCTGTTGCCATTGTCGTCGGCGAGCATTGTTCCGCGGCCGGTCATCAGCCACGAAAAACTGATTTGAGGGAATTTATGTATGATTCTCTGTGCCAGATCGCGGCTTATGCCGTTGTTGCCTTTCTTTATTTGGTATAGATTTTCACCTCGCGGAAGTCCCAGATAACGGGCAAAGGCATTGATGCTCAGACCACTGAGCTTCACGACCGATTCGATCCTCTGCCAATTGTCAAGTTTTATGGTCATATATTTGGGAGACTTTGTTTCTGATTTTAAAATTTTTTTTGCATCTTTGCAACGCCGTTGGTCCCGTAGTTCAATGGATAGAATATATGATTCCGGTTCATACGATATGGGTTCGATTCCCGTCGGGACTACTCTTTTTGAACAATCCTGCCACAATATTATATCCGTACAAAAGTACAACTTAATTGTACAATATCAAATTTTTTCGGAGCTCATTCGACATTCCGACAATCTTTCCGGGTCATTGTCACAAACATAGCCGACATTCGTTACTGTGCCTCCGGCAACGCCATACGAGCGCTCCGCCGACCGAAACCAAAAACGGCGGATAGTGACTGATTAACAGTACTATCCGCCGTTTATCATGTCCACCCGCCCGAGTCTATCCGAGTGCGTGGCCCCACAGGTTCATGTACGCAGCTACTTACGTCCCGAACCGCCCTTGCGCGACTCTTTTTTCATCTGATGCTTGTCGGCCTTATGCGTCTTGCCCTTCGGCATGACCACACAGTCGGCCTCGGCCTGCCACTTCTGATACTGTGCAGGAGTCAGGACACTCTGCAGCTTCTTGCCGTACACCGAATCCGCCGCTACCATCCTGGCCTGTTTCTGCGACATCGACAGGCTGTTGTCCGACTTGGCTGCATGATATGCCGCCAACTGCTCCTTGGTCAACCGATGCACGGCCTTCTTCTGCACATCCGTCAGAGACAACGTCTTGGAGAGTTTCTCGGTCCGTTTCTCGGCCAATTGATCATGCGTCTGCTGTTTACGGGCCGTCTGCTTGCCGTCGGTGGAGGCACAAACACCCGTCACGCACACAACGAACGCCGAAAGCGCAATGATGCGTAAAAATCGTAACATAAATGATTCTTTTTTAGGTTGTTGATTCTCTGCGCGCAGGAATCACTTCTGACCGGCCCCGCCTACAAGCCACTGCTTGAAACGCGGCACACGGGCCTTCGAAATGATTATGCGCTCCGGCGTATCGAGAATCAAATTGAGTGCCAAACGGCTGCCGAACCATACCGAAATGTCGCGAATGGCACCGCGCGAAACAATGAACTGGCGGTTGGCACGAAAGAAATCATTCTCGGGAAGCGTTGCCGACAGCGTTTCGAGCGTCTTGTCCATCGCCAGGACCTCTCCCGAGAAGGTATGCACCGTCACACGTTCGTCGCTCGTATAGAAATAGGCCGCCTCATCGAACTTCAAGGGGCGGATGCGGTCGCGAACCTGTATCAGGAATACGTTCTGAGAGGCCTTGCTGGCTTCGGCCGCAAGACTCGTCACGCGTTCCGATATCGAGCGGCGTTCGGTCACCGACAACCGGTGCAGCTTGTCGAGCGCCCGTTGCAGGTCATTCTGCGTAATAGGTTTCAGCAGATAATCTATGCTGTTGACCTTGAAGGCCTCAAGGGCATATTGATCGTAGGCCGTGGTGAAGATGATCGGGCAGTCGATCTCAACCCGGTCGAATATTCGGAACGACTCGCCGTCGGCCAGATGTATATCCATGAAGATCAGATCCGGCATCGGATGCGAACTGAGCCATTCGACACTCTCTCCGACACTTTCGAGCACCGCCTCGATCTGCAACGACGGTTCGACCTTTCGCAGCAACGCCTCGAGGTTTATGGCGGCCGCGGTTTCATCTTCTATGATCAGAGCTTTCATCGTTTGTCCTGGGATTTGTTGTTGGAGATAAGCGGCAGACGCACCTCGAACCGATCGTCGGTACGTATCACCTGTATGTCCCGATTGGCGATCAGCTGCCAGCGGCTCGACAGGTTCTTCAAACCTATGCCCGTACTCTGTTCGGCCGTCATCTTGGGAATTATCGGGTTGGAGACAACCACACATGCCCCATCCGTACGGATCGTGATCCGGAACGGATGGGCCCGGGTTATGCTGTTGTGCTTGACGGCATTCTCGATCAGCGGCTGGAGCGACAGTGCCGGCAGCAGCATGTCGCAATACTGCCTGTCGACTTCGATATCGAAGAAGAGCTTGTCGGCATACCTCACCTCGAGCAGATACCGGTAGGCATCGACGAACTTCAACTCTTCGGACAATGGCGTAAGGGTATTTTCACCGTTCTGGATGATGTAGCGGAACACGTACGACAACCGGTCGATATAGTTCAATGCGCTGTCGATGTACTTTTCGCGCACGAGCATCGACAGCGAATTGAGCGAATTGAACAGAAAATGAGGACTTATCTGGCTCATCAGCACCCGATATCGGGTCGAGAGGTTTTCGTTTTTGAGCTGTTCGTATTCGAGCACCATCCGCTGTCGCTGGTAGAGCAGCCCGTAAATACGGCCGTAGAGAACCGCCACCACCAGTACGAACGAACACTTCAAGATCAGCATAATGTCGATCATACCGCGAGGCAGGTCGCCGCGAATTCCCAAAGTCGGAGCCACGAAATAGAACAATGCAACCAGAATCAGGCAAGCCGTATATCGGCTGGCATAGTATTGCCACGACCGTTTCCGCATGCGAAGCGTAAGGATCGTAAGCAGCAGGAATGTGAGCACCCAATAGCTGATGATCTGGATGGTGGTCTGCGAGGCCGAATTGGGTTTATCGAAACGGGATTCATATTCGAACGGCTTTCCGTTGATCGAATAGACCTTTTCCAGGGAGTGGTGGGCACCGGCTTTTCTCGGCTCCTCGGCCGAGATAACCATACGGTCGCCATTATTCAGACCATAGCGCCAGATCCTTCCCGAATGGACATATACCGAATCGATCTCACCACCTGCCGGATACACGATATAGCCATATCCGTCGGGCATGATGTTCAACACGCCGGTGCGGTCGATCTCGACAACCCGCTCCTGTTTATGATGCGACATCTCCGAAGGCAGATTACGGTCGTCGCTCGTCTTGCTCTCGAACAGTATCAACAGATACGAGAAGTTGATCAACAGGCTGATGGCCAATGCCAACATGACATTGGTCACACCGATCCGCGATTTGGGCATACCGTCCATAACCTCCATAGCACCTAAAGTTAAATATCCCGCGGCCAAGGGCCTGAAACAGACTTTGGCCGGCAGAATGGTTATTTCTGCTCAACATGACGGCGGCCGGCATTCGGAACACCCGAACGGCGGGCAGGGAGCCTCGTTCGTCCCACGCTCCGCCACACGGCTCCGTCACAGCTACATTATTGCTTCTCTTCGCCGTACCAGCTGGCGTAGAGCATATAGTCGTGCGCCGTACGTTCGATGATCTCCTTGCGTTGTTCGGGCGTCACCTCCTTGACCTTGCGGGCCGGTACGCCGGCATAGACGCTGTTGGGCTCCAACTTCGCATTGGACAGTATCAGCGCATTGGCCGCAATGATGCACCCCGACGGCACTACGGCATTGTCGAGGATCGTCGCTCCCATGCCGATCAGGCAGCCGTCGCCGATAATGCCGCCGTGTATGATAGCGTTGTGGCCCACCGACACGTCGTTGCCGATATGTGTCTGCGACGGGTGTTTCGAACCGTCGTAAAGCGTATGTATCACGGCACCGTCCTGGATATTGGTACGGTCACCGATGGTTATGCTGTTGACGTCGCCGCGAAGAACCGCCCCATACCATATCGAGCAACCCTCGCCAATACGCACATCGCCTATTACAACGGCCGTTTCGGCCAGGAAGGTACCTTCGCCTATTTCGGGCACATGCCCGCGAACTGATTTTATCAATGCCATATTGTCAATCGTTTGTTTTGTATTTCACACAAAGGTACGAATAAATTGAGAAAAACTCTCTCCGCCGCTCCGCAAAAAACGCTCCTCCCGTACGGCAAGCCCCCCCGCTCCAAAACAGACTATGTCCCAACCGTGACACTCCGCCGGCCGCAACCGTACCATGCCTCGGCCATCCTCTACGTAAAAGCTCCCCCACACTGCGGCTCCAGCCTCCACCCGTAGCCGAAAGAAAAATTTAGGCCTGCGGATTGGGATTTACGGGTTAAAATTGGTATCTTGCATTTCGAACGGAGGCAACCGTCTCCGCAAAAAGAGATATGACAGCCATGCAAAGCTTGAAAAAAATCACGATTCTGGGTCCGGCGCATCCATATCGGGGCGGCATAGCCTCCATCATGGAGATCCTGGCACGCACCTTCAAGTCGCGCGGTTGCGAGGCCGACATCAAGACCTTCACCGTACAGTATCCCTCATTCCTGTTTCCGGGCAAGAGCCAGTACACCGACTCCCCGGCGCCCGAAGACCTCAGGATCGAACGGTGTGTGAATACGGTCAACCCCTTCAACTGGATCCGCATCGGACTCCGCATCCGTCGCGAACGCCCCGACATGCTGCTCATGAAGTACTGGACACCGTTCATGGGACCCTGCTTCGGCACCATCTCGCGCATCGCCCGACGCAACAAACACACCAAAACAATCGTCCAGCTCGACAACGTAATCCCGCACGAACACCACCTGATCGACCGCCCCTGCACCTCATACTTCATCAACAGCGTCGACGGATTCATCTACATGTCGCAGCAGGTCAAGGATGACCTCGATCAGTTCACCCGTTCAAAACCGGCCCTCTTCTCGCCGCACCCGCTCTTTGTCAACTTCGGCAGCCGGGTCGGCAAGCGCGAGGCCTGCGAGAAACTCGGGCTCGACCCCGCAATCGAATATTCGCTCTTTTTCGGCATCATACGCGACTACAAGGGTCTCGACCTGCTGCTCGATGCCTGGGCGCTGCTGAAAAAAGAGGGCCACACTGCAAACCGGCGACTGATCGTGGCTGGAGAGTTCTACTACAACCGCGAAAAATATATCGAACAGATCGCACGGCTCGGCCTCCAGGAGGATATCCTGCTGCACGACTATTTCGTTGCCGACGATATGGTCCGCTACTTCTTCTCGGCCGCCGACGTTCTGATACAGCCCTACCGCAGCGCCACGCAGAGCGGCGTCACGCAGATAGCCTACAACTTCTCGCTGCCGATGATCGTGACCGACGTGGGCGGGCTCTCCGAGATCGTTCCGAACGATGTGGTTGGATATGTGACCGATACGTCTGCCGAGTCGATTGCTGCGGCCTTCGTGCGCTTCTACAGCGACGGCAATGCCGAGCGCTTCAGGAAAAACATGGAACAGGAAAAACAACGTTTCAGCTGGGAGGCGATGGCCGACCGACTGACGGAGGTCTACCGCATGACACTGAAGTAACCGCCGGCCTTACACCAGCGCAACATCCCGACAGCCAACAATAAACACATATCCTCAAGGCGCAGACAAAAAGGCAACAATCCGGGCGCCACCATACGACGGGATATGCGGCTCTCAACAGACGGGGCACTCTCAATAGATGAGGGCGCTCTCAATTGATGAGGACACTCTCAATATAAATCACCAAATCGTAATCACCTGTAACGCTCTGGAAGGCATTGCAGGTGATTTTCATTATATTCCAGCACCTAACGGCCGACGAGGGGCTATCACCGATTAGCTTTTTCGGGCCTTCGCCACCGGAAATAGAATGCTGTAAAGTCAGGACGGGCAACAATGACGTACAGTCGGACGCACCATCTGCGGTAGCCAGCCTGCGAATCACTTCTCCCGTGCGATCCTTTCCAAAGCACAGGCCAGCTGGTCGGGGCACGAAGTTCCCTTCCCGCCGCAATCGATTCCCTTCAGCAGGGCGATGACCCGCTCCACGGGCATACCCTCGACCAGTCGCGAAATCCCCTGCAGATTACCGTTGCAACCGCCCGTGAACGACACGTTGTGCACCACGCCATCCTCGACCGTTATGTCGATCCGGCGCGAACATACACCCTGGGGAATATATGTATAACTCGTTTTCATGATCAGAATCCTTTTTCGGGGTCAAAGATAGTGTTTTTTAGGTTCCGTTCGCCACCTCGACACGCGCCCGGACAACTCCTCCGCCTCCTCAGGCGACACCCCGATCCTCCACAAAGTTCTGTTGCAGCAAAAAATAGCCTCCGTGTTTGCCGGATGAAAAAAAGATTGTATCTTTGCAACGCTTACGAGCAAACGATTGAGCTATGGTGTAATGGTAACACAGCAGATTTTGGTTCTGTCGTTTTGGGTTCGAGTCCCGATAGCTCAACCATCCAGCCCTGCCGGAGTTTCCGGCAGGGCTTTTTTGTCGGAAGCCCCCAAAAGTCTCACCCATTCCGCTTCGACACGATCAGTAAAACGATTGCCAACGTTTTTGTGCAGCAACCACCACCCCACGCTCAGGTATATCCCGCAATGTTTTCAGAAATATTTATTTCAAAAAAAATGACAAAAAACAGGCAAATTATGCCACCTTTCCACCCCCCCCTCCGTATGACCATACGGACCACATGATGTTGCAGTCCGCATAACCGCAAACCGGCGTTCACAAACCATATAAAGACATAATTGCCAGAATGTTATCGACATCTTCGACCATCCATCCGGCCGCCCTGCCGATCTAAGGGGCGGCCGGCACAATACAGACACGAAATTTGGACATTGAAAAAATAATACATATATTTGCTTAAATTTGTATACACATACGGGCACGGCCGCCGCTGCATTTTGAATCACGCGCGGGCCTGCCCGGTGCAAACAGATCGAACAGATAATACGTGGGGGGGGGCGACATACCTTGCGGCTTCAAATCGCGGAGAGCATGGCCATCGCCGTCCCGGGACATACAAAACCATTACGATAACAATATGGTTTCGAACCGAATCGGAGATACGACCTTCACAATGATCCGCCCGGCATTCGAAATGCGGCACCAATCCGCAACGGCTTGAAACTATCGGCAGAATGCTATTGACAAACTTAATCTTAAGACTCCTATGGATAAGCTCTACCCCGTCATCATAGCCTTTGTCATATCGATCCTCATGTCAGGGTGGATCCACCCGATAATCGTCCGAATCGCCAAACTCAAGAATATTGTCGACAATCCCGATGCCCGCAAACTCCAACGCGAACCCGTTCCGGTACTGGGCGGAATGGCCGTATTCTTCGGCATCGTCTTCGGCTTGGGCAGCATGGTGCCGTTCGTCGACGCCGCAAAACTGCTCGTCCTGATAACCGCCGCCATGGCAATGCTCTACACCGGTACAATGGACGACGTCCTAAACCTGAGCCCAATGATGCGGGTAATGATCGAGGTCCTCGTCATGCTCATACTGATTCTGATCGGCGGATATTACATCGACGACTTCCACGGCCTGTGGGGCATCGAAACCATCCCGTACGGAGTGGCCGTGCCGCTGACCCTCTTCGCCGCAATCGGAATCATAAATGCAATAAACCTGATCGACGGTGTCAACGGTCTCTCGTCGGGATTCTGCATCATCGCCTGCATCATGTTCGGCACAACCTTCTATCTCTCCGGAGACATCACCATGACAATCATGGCAGCCGTTTCGGCCGGCGCTCTCATACCGTTCTTCTTCCACAACGTATTCGGCAAGACATCCAAAATGTTCATCGGCGACGGCGGAACTCTCGTCATGGGTGTTCTGATGTCGGTATTCGTATTCGAAATGCTGCACCACAACTCGCAATGCGCACAGTTCGTGGGCCCGAAAATCGGATTGGTGCCATTCACACTTGCCGTTCTGAGCGTTCCGGTGTTCGATACACTGAGGGTAATGCTGACACGGCTCGCTCACCATAAATCCCCGTTCCGCCCCGACAAGACCCATCTCCACCACATGTTCATCGAACTCGGATACTCGCATTCGTCTACCACGTTTGCCATCCTGACCCTCAACACGATAGTTGTTTTCATATGGTGGATACTGGCAGCCGCCGGTGCTTCGATCGACCTGCAGTTCTATGCAGTTGTCGGTCTCAGCCTGCTGATCACCGTCGGGCTTTACCAGTTCACGGCGCACCAAATGCCACGCAATACGCGGTTCGTACGGACATTACGTCTTATCGGTCAGAGACTCAGCATTGACGACTCGAAATTCTTCCTGGCTATCCAGAAGATGATCGACAAGATCTGAGCCGGCCCGACACCCCTGCAACAACATCTGACTGTCTCCCCAAGTCATCACAATCTCTTCGGACCGGATATACGCCTGCAATACGATAAAGAAAAAGCCTCGTCCGGGAAACCGGACGAGGCTTTAAACAGATAACGGTTACAGGCTACTTGTACTCCAGCACCGAGAAGTCATAACCGTAATCGGTACCGTTGAACAACATTCCACGCTGCGTTTCGACCTCGCCGCACTGCGAATCGACCGTATCGTTACGGCCATAGCGCTTCGAGGGAGAGAAGTCGCGCGAGTAGTCCGAATTGGCGATCATGCGGTACGAATCGATGCCGCTGTTGAAGAACTTCTCACCGACACCCGTTTCGTCGAGAACATCGTTGTGGCGGCCGAACGAAGTATCGACAGGCACCCAACCGACGCCTTCATAATACACTTCGCCCCAGTCGTGCATGTTGGTGTTTCTCGGGTGGAACATCAGACCGCTCTGCCAGCGTGCCGGGATACCAGCACAACGCGCCATAGTGATCATCAGCAGCGTCACCTGACCGCAGTCGCCCTTGTGGTTGTCAAGCACATACTCCGGGATGCACGGGATGATCGAATAGTTCAGTGCCGATGCCCAGGGATAGTTCGCGGTGATGTAGTCAAAGATAGCGCACAGTTTCTCATACGGGTCGGTAAGATCACCCACAACCTTGGCCGTCAGGTCCTTGATACGCTTCGAGAAGACGATCTGCGGAGGACGTTCGGCCGTATAGGTCTTGTAGAGTTCCGATTCGGTGTCGTAAGGCTTGATATCGGCCTTCGACATGTCGAACCACTGACCGTATGACGTATATTCGTATTCGATGAAGAACGGACGTGCAGCATCCTCGGCCGACGAGATGACACGCTCGAAATATATCGTATTCTGCGGGCATGTCGGGTCGTTGAAGTACTCTTCGCTGGCCTCAACCATCACCACGTCCTTCTGGCGTTCGACATCGGTACGCGGATATGGGATCCATACGCGGACCGTATCGCCCGGAACCACAGCCCCGCTCTCCTTGAGGAAAATCTCATGACGGATCTTCATGCGTCGCGGAGCCGTCACCTGACCGCTCGGAGCCGAAGTGATCTCCGGAATCTGAATCAGCAGCACGCTGTCCAGCGAGCTTACTCCGCCGCCCGAACGGGCCTGTTTGATGGCAATAGCCTCGGGATCGACGTTGAACACATTGGGGCCGGCATTGCGGAAATAGCATTTGCGACCGTCAATGATCTTATACTCGATAACGCCCGAAGCCTCCCATTCGGCAATCTTCTCGGCCGTCACATCCGGAATATACCGTTTGATGTAATCGACCACCGAGGCGCTGTCACGACGGAAATCGCGGCGCACCAGCTGTATCGAATCGCGCGTAAAGGTGTAACGCAGAAGTTCCGCGTCGTCTTTGGCGTTTGCAATCCGTTCGTTCAGGATCTCTTCGGCTGCCGTCAGGTTTCCCGCCGCCAACTCATCTTCGAGCGTCGGGGGGCCTCCGGCCTTCGGCGTGCATGCCGTAACCGCCATTGCCGAAACAACGACGGCTGCCAACATCATTCGTCTAATCATAGTTCATTATTTTTTTGAGGGTTAGAGGTCGGTTCGTTTTGTGATTCCGATTCCAGGCAGATCGGTCGGGACAACCTTGCCGTTCACCACTTTCATGCCGTCGTACGGATCGGACGAATGTGCTATCAGGACGTTACCGTCCAGATCGGCCCAGTCGCATGCGGGAGCCAGCTGTGCGCCGGCCGAAATGGCACACGACGTCTCGGTCATACAGCCTACCATAACCTTCATGCCGAAGGCGCGCGCCATGGTCAGCATCTTGTAAGCCTCGCGCATACCGGTACATTTCATCAGTTTGATGTTGATGCCCGAGAATACGCCTTTCAGTTTCGGGATATCCATCAGACGCTGGCACGACTCATCGGCGATGGTCGGCAGCGGCGAATTTTCGGTAATCCAGGCCATATCGTCGAGGTTGTACTTGCCGATCGGCTGCTCGACGAAGATGAAACCGTTCTCCTTGCACCAGTGGATCATCTCCAGAGCATGGTGTTTGTCGCGCCAGCCCTGATTGGCATCGACACAGAACGGTTTGAGCGGTTCGACGTCACGGATGGCGCGTACCAGCGCCTCATCGTTGTCAGTACCGAGTTTGACCTTGATCAGGTTGTAGGGAGCGGCCTCACGAGCCTTTGCGCGAACCACCTCGGGAGTATCTATACCGATCGTGAAACTCGTATCGGGAGCCTTCTCCTTGTTGAAACCCCAGATCTCATACCACGGGTGCCCCATCAGTTTGCCCACCAGGTCGTGCAGTGCGATGTCGACCGATGCTTTGGCAGCCGTATTGTTCGTGGTGAGCAGGTCGACTTCGGTCAGGATGTCGTCCAGCAGGAATGGTGAGTTGTACTTGTCCAGCACGCCCTGAATACGCTCGAGGAACGCCATGCAGGATTCGGATGTCTCGCCCAGGTAGGGAGGCATTGCTGCTTCGCCGTATCCCTCCAGACCACCGTATTCGACCTTTGTCAGGACAATGTCGGTCGAGGTTCGGCTCGATCCCGACACCGTAAACGTATGTGCAAGTTTGGCATCGGCGCGCCAGAACGAAAACTTCATCTTTTCACCCTTGGGGGAGATCGACGAGCGTTTTCCCGATCCTACCGATGCCGCAATCGAAGGGAAGGCCGATGCGGCCAACGACGGCGCAACCGTTGCAACGACACCTGTTGCCAGCGCCTTCTTTATAAAATCACGTCTTTTCATATTATCCAATTTGTTTTAGGTCGTTCGTTATCCGATTGCAGTTACTGTTTGTTGTACAGCGGGCACTTCTCCACCGACCATACGCCTTTACCGCTGTCTTCGGTACCGATTATACGGGTTGCGCGGATCAGTCTGCCCAGCCAGTATTCCGAATACTCTTCGTGATCGGGATTGAAGCTCGATATATGTACCAGACCGGCCTCGTGAATGAACCGGCCGTCACCCATATATATACCTACATGCGATACGCGGCTCGAACCAAAGAATACCAGATCGCCCTTCTGGAGGCGGCTCCAGTCATGGTCCGAAACATCAACGGCCTCACCGGTCAGGCACTGCTGCGAAGCGTCGCGGGCCAGCACCAGGCCGTTGAGCAGATAGACGGTTTTGGCCAGGCCGCTGCAATCGAGCATTTTGGTCGACGTTCCGCTCCAGAGGTACGAAACACCGAGAAGTTTCTTTGCATCGGCAATTACGGCATCGGCCGTCGGGCGGCGCAGTTTCCAGGTATCGAAATCCTCGACATCGCTGCGCGAAACGTAACCTTCACGGCCGTCGGGGGTCGTCACCTCGATGAAGCGGCCCTTTTTGTCGCCCTTCAGCAAGATAGCACCGGCAACCACATCGCTCACCTGCTGCGAACGAACATCCGGCTCCGAATAGATCGAACCGTCAACGGGCAGATAGACCGTCTTGTCGGCCTCGACCCAATCGTTGTACTCCTCGCGGGTCATGGTCTTGATGCTGCGTTTGGCCACCCATCCCAGATATCCTTCGGGGGTCTGGACATAGTACCATCCGTCATCGTCGAGAATCCGCACGGGCATTCCCATCAGCAACTGTGTCACGGCCTCGGACGAATAGTTGCCCGAAGAGCGTACCGTAGCTACGGCGATATCCACCACGCCGAAGATCTTGTTGTCGAGTTTTTCGGCATCGGGCAGCAGCGCCACATCATTGATCACCTGACGGCCGTCGGCCAATGCCGAGACCTTTTCGGTTACGGCCTTCAGTGCTTCGGGCGATGTGGTACGGCCCGTCAGTACAATCACGCTGGGATATTCAGCAACTTCTATATTGAACAACTCCGTACGGCGGTCGGGAGCGAATTCATCTTTGACACTCTTCACGACATCGTCGAGGGAGGGTGTAGCGGCAAAAAGCGTAACGGACGACAAAAGCGTCAGGGTCAGGGTCAGGAATGTTCTCTTCATAGCCATTACTATCTGTCTGTATTATAGGGTGAAACAAAACGGATTACAGCCATCCGCACATTGGTCAGTTTACAAATATATGAATTCCGGCCCGAAAAAACAATTTTATCCGCTCTTTGTTTATCAAAAAGTTAATAAAATTTTTCAAAATTATTTTTTTTAACCTATATTTGTAGCCGTGGTTAAGGCCGCAACACAACCCCTTCTTCATCCATCCATCATGTGACGGCCTCCACTCGGGTTCAACGGTTAAATTTTTTGTATTATGTCCTCACTCAGATTCAAAATGGTCGAAGCGGCTATAAACCGCAAACCTTGTCCTGCCAAATCTCCCGATGGCCGGCCGTCGGAATATTTCGGCAAACGGGTCTTCAACCGCGCCGCAATGCGCAAGTACCTCCACAAAAAGACTTACGATGCCCTGATCGACACCATGAACAACGGCACACCGCTCACGCGCGAAATCGCTGACGAGATCGCATCCGGAATGAAACAGTGGGCCATGGATCAGGGTGCTACACACTATACTCACTGGTTCCAGCCCCTGACCGGCGGCACGGCCGAAAAACACGATGCCTTCGTCGAACAGGACGGCGAAGGAGGTGTAATCGAAGAGTTCTCCGGAAAGCTCCTCATCCAGCAGGAACCCGACGCTTCGAGCTTCCCCAACGGCGGTATCCGCAATACGTTCGAGGCTCGCGGATACAGCGCCTGGGATGCCACCTCGCCCGCATTCATCGTCGACACCACCCTCTGTATCCCCACAATATTCATCGCATACACCGGCGAAGCGCTCGATTACAAGGTGCCCCTGCTGCGTTCGATCAGCGCGATCGACAAGGCTGCCGTCGACGTCTGCCACTATTTCAACAAGGATGTCAAGAAGGTATTCTCCTATCTGGGATGGGAGCAGGAGTATTTCCTGATTGACGAGGGATTGTGGGGCGCGCGTCCCGACCTGGTGATGACAGGCCGCACGCTCATGGGCCACGAAAGTGCCAAGAACCAACAGCTTGAAGACCACTATTTCGGAGCTATTCCGGCCCGCGTGATCGAGTTCATGAAGGATCTCGAATACGAATGCCTGATGCTCGGAATTCCGGTCAAGACTCGTCATAACGAAGTGGCGCCCAACCAGTTCGAACTCGCCCCGATATACGAGGAGATGAACCTTGCCAACGACCACAACCAACTGCTCATGACCCTCATGGAGAAGGTTGCACGCCGCCACTGCTTCCGCGTGCTGCTGCACGAGAAACCCTTCAAGGGAGTCAACGGTTCGGGCAAGCACAACAACTGGTCGCTCGGAACCGATACGGGTGTCAACCTGCTCTCGCCGGGCAAGAACCAGAAGGAGAATCTGCAGTTCGTCACCTTCGTGACAAATATTATCGCCGCCGTCTACAAGCACAACGGTGCCCTGAAGGCCGCCATCTCGACAGCAACCAATGCCCACCGTCTGGGCGCCAACGAGGCACCTCCGGCAATCATCTCGATATTCCTCGGCAAGCAGATCTCATCGATCCTCGACAAGATCGCCGAAAGCAGCAGCGAGGATGCCATCCGGTTCGATGGCAAGAGCGGATTCAAGATGCAGGGAATACCCCACATCCCCGAACTGCTCATGGACAACACCGACCGCAACCGTACATCGCCCTTCGCCTTTACGGGCAACCGTTTCGAGTTCCGTGCGGTAGGGTCGTCGGCCAACTGCGCCGGAGCGATGATTACGCTCAACGCTGCCGTAACATGCCAGCTCAAGGAGTTCAAACGTCAGGTCGATGCCCTGATCGCGGGCGGCAAGACCACCGAAGCCGCAATCTTCGAGGTGATCAAGGAGACAATCAAGGAGTGCCGTCCGATCCTCTTCGACGGCAACGGTTACAGCGACGAGTGGAAAGAGGAGGCTGCACGTCGCGGCCTGGACTGCGAGACTTCGGTACCGCTGATTCTCGACCGCATGCTGACACCCGAAACCCGTGCGATGTTCGCCGAGAGCAAGATCATGAACGATACTGAACTCGAAGCCCGCACCGAGGTTGGCTGGGAGACCTATACCAAGAAGATCCAGATCGAGGCACGCGTCCTGGGTGACCTGGCGCTGAACCACATCGTGCCGATCGCCTCGAAATACGAAGCCATGCTGCTCGACAAGGTCTACAAGATGTCGCAGCTGTCGCTCGACGCCTCGCAGGACATTGCCCTGATCAAGCAGATTTCGGCACATACGGCCGCAATTCAGAAGATGGTCAACGAGATGGTCGAGGCACGCAAGGTGGCCAACAAGATCGCCTGCGAGCGTGAAAAGGCCATTGCGTACCACGATACCGTTTCCGGTTATCTCGACTCGATCCGCTACCACATCGACAAGTTGGAGCTGATGATCGACGACCAGATGTGGACGCTGCCCAAATACCGCGAAATGCTCTTCATACGGTAGTCCAGACAGCCGACAGTCTAATCCGCCCCGCAACTTCCTTATCTGAGGTGCCGAATTGAGATGGATGAGGGGGGGGGATGAGTGACAAGGGGACAGGAAAAGATATGTTCCGGGCCCGTCCGTCGGACAAAGAGCCGAACATTAACAATTACGCCACGCCGATCATTGCATATCGGCGTGGCGTTTTTCATCTATTGTGCGCGCCTTGCGAACCGGAGCGTATTATTCCGGTACGCAGATCCGCTGCACGGCATTCAATACAGGTCGATATACTCGTAGCTGTTCCCGACCAGGTTCAGATAGCGTTCAAACTCCGAGAGCGTAATGACGACCGTCGCCCGATTGTCGTTGGGATGGAAACTGAGGCTCGGGCACGAACGCAGATTGCTGTCGAGAAACAGGTGTACATGATTCTCCGTATCGTTGATCAGCCCGAACGGCGACACCGACCCGGGCAGCAACCCCAGATAACGTTCCATGCGCTGCTGCGATGCGAACGACAGCTTTCCCTGATGCAACCGGTGTTCGAGGTCGTGAATTGCCATGTTGTGGCTGCTGTCGAAGCAGACCAGATAGTGGCGGTTACCCTTGTGGTTGCGGAAAAAGAGATTCTTGCAGTGCGTCGAGCCGTCGTCGTGCCAATACTCGCGGGCGATTTCGATCGTCGGCGCCTCGGGATGTTCATACCATTCGTAACGTATGCCGTGCGAATCCAGATAGTCAAATACGATTTGTCGTCTTTCCATATTCAGTTCATATGTCGTTTGAAGTTGCAAAATTAATCTTTTTAGACATATTACAGCCGACATCCTTGACTGTCCGTGACAAATATCATATCTTTGGATAATAAAAAACCATCGAACCATGATAGATGTATACCGGGCGGCCCAGGACCGCTATGAAAAGATGAAATATAACCGTTGCGGAGGCAGCGGGCTCAAACTGCCCCGTCTGTCGCTGGGCATGTGGCACAACTTCGGCAGCGTCGACCGTTACCAGGATGTCCGACAGATAGTCTTCCATGCCTTCGACTGCGGCATCACCCACTTCGATCTGGCCAACAACTACGGCCCGGAATACGGGTCGGCCGAGGAGAATTTCGGACGCATCCTGCGCGACGGCCTCGGACACTACCGCGACCAGCTGATCATATCGACCAAGGCCGGTTACGAGATGTGGCCCGGCCCTTACGGCAACGGCGG
>URTU01000029.1 GCA_900550925.1 uncultured Alistipes sp. | reverse complement strand
AGTGCGGCCGTGCCGTCGGGTTGCGGAACCGTTTCCGGCCGGCATTCAAAAGTGGTTGAATCCGTGCCAGTCGTGCTGTACCGGCGAGCCGTGCTCGAACCAGGTGATGCGGCCGACGGGAGAGTCGGTGATGCGGCCGATCGGATAGAGCGGTTTTGCGAAATGCGATTCGAAATCGCGGCTCAGCGTTTCGAATCCTTCGGCCGCTGCGGTCAGCAGCAGGCAATAGTCCTCACCTCCGCAGACGGCCTCTTCGAGCGTTGCGTCGGGATGGGGAATGGCTTCGCAGTCGATACTGGCTGCGGCATGCGAAAGATCGAGTATGTGCCCCAGATCCGAGGCCAGACCGTCCGAAAGATCCATCATGGCATGCACTTCGGTGTGTCGGCCGAGCCAGATACCCTCGTCAACGTGCGGCATGGGACTTTTATGGCGCGTAGCGGCGGCCGTATCGTACCGCCCTGCAAGAATACCCTTCAGGCCGGCAGCCGATGTGCCGAGCGGCCCGGTTACGGCTATGATGTCGCCCGGCATGGCGTCGCGGCGACGTTTTATGTTTTGCAGCGGGGCTCGCCCGATGGCCGTGACGTTGATTGCGATCCTGTCGGGGGAGGCTGTTGTGTCGCCGCCGATCAGACTTACCCCGAAGCGTTCCGAGAGAGCCCTGTAGCCGTCGATGAATCCTTCGGCCCATTTCTGGTCGGTTGATTGGGGCAGGGCTACCGACAGCAGTGTGGCCACGGGGCGCGCACCCATTGCGGCGACGTCGCTCAGATTGACAGCCAGCGACTTGTGGCCGAGCATTTGCGGGGAGGTCGCCTGCCGCAGGAAGTGAACATCCTCGACAAGCAGGTCGGCCGTCATCACAAGTGCCTCGCCGTTTCCGATCGGGATTACGGCACAGTCGTCGCCGATACCTTCGATGCCGTTGTCGGGAAGCGCCGCGCAGCTGCGGCGGATGTAGTCTATGTAGGCGAATTCGTCTTTCATGTTTTGGTGATTTTTGAGTGGAGGCCCTTGACGATAGCCATCATCTCGGCGAAGCCCTCAAGTCTGAAGAGTGCCGAAAGTCCGATGTATACGGCGGCGCCAAGCGGCACTTCTGCGGCCAGGCGGGCGATCGGGTGCCACGCCTGGTCGACAAGATTCATTGCCGTGACACAGCCGGCCATTACTACGGCGATCAGGGTGGGGGCAAACAGGTCGTGTGCGACGCGGCGGGCCCGGAGGGTGGTGTAACGGCGCGTGGCGTGGAATGTTAGAGCCATTTCGACGGCCGACATTGCCGCCATGCCCCAGACGACAGCCTTGATGCTTATCGGGATCGTAATGATGAACATCAGTGTCATGATGCTCTTTTTGATGATTTCGAGCCGGAATATTATTCGGCCGTTACTGCGGACCTTGAGCGTATTGTATGCGATCATGGCTATCGGGGTGGTGATACCCGTGAGGCAGAAGATGCGGAAGTAGGGTACCGTCGGCATCCACTTCTGGCCGAGCATCTCGAACATGTCGTCGGCAACGGCAATCAGCCCCAGCATCATCGGGATCATGACGAAGCCGGTTACGAGCAGGACCTTTCGGAAACTCTCGGCAAATTTGGCTTCATCGTCGGTGATGTTCGACATGGCGGGGAATGTAACGTTCTGAACGGCCTGCACGGTCGAGGTGACGGGGAGGTCCTTGAGTTTCTGGGCCTGCGAGAAGTAGCCGAGCTGCGAGAGGGTGTACATCCGGCCGATGAACAGCGCGGCGACATTGTTGTAAATTCCCGTAAGCATGTCGGTTGCCAGCAGCCGGTAGCTGTACGGAGCCATCTGCCGCAGTGGGGATGTGGAGATCCGGCCCGAGGGGCGCCAGCTGCCGAACAGCCACAGCATTATGGCCTTGGCGACGAGGGTCAGCACCCGCTGCCAGACGAGTGCCCACAACCCGGCGCCGAGCAGGGCCATTGCGATAGCCGCGATGCCGGCGATCATCGACGAGAAGAATGTTATGGTCGAGAGGCGCCGGAAGTCGAATTTTCTGGTGAGGATGGTATTCTGAATGACGCACAATGCGTTGACCGGCAGTACCAGGAACAGCACCGGAGCGACATGCGTTATTTCGGGTCGGTTGTAGTATTGCGCAAGCGGGTATGATGCCGCCACGAGAATGCCGTAGAGTACGACCGAGGCGCACAGGTTGAATGCGAAAACCGATGTATAGTCCTGTTGCGTAGGGTCGGGTTTCCGGATCAGAGCCTGCGAGTATCCGCTGTCGACGATCAGCAGCGAGATGGTTGAAAAGACCGTCAGAATGGCAATCGTACCGTAGTCTTCGGGCACGAGCAACCCCGCCAGGATGAAACTCACGGCCATCTGCAGCAGCATCGAACCGATCTTTTCGGCGGCGCTCCACGCTACTCCTCTGACGACTTTATCCTTCAGTTCCATATCTGTTTGGCGGTAGTTGTTTGTTGCGGTCCGGCGGCATCCAGCCGTGGGGGCGAGGCAACTGTCAGCCTATTGCGGGCAGACGGTTGCGGCTTTTCATCTGTTCTACGGACCCTATTTCGAGGTATGTGGCTCCGGTACGGGCATCGAAGCCTCCGCCGACAACGATGATCAGGTCATCGGGCTTGAGCAGCGATTCCGATTCGATATGTTCGAGGGTCTCGGAGAGGAGCAGGCTGCGGTCGGCCGACCTGTCGCGCTTGAGGGGCTGGATGCCGTACGAGAGTGCCAGCTGACGCATGACACGCGCCTTGTAGCAGACGGCATAGACGGGTTTCTGACCTCGGAAAGCGGCCAGATAACGTCCCGTACGCCCGCTCAGGGTTTCGGTTATTACGGCCTTGATCGGGAGGTTGAGGCACGCCTTGACGGCCGAACGGGCGAGTTGAGCCGTAATTTCGTGGTTGACCGAGACCATGTTGATCTCGACCAGCGGTGTGAAGTGCTCCTCGTCCTGCTCGATCTCGCAGATGACGCGGGTCATGGTCTCGACGGCCTCCAGCGGGAACTCTCCCGAAGCGGTTTCGCCGCTGAGCATCACGGCATCGACGCGCTGGTAGATGGCGCTGGCAATGTCGCTCACCTCGGCACGGGTCGGGCGCGGGGAGTGGATCATCGTATGGAGCATCTGCGTGGCGATGATTACCGGACGTTTGGCGGCAATGGCCCGCGAGACGATTATGCGCTGTATGACGGGTATGTGTTCGGCGGCGATCTCGACACCGAGGTCTCCGCGGGCCACCATCACGCCGTAAGTCTCCTCGAGGATCTCGTCGAGATTGTCGACACCCTGCTGGTTTTCGATTTTCGAGATGATCTTTATGTCGCTGTCCTTGCTGTCGAGGATCTTCTGTACGGCGAGCACGTCGTCGCGGTTCCTGACGAACGAGTGGGCGATGAAATCGACATCGTTGTCGGCGGCCCACTCGATGAAGTGGCGGTCGCGTTCGGTGACCGACGGCAGCGAGATCGACACGCCCGGGATATTGACGCTTTTGCGCTGCATGATTTCGCCGTGGTTTTCGACGCGGCAGATCAGTTCGGAGTCGTTCTTGTCGATGACCGAGAGTCCTATTTCGCCGTCGTCGATCAGCAGCCGCCGTCCTACGGGGACGTCACGGACAATGTCGGTGTAGGTCATGTAGAGGACCTCGGACGATGATATCTCGTCGCCGGAGACCATTCCGCGGACCTTGATGACCGAATCCTTGGCTACGTATATTCCCTTGAGGGCATCTTCGCCGGCCATGGCCGAGAGGCGTATTTCGGGGCCCTTGGTGTCGAGGATTATTGCTATCTGGTCGCTGACGGCGCGGGTGTTGTCGATGATGCGGCGGGCGCCGGCTTCGGTGACGTGCGCCGAGTTGATTCGCACGGCGTCTATTCCGGCATTGAAGAGCGATCGGATGAACTCCTGTTCGCAATTCTTTTCGGATATTGTGGCAATGATTTTTGTTCTTTTCATATCAAGCGTTTTTCTGTTTTGCGCCGAGGGCGAGCAGCCCGAGGCGGTATGAGTCGAGTCCGAAGCCCATGATCGAACCTTTTACGCGTGGGGCGAGCAGTGATACGTGTCGGAACTCTTCGCGGGCGAGGATCGACGATATATGGACTTCGACGACCGGTGTTGATACGGCACCTACGGCATCGGCAAGGGCTACGGAGGTATGGGTATATCCTCCGGCATTGAGGACAACGCCGTCGAATTTGCCGATGCTGTTGTGGAGGGCCGAGATCAGTTCGCCCTCGATATTTGACTGGAAATATTCGATTTGGCACTCGGGAAACATGTTTCTGAGGCGTTCGATATAGCTTTCGAAGGTTTCGGTGCCGTAGATATCGGTATCGCGATGGCCCTGCAGGTTGAGGTTCGGACCGTTGAGAATCAGAATCTTCATGATTGACAATGAATTTTTAAAGTTACCGTATTCGGTTTCCGAAGACAAAGATACGAATTTTATCGGGCAACAAGCTGTTTCGGCGGCCATAATTCGTCCGAATCGTCTGAAGACCGGTTGCGGCGGCTGTAGTTACGGCCGAGAAAACCTTGCCAAACCCGTCGGCCGGAGGGGTGAAATGTGGGCCGTGGTATTGTTTTTCAGACGGGAGTTGCACCGGGTGGAGGTGTGGGCGCCGAATGACGGGGTGGGTGATGGTTGTTGGGTAATATTGCGTATGGTTGCCGTTGCGACGGGCCGCGAGGAGAGAAAGACCGTGCAGAGAGGAGAGGGTGGATATGTTGTCGGGGCTGTACGATGGCGGCGGCGGGCCGTCGTATTGTGCCGTTTGGCACGGATCTTGTTTCGGTGAGGGTGTCTGGGGACGGGATAAGATAACTGATTATTTTATCTTCATATGTTCTACATACATTCTTTTTGTTATATTTTCTGTTTGCACAACCGGTAGCTGTAGCGATACACCTACAATCCCGTACCTCAGACTTTTTTTCGCTGAAGAGATGTGGACATTATATATGGTTACGGACGGACTCCGATCATCGGAGTCCGTCCGTAAATGCTTTGTGTGCAGGCGGCTGTTGTCTGCAGCCTATTCCTTCTCGGAAGCTCGATCGAGGCTGCGGAGCCATTCGGCGCTTTCGGCGTCGCTCGGCATGCGCCAGTCGCCGCGCGGCGAGAGGTTGACCGAACCGACCTTGGGACCGTCGGGAAGTGCCGACCTCTTGAACTGCTGGTTGAAGAAGCGGCGCACGAAGGTCGACAGCCAGTGACGTATCGTGCGGTTGTCGTAGAGCCCCTCGAATGCCTTGCGGGCCAGGAACTCGATCTTGTCCGGCGCGAAGCCCTGCCTTACCATGTTGTAGAGGAAGAAGTCGTGCAGTTCGTACGGCCCGACCAGATCTTCGGTCTTCTGGGCTATGCGGTCGTTTTCGTCGGCCGGCAGCAGCTCGGGACTTATCGGGGTGTTGATTATGTCGCGGAGCGTTGCGGCAATTCCCGTTTCGCTGTTCTGCGAGGCGTACCACTCGACCAGATACCTGACCAGGGTCTTCGGAACGCCGCAGTTGACGCCGTACATCGACATGTGGTCGCCGTTGTAGGTTGCCCAGCCGAGTGCCAGTTCGCTCAGGTCGCCCGTGCCGATCACCATGCCGCCCTCGTTGTTGGCCACATCCATCAGTATCTGCGTACGTTCGCGGGCCTGAGAGTTTTCGTATGTGACGTTGCGGGCCGACGGGTCGAGGCCTATGTCGGAGAAGTGCTGTAGACAGGCTTTGCGGATCGGGATCTCGCGAATAGTTACGCCGAGTTCCCGCATCAGCTTCAGGGCGTTGTTGTATGTGCGGCCCGTAGTACCGAATCCCGGCATCGTAATGCCTATGATACCTTTTCGGTCGAGTTTGAGGCGGTCAAATGCGGCGGCGGTGACTATCAGCGCGAGTGTCGAGTCGAGACCTCCCGAGATGCCCACGACGGCACATTTCGAACGGGTATGCCGCAGCCGCTGGGCCAGACCGCTGGCCTGGATCGAGAATATTTCGCGGCAGCGTTCGTCGCGGTGTGCATCCGATGCCGGAACGAAAGGTGCGCGGTCGACCGCACGGTCGAAACTGTGTGCCACGTCACACGCCGGAATATCTGTCGCGATATATCTGGCCTGCGGCAACTCGATCCCCTCGGCGCGGAATGTATTCCGGCGGCGGCGTTCGATCCTCAGGCGTTCGATGTCGATGTCGCAGAAGGTAATGCGTTCATCGGGCGAGAACCGTTCGGTTTCGACCATGATTGTGCCGTTCTCGGCGATGATTCCGTTTCCGGCGAAGACCAGGTCGGTCGACGATTCGCCGGCTCCGGCCGAGCAGTAGGCGTATGCCGTGATTGTGCGGGCCGACTGCTGTGCGACAAGATTGCGGATATAGTCGTATTTGCCGACGGCCTCGTCCGTAGCCGAGAGGTTGAGGATCAGTTCGGCGCCGTTGAGGGCGGCAGCAGACGAAGGGGGTATGGGCACCCAGAGGTCTTCGCAGATCTCGATTCCGAAGCAAACCTCTTCGGCGCGGAAGAGCAGGTCGCTGCCGAACGGCACGGTCTGTCCGAGCAGTTCGATCTCGCCGATTCTGCCGGCAGCGGCGGCCGGTGCGAACCAGCGGGCCTCGTAGAATTCGAAATAGTTGGGCAGGTAGCTTTTCGGTACGATACCGACGATCTTTCCGGCGCGGATCACGGCAGCGCAGTTGTAGATTGCCGAATTGACCTCCAGCGGCAGCCCGACGACAGCAACCGTATCGGTATGCTTGCTCTGACTGACGATGGTACCGAGCGCCTCGCGTGCAGCGTCGAGCAATACGGATTGGGCGAAAAGATCGCCGCAGGTATATCCCGTGATCGACATTTCGGGGAACAGCACGATGGCAGCACCGCGTTTTGCGGCGAGCTCCATCATTTCGGCTATTCTGTCGGCGTTGTGTCGGCAGTCGGCCACTCTGACCGAGGGTATTGCCGTAGCGATCTTTACGAATCCGAAGTTTTTCATCGTGTGCGAGCTATTCGGCCCACAGGCGGGCCAGATTGATGATTACCTGCATGGCTCGTTTCATTGTGGTGAGCGAGCAGTATTCGAACTTGCCGTGGAAATTCATCCCGCCGGTGAAGAGATTCGGACAGGGCAGACCCATGTACGAGAGCCGCGAACCGTCCGTACCGCCGCGGATCGGGCGTACGATAGGTTCAACGCCAGCCTCTTTCATTGCGGCGAGGGCCTTGTCGATCACTTCGGGATGCGGTTCGACCATCTCGCGCATGTTGTAGTACTGGTCCTTGAGCTGGAGGTTGATGACGCCGGCGCCCCATTTCTCGGTCAGCAGGGCGACGATGCCTTGCAGGTAGTGCTTCTTTGCCTCGAACTTGGCGCGGTCGTGGTCGCGGATTATGTAGCTTATCTCGGCCTCCTCGACCGTACCGTTCAGGCCGACCAGGTGGTAGAAACCTTCGTAACCTTCGGTATGCTCGGGACGCTGGGCAACGGGGAGCATCGAGTTGATCTCGCATGCAACCTGAAGCGCGTTGATCATCTTGTCCTTGGCATATCCCGGGTGGATGTTCTTGCCCTGTATGCGGATCTTGGCGCTGGCGGCGTTGAAGTTTTCGTACTCCAGCTCGCCCTCCATGCCGCCGTCGACCGTATAGGCGAACTGGGCACCGAAGGCCTTGACATCGAAGAAGTCGACTCCGCGGCCTATCTCCTCGTCAGGGGTGAAGCCGATGCGGATCTTGCCGTGTTCTACTTCGGGGTGCGAGAGCAGGTACTCGGCAGCGGTCATAATCTCGGCTACGCCGGCCTTGTCGTCGGCCCCGAGCAGGGTCGTGCCGTCGGTGTGGATGAGCGTATGCCCCTTGAAGAAGCTGAGCTCCGGAAAATCCTCCACCCGCATCGTGAGCCGCTGGTTGAGACGTATGTCACCGCCGTCGTAGCACTCGATGATCTGCGGTTTGATGTCGTGGCCGCTCATGTCGGGCGAGGTGTCGACATGCGAGATGAATCCGATGACCGGAGCATTCTCCTTGCCTTTCGAGGCGGGGATGGTTCCCATGACATATCCGTTCTTGTCCATCGAAACCTCGACCATGCCCAGCTGTTTCATCTCCTCGGCCAGATCGCGCAGCAGTACCAGCTGCTTGTCGGTCGAGGGGAATGTCGAACTCTCCTCCGACGACTGGGTGTCGTAGGAGACGTATTTCAGAAATCTATCTTTCAGTTCCATAATTATTGCGTTGTTAACGGTTGTTCAGTTGTGTTATTCTGCATTGGCCTTCTTGTCGATGCGGCGCGAATCCCAGATCATGTAGGCGATGATGGCGATGTACATTACTACCGAAAGCCATTCGGCACCCTTCGAGGCGTTCCATTCGGCGGCAAAGAGATCGACGTCATAGAATCGGAGTATTGCGCTTACCACACCCATCAGTGCGCCGCCGGCAATGAATCCCGATGCAATGAGCGTACCCCGATCGGCGCGGGCCTTGTTTACGCTGGCATCTTTCGAGCGGGTCGATACCCACCATGCGATCAGGCCGCCGACCAGCAGCGGGGTGTTGAGCTGGAGCGGGATGAACATACCGAGTGCGAAGGCGAGAGCCGGCACGCCGATCATCGTGAGGGTGAGAGCCAGGACGGCGCCGGCGAAGTAGAGTATCCAGGGTGTCTGGCCGCCCGACATGAGCGGACGGATCACCTCGGCCATAGCGTTTGCCTGCGGTGCCACGAGCGGACTGTCGGGGCCGAAACCGTAGGTCTTGTTGAGGATTATCATCACGCCGGCGACAGTTGCGGCCGAGATTACTGTCCCGAGGAATTTCCATGCCTCCTGTTTTGCGGGGGTTGTTCCGAGCCAGTAGCCGATCTTGAGGTCGGTTATGAAGCCGCCGGCCATCGAGAGGGCCGTGCAGACCACACCGCCGATGATCATTGCGGCGGTCATTCCCGAGGTGCCGTTAAGACCGATGCTGACCAGAATGAGCGAGCTGAGGATAAGCGTCATGAGGGTCATTCCGGAGACGGGGTTCGAACCGACGATTGCGATTGCATTTGCGGCGACGGTGGTGAAGAGGAACGAGATGACGAAAACGATCAGTATCGCCACGATCGAGTAGTACCAGTTGCCCAGCACGCCGAAGCGGAAGAAGATAAAGGTCGTGAGCAGTGCGGCGACCAGGATCGTCAGGATATATTTCATCTTGATGTCGCGCTGAGTACGTTCCGATGAGGTGTCGGCGGTGTTTGACTTTTTGCCCTTGAGCTCCTTTGCGGCCAGCCCGACGGCCGAACGGATGATTCCGGCCTGGCGGATGATACCGATGATTCCGGCCATTGCGATACCGCCGATTCCGATCGGTTTGGCATATGTCGAGAAGATGGTTTCGGCATCCATTGCGGCCGTGGCGTCACCGCCGGCCATGCCGATAACCGGAACTATGAGGAACCAGACGATGAACGAACCGGCACAGATCACGGCGGCATATTTCAGGCCGATGATATATCCGAGACCCAGCACGGCGGCGCCGGTATTGATGCTGAAGACGGTCTTGAAACGGTCGGCCATGTCGGCGCCCCATTCGCAGATGCGGGTCGAGATCACCTCGTGCCACCATCCGAAGCTGCTTATGATGAAGTCGTAGAGACCGCCGATCAGACCGCTCACGGCCAGCAGTTTTGCCTGCGAGCCGCCCTTTTCGCCCGATACGAGGACCTCGGTTGTAGCCGTAGCCTCGGGGAAGGGGTACTTTCCGTGCATG
Organism: uncultured Alistipes sp.; assembly: GCA_900550925.1. Lineage (GTDB taxonomy): Bacteria > Bacteroidota > Bacteroidia > Bacteroidales > Rikenellaceae > Alistipes. The sequence continues at coordinate 9,877 of URTU01000029.1, read as the reverse complement.
TCCTTGACGAAGTATTTGCGGAAGGGGATCAGCAATACGATACCGAGTATGCCTCCCATGAGCGAGGCGATGAAGACCTGGTAGAACTGTGCCTCGAGTCCGAGGATGTAGAGCGCGGGCAGGGTGAATATCGTACCGGCGACGATTACGCCCGACGAGGCGCCGATGGACTGTATTATGACATTCTGTCCGAGGGTGTTCTTTTTGCCGACGAGGTTGCCGACGCCGACGGCGATGATTGCGATCGGGATTGCGGCTTCGAAGACCTGGCCTACGCGGAGGCCCAGATAGGCTGCGGCGGCCGAGAAGAGTACGGCCATCAGAATACCCATCGAGACGGAGTATCCCGTAACTTCGACCGGTTTGGAGTCGGCCGGCATCAGAGGTTGGTACTTTTCGCCGGGTTTGAGTTCGCGGTAGGCGTTCTCGGGCAGCGAAACGGGTTTTTGTTGTTGATCCTGTTGCATCGTTTATTCAGTTTGTTTGATTGTCGTTCGGCACGGGCTGGGTGTTACCGTGGGTTACATCCTCGCAAATATACTCTTTTTTGGACAACTTCGCAATATCCCGCACGAGGGTTTTGAACTGTATGGTCTCGGCCGGCGAACATGCTGTAGCATGGGGCCTTTGCCGGGAACCTCCGATTACGTGGTTGAGAGGGGGTGACGATAAAAAATACGGCTTGCAGACATTATCTGTCGCAAGCCGTATTGTACAGCCGATTTGTTTACGGGCCTTGAGTGGCGTTACAGTTGCGCGCACCTGGCAAGACATGTAGGCGAAGCCGGAAGCATTGCCGCCGAGATCCGCCTGTGTGTCGGCGGTACGTGCAAATTAACTTACACCCTCCCCGGTTTACACAGTGTTACCTTCACAGGGCGGTCGGACGTTATTTTCTGCGCTGCTGCTGGCGGCGCATCTCTTCCTGCTGTTTCATCAATTCCTCGTAACGCTGTTGCAGGCGGCTTTTCTTCTTTTTCTTGGATTTTGCACTGTTGGCCGCAATCTGGCGTTGAATCTTGTCGTCATCGATCAGGGCCCGTATGGCGTATGTCTGACCTATGGTGATCAGGTTCGAGAGCAGGTAGTAGTAGCACAGACCGCTGGCGTACTCGTTGAACCACAGCAGCATCAGTATCGGCATCAGGTAGAGCGACATGAATTTCATGCCGGCCATCTGAGGCTGTGCGTTCTGCTGGTAGTTGAGCCACGAGTAGAAGAAGAGTGCCAGAGCCATCAACAGTGCGAAGAGGCTGACATGGTCACCGTACCAGGGGATGTTGAAAGGCAGGTTAAGGATGCTGTCATACGACGAAAGGTCGTCGGCCCAGAGGAACGACTGCCCGCGCAACTCGATCGAGGCGGGGAAGAAGCGGAACATGGCATAGAGGATCGGCAGCTGTATAAGCACGGGGATACATCCGCCCATCGGGTTTATGCCGGCGCGCTTGTAGAGGTCCATGATAGCCTGCTGCTTCTTCATGGCGTCCTCCTGCTTGGGGTATTTTGCGTTTATTTCGTCCATTTCGGGCTTCACCACGCGCATCTTGGCCATCGAAAGGTAGGACTTGTAGGTGAGCGGCGAGATGATAATCTTGATCAAGATGGTCATGATGAGGATTATCACACCGAAATTGGCGATGTACTTGTGCAGCCAGTCGAAGAGCGGGATGACGAACCAGCGGTTGATCCAGCCGAACCAGCCCATCTGGATAATGTGTTCGAGATAGAGGGACTGGTCGTTGTTCGAGACGCAATCCTTGAGGATCGAGTACTTGTTTGGGCCGAAGTAGAACTGGAATGCATAGTTATCGGTCTGGGGCGTGTACGGAACGGCCAGCGAGGCGCTGAAATCCTTCATTTCGCCCGAGCCCTCGGGGAAGGTGGTGAATTTCATGGCGGCATAGTCGAAGTTGTTGTCGGCGATGAAGATCGACGAGAAGTAGTGCTGCTTGAAGGCCACCCAGTTGATCTTTGTCTTTTCGCTCTTTTCGACTGTCTCGCCGGCACGGAGGGTCTTGACCGACTTCTCGTCGGGGAAACGGTAGGCGATCGTGGTGGACATGTTCTCGTTCTTGTAACCCTTCTCGTTCTGCAGCGAGATGTTGCTCCACTCGATAGCCAACTGCGTCTGGTTGTTCATCAGGGGCGACATGCTGTTCAGCTTGACATCGAAGTCGACCATGTAGTTGCGGGACTCTGACTCCCCGTTGTAGACCTTGTAGATAAAGTCGATCGAGGCGTTCTGCTGTATGGGCAGCCGCATTGTCACCTGCTGGTAGCCGTCGAACTGCTCGACCGGTTCGAGCGTGAAGGCGTAGTCGCGCGTATTGAGCCGCATGGTGTTGGCGCCGTTGCGGATGTACATGCAGATGTCGAAGTCGGCCGACCCGGGCTTGAAGAGCTGTATGGGTTCGGTGCGTTCACCCTCGGCATAACGCATGTAGTCCTTCAGTTCTACGCCCGAGACCTGGGCGCCGCGGTTCGAGAACGAGATCTTCATGACATCGTTTTCGAGGGTCAGCGTCTGCTCTTCGGCATTTCGGGCGGCGTAGAGCATGTCGCCGAGGTTGTTGCGCAGGGCCTCTTCGGCTATCTGGCGGTGCTGTTCGGGCGTGAGCGTGTCGGCCGTGATGGTCGCTACGGCATTGCTGTCGGCCGCCACGGTTGCGAGCGTATCGGCCGGAGCCGTCAGTTCGGGATGTGCGGCGAGCCATTCGGCCTGTTCCTTACGGTATTTTTCCTGTTGTTTCGAGCTGTAGATGCTGTAACCGATCAGTACTGCACCGATGATTATCAGACCTATGATTGAATTTTTATTCATTGAGAGTGTTCGTTACTGTTACTTTTCTTGAGCGGTGCGGAACAGACGTATTGTAACCGTTGATTGTCTTTTCGGTTTTACGGTCGTGGTCCGTCGGCGGGGGTGAAACGGTCTATTTTGTGGATTGGTTTTTCTCGTCCTGGTATTTTAGAGCGGCGGCGACGAATGCCACGAACAACGGGTGCGGATTGAGAACCGTACTGCGGTATTCGGGGTGATACTGCGTGCCGACGAACCACGGATGGTTGTCGAGTTCGATGACTTCGACCAGATCCGTATCGGGATTGATGCCGACGGCATGCATTCCGGCGGCCTCGAATTCGTCGAGATAGTCGTTGTTGAACTCGTAACGGTGGCGGTGTCGCTCCGAGATGGTAGTTGCATTGTAAGCCTTGCTGACCTTCGAGTGTGGGTCGAGGCAGCAGGGATATGCTCCCAGACGCATCGTACCGCCCTTTTCGGTGATACCTTTCTGCTCCTCCATCAGGTCGATCACCGGATGGGCGGTCTGACACATTTCGCTGGAGTTTGCATCGGCATATCCGAGGACGTTGCGGGCGAACTCGATGACGGCGCACTGCATTCCGAGGCAGATTCCGAAGAACGGTATCTTGTTTTCGCGGGCGTACTGTACGGCTATGAGTTTGCCTTCGATACCGCGGCTTCCGAATCCAGGGGCGACGAGTATTCCGCTCATCTGGCCGAGCATTTCGTCAACGGTGGCGGGGGTCACCTTTTCGGAGTTCACGTAGTGCAGTTTGACCTTGCAGTCGTTGACGGCGCCGGCGTGGATGAATGATTCGGAGATCGACTTGTAGGCATCGGGCAGCTCGGTATATTTGCCGACCAGAGCTATGTCGACACGTTTCGAGGGGTTCTTGACCTTGTCGACGAATGTTTTCCAGCCCTCCATGTCGGGTTCCTGATCGTAGGGCAGGTCGAGTTTTTCGAGAACGACCTCGTCGAGGTGCTGTTCATGCATTTTGAGAGGCACCTCGTAGATTGTCGGCACGTCGATCGACTCGACCACGGCATGCGGGTCGACGTTGCAGAAGAGCGCCACCTTTCGGCGCATCTCGAGCGAAAGGTGGTGTTCGGTACGCAGGACGAGGATATCGGGCTGGAGACCGTTCTCGAGCAGCGCCTTGACCGAATGCTGCGTAGGCTTTGTCTTGAGTTCGCCGCTGGCCGACATGTACGGGATGAGTGTCAGGTGCACCAGAACCGTATTGTGGTATCCGAGCGAGTAGCGCAGTTGACGCACGGCCTCGATGAACGGCAGCGATTCGATATCGCCGACCGTACCACCGATTTCGGTGACGATGACGTCATAGATCTTCTTTGCGGCGAGCAGCTGTATGCGTCGTTTGATTTCGTCGGTTATGTGCGGGATGACCTGAACGGTCTTTCCGAGATATTCGCCCTTACGCTCCTTGTTTATAACGCTCTGGTATATTTTTCCGGTTGTGACGTTGTTGGCCTTCGAGGTGGCTATCGAGGTGAATCGTTCGTAATGGCCCAGGTCGAGGTCGGTTTCTGTACCGTCGTCGGTGACATAGCATTCACCGTGTTCGTACGGGTTGAGCGTACCGGGGTCTACGTTGATGTACGGGTCGAGTTTCTGTATGGTCACCGAATAGCCGCGGGCCTGAAGCAGCCGGGCAATGGACGACGAAATGATGCCTTTGCCCAGTGATGAGACCACGCCTCCGGTCACAAAGATGTATTTGGGTTTTGTCACTACCGTTTTGCTCATTGTAATGTATGGTTTATTCTGTATGTTGTCGTAATGTTTTCGTTAAGAGAGTGTCGGCCGGCTATTTCTGTTCGGGCTGTTCCGGCTCCTGTGCCTGTTCCTGCTCCTGGCGGTCGATGAGTTTGACCTTCTCGATGGCTTCGGCCATGTCGGCTTTGGCCTTGGCGATCTTGGCCTGAACGTCCTGGATCATGGCCTCGGCGTTTTTCGAACGCGAGAAGAAGCCGATGTTGTTTTCGAGCAGGGCGATGTCCGATTCGAGCTGGCGGACCTTGTTGTAGAGGCGTTCGCGCTCGGCGCGGAGGCGTTTGTCTCCCGATCCCTTGAGCGAGGAGATCTTGTTGCGGAAACGGTCCATCGAGCGGTCGTGTTCCGATCCGCGCAGGGTGGCAAACATGGCATCGACAACCTCCTTGTACTCCTTCTGGAGGGCATCCTTCATCTTGATGGGCACGAACCCGATCTGGCTCCACTGGCGCTGGAACTCCTTGATGGCGTCGTAACCGCCCTCCTGAATGTCGCAGGCCTTCATTTTTTCGAGCAGTTCGCGTTTGCGTTCGAGGTTCTGGCCGTATTCGTTGTCGACCGACGAGAAGTGGGCGGCCTTGCGCTCGAAGAAGTGGTCGCAGGCGGCGCGGAACCGTTTCCAGATGGCATCCGAATAGCGGCGGGCGACGGCACCGGTCTCTTTCCAGCGTTTCTGGAGGGCGATCAGTTCGTCGGTAGTCTTCTTCCAGTCGTCGCTGTCCATGATTGCTTCGGCGGCCTCGCAGATCTCGGTCTTGACCTGGAGGTTGTGGTCCATTTCGGTCTTGAGCTGCGAGTAGAAATCGCGTTTGGCTGCGAAGAACTTGTCGCAGGCCGTGCGGAAACGCTCGTAGATCTGCGTATTCTCCTTTTTTGGTGCGAAACCTATGGTCTTCCAGACTTTCTGGATTTCGAGCAGCTGGTCATTGGCCTTGTTCCACTCCTTGCGCGAGGTGAGGATTTGCTGCGAAAGCTCTTCGGTCTTGACGCAGAGTTCGCGTTTGAGCTCGAGGTTTTTCTGCTGTTCGGCCTTGAGCTGTTCGAAATACTCCTGATGCTGCTTGTTTATGCGCGAGCTGGCCTGTTTGAAGCGCTCCCAGAGAGCCTCCTTGTATTCGTTGGCTACGGGACCCGTTTCGCGCCACTCGTCGTGGAGTTTCTGCAGCTTGCGGAAGGCCGTGACGATCGAAGGTTCGAGTATGAGGGCTTCGGCCTGTTCGCACAGCGAGGTCTTGATCTCATAGTTCTTCTTCAGGTCGAGGTCACGCAGCTCCTTGTTTATCTTGATGAAGTTGTAGAAGTTCTCGACATGCATGTTGTAGGTCTCCCACAGGTCCTTGACATTGGCCTGGGGGACAACGCCCGTATCGCGCCACTTCTGTTGCAGTTCGCGGAACTTGTTGAAGGTATGGTTGAGGGTTTCGTCGCTGTTGACCAGCTCCTTCAGCTCCTCGATGATCTGCAGTTTTATCTTGAGGTTCTCCTCCTTGGTACGTTCGAGATTTGCCATGAACTCGTCACGCTTCCTGCGGTAGCGCTGGAAGAGCTCCTTGAGGTTTGCTTCGTCGCCGTCCACGGCCGGAACGAAATCCTCCTCCTTGCCGCCCGTCTCGACGAACTCCTTGCGCTGGGCTTCGATCTCGGCTCGGCGCAGTTTGTAGAATGCCACTTTGATTGCCTCGGCCTGGGCGCGGAGGCTCTGTATGGGTTTTGTTTCGAGCAGCTGTGCGAAGATCTCGACCAGTTCCGGCTTCGATTTTCCGGTGAGGTCGGGCGTATCGTCGGCTGCAGCCTTCGGATCGGCCGCCTTGGACTCTTCGGCCTCCTCCTCTTCGGGGGTTGCTTCGCCGAGGTCGATGCCTGCGTTTTCGGAAGCCAGCTGTGCCTCCTCGTCCGAGAAGTCTATCTTGACCTCTTCGGCCTTCTCTTCTTGGGGAGCCGGTTGCTCTGCGGCTGCGGGTTCGGCCGGGCGGGCGGGTTCGGGAACGGTTGCGGCTGCTTGTGCAGGGGATTCTGCTGCCGGTTGTTCTACGGTAGTTTGTTTCGCATCTTCAGCAATGCTGACGTGTTCCTCTGGAACAGACTGGTTCGGAATAACGGTATCCATACACTCAAAATGTTTAGGGTCTTGCTTGGCGGCCGGACCCGGCAAGGTGCGGCACAAGTAAGATAGTTTATCTTGCAAATGTAACTCTTTTATTTGTTACTGCAAAAATCGCGGCTTAAAAAACGCCGCCATACGGACGTGTAATTCCGATTCGTGCGTTGCCGCGCTTCGGAGTGTGGCGTATGGGCGGGTGTCGGCGGGTATGCCGAGACGGGTGGGTGATGGGGCGGTCGTTATGCTACGGCAGTTAACAATGCTCGTCAGCGGCTATTCGCGGAGTGTTGCCCCGGTCGGAAAGATGAAAATATCGGTCGATCGGGCAGCCGATTGCGTACACTTTCGGTTTTTCTGCGTATCTTTGTGGTTCGATAAGAATTATGGCAGATTACAGGAACATAAACATTCGCAACAAGCGTGCGACGTTCGACTACGAGATTCTCGAACAGTACACGGCCGGCATCGTGCTGGTTGGGACCGAGATCAAGTCGATCCGGCTGGGGAAGGCCTCGATGTCGGACAGCTACTGCTATTTCGACCGCGGTGAGCTGTGGATCCGCGGGGTGAACATCAACGAGTACAAGTGGGGCACCTACAACAACCACATCCCGAAGCGTGACCGCAAGCTGCTGCTGAACCGCCGCGAACTGGTGAAGCTGGAGCGGGCGCTGCAGGACAAGGGTCTGACGGTTGTCGGGTTGCGGATGTTTCTCAACGAGCGCGGTCTGGCGAAGGTGGTCATAGGGTTGGCCCGCGGCCGCAAGAACTACGACAAGCGCGATTACATAAAGGACAAGGATGCCCGCCGCGAAATGGATCGGGCAATGAAACGATAAATCAGGAGTTATGGGATTGATACTTTGTATCGAAACGGGAACCGATGTCTGTTCGGTGGGGCTGGCCGAGGACGGGCAGTTGACGGCGTTGCGTGAGAGCGACGGCCGGGATCATGCCCGCAATGTTGCGGTGTATGTCGACGAGATGCTTCGTGAGCGCAATCTCTCGACAAGGGAGCTCGACGCCGTGGCCGTCGGCAAGGGCCCGGGGTCATATACCGGTTTGCGCATCGGCGTATCGTTTGCCAAGGGGCTGTGCTACGGACTTGGGATTCCGCTGATTGCCGTCGGGTCGCTCGATTCGCTGGTCGAGGTGGCCATCGAGGACAACGAGGCCGGAATTGTAGATATCGATTCGATCGAAACGGCAACGCTCTGCCCGATGATCGACGCCCGCCGCATGGAGGTCTATACGCAGCTGTTCGACGGCCGCGGCGTGGCGAAAAGCGAGGTCGAGGCCAAGGTGATCGACGCGGAGAGCTTCAGGGATGAGATCGCTGCGGCCTCGGAGTTCGTGATCTTCGGCAACGGTGCCGCGAAGTGTGTCGGGACGATGCCGCCGTCGGTGAAGCTGATCGACGTCAAGCCGTCGGCACGCGGCATGGCACGTCTGGCGCAGCGGGCGCTGGACGAGGGCCGGACGGAGGATGTGGCCTATTTCGAGCCCTTCTATCTGAAGGATTTCGTGATCACGGTGTCAAAGAAAAAGATATTTTAGAGAGTCATGGGTTATCAGGAGGAGAAGCAGCGGCAGTTGGATTCGCGTTACATACGCATGGCGAAGATCTGGGCCGAAAATTCCTATTGTGTACGCCGGCAGGTGGGGGCGCTGATCGTCAAGGACAAGATGATCATTTCGGACGGTTACAACGGTACGCCGTCGGGGTTCGAGAACGTCTGCGAGGACGAGGCGGGCAAGACCAAGCCGTATGTCCTGCACGCCGAGGCAAATGCCATAACGAAGGTGGCCAAGAGTGCCAACAACTGCGATGGCGCGACGCTTTACATCACGGCCTCGCCCTGTATCGAGTGTTCGAAGCTGATCATACAGGCCGGCATCAAACGTGTCGTCTATTGCGACGACTACCACTCCGACGATGGCCTTGCGCTGTTGCGGCGCGTGGGCATCGAGATTGTCAAGGTTGAGGTGTGATTCCGTCGGCCGGAATGCCGGCGGGTCGGGAATATTTCGTATATTTGTAAAAGGTGTGGCGTGCGCGGCGCGGCCCGTCGTGGGGGTGCCGATCTGTTTTGCAGCCACCGTTACTGTCAGGAGTTATGGATTTCAAACTGGTCTCCGAATATCAGCCTACGGGCGATCAGCCGGAAGCGATTGCCGAACTGGTGAGTTCGATCCGCAACCACAGCAAACATAATACGCTGTTGGGTGTTACGGGGTCGGGCAAGACATTTACGGTGGCCAACGTCATCGCGCAACTCAACCGCCCGACGCTGGTGCTGAGCCACAACAAGACCCTGGCGGCGCAGCTGTACGGCGAATTCAAGAACTTTTTTCCGGAGAATGCCGTCGAGTATTTCGTTTCGTATTACGACTACTACCAGCCCGAGGCCTATCTCCCATCGACGGATACATATATCGAGAAGGATCTCTCGATCAACGATGAGATCGAGAAGATGCGTCTGAGCGCCACGTCGGCACTTCTGAGCGGGCGCCGCGACGTCATTGTGGTTTCGAGCGTGTCGTGCCTCTACGGCATCGGCAATCCGGCCGATTTCCATGCCACGTCGATCGAAATCAAGGTCGGAGACGTGGTGAGCCGGAAGGTCTTCTTGTACCGGCTGGTCGAGGCGCTCTATACGCGTACCGAAAGCGTACTGTCGTCGGCGACGTTCCGTGTCAACGGCGATACGATAGATGTGATGCAGGCCTTCGGCGACACGACGCTGCGGGTGATGTTCTTCGACGACGAGATCGAACAGATCCAGCGCATAGATCCTGTAAGCGGCCAGCGGCTCGAGACGCTCGACCGCGCGACGATCTTCCCGGCCAACCTCTTCGTGACGACCAAGGAGCGCATAGCTTCGGCAGTGAAGCAGATACAGCTCGATCTGGGCAAGCGGATCGCCTTTTTCGAGAATGCCGGCCGCAACGTCGAGGCCCAGCGCATCAAGCAGCGTGTCGAGTACGACCTCGAGATGATCAAGGAGCTGGGCTACTGCTCCGGCATCGAGAACTATTCGCGCTATTTCGACGGCCGCAGCGAGGGGAGTCGCCCTTTCTGCCTGCTCGATTACTTCCCGTCGGACTACCTGATGGTGATCGACGAGAGCCATGTCACCCTGCCGCAGGTGCGGGCCATGTACGGCGG
>URTU01000028.1 GCA_900550925.1 uncultured Alistipes sp. | reverse complement strand
CCCAGTTCTTCTTCTGGGTCATCTTCGAAAGGAAATAGGGTTCGAGACCCATCGGGCAGGCGGCCACGCACTTGGCGCACTTGATGCACTGCGAGGCCTCGCGGCGCACGGCGTCGCGCCCCGACATCACGGTGATGCCCGAGCAGCCCTTCGTGACGGGCGAATCGAGGTTCACCATCGCGCGTCCCATCATCGGGCCGCCGTTGATCACCTTACGGGCATCGGCCGGCATACCGCCCACGGCTTCGATCAGCTTGTCGATCGGGGTGCCGATACGCACCAGAAAGTTCGACGGTGTCTTGACCTTCTTGCCGGTCACCGTCACGACACGTTCGATCAGGGGCTTGTTCTTCTGCACGGCCTCGTAAACGGCCAGCGCCGTCGAGGCGTTCTGCACTACCGCACCCACGTCGATCGGCAGACCACCCGAAGGCACCTGACGTCCGGTAACGGCTGCTATCAACTGTTTCTCCCCGCCCTGCGGATACTTCACGCGCAGCGGGACTATCTCTACTCCCGCAAACGATGCCGCAAGCTTACGCAGATGGGCTATCGCATCGGGTTTGTTGTTTTCGATACCGACATACGATTTCGTTACGCCCAGCGCCTTGGCCAGAATCGTAACTCCCACGAGCAGCTCCTCGCCGCGTTCGAGCATCACGCGATGGTCCGACGTCAGGTAGGGCTCGCACTCGACGCCGTTTATGATCAGGAACTCGGCCTTCTTGCCCGGGGGCACGCTCAGCTTGACATGTGCCGGGAAGGTTGCTCCGCCCATACCGACGATACCGGCGGCCTGAATCTTTGCAATAATCTGTTTCGGGTCGAGTTTGCACTCGCGGACGACATCTTTCGACAGGTCGATGCCCTCGGCCCAATCGTCGCCCTCGCGTTTGATCGTGATGGCGGGCTGACGCAGACCGTTGCCGTTCACCGCAAGGTCAACCGATGCTACAGTTCCCGAGATCGGCGAGTGGATATTGCTCGAAACAAAGCCTCCGGCCTCGGCGATCACCTGGCCGGTAAGCACCTTGTCGCCCTTGGCCACCTTGGCTACCGCCGGAGCGCCGATATGCTGCGATAAAAATATCGTAACCGTATCGGGCAATGCGAAGACTTCGATCGCCCGCTCGCGGCTCAACTTATTCTCTGACGGATGGACTCCGCCAATAGGAAAACTCTTCATATCTTCAGCTTTTCGTCGTTATTCTTTGGTTTGGGACTCTTTGACGGGGGCCGCCTGTGCTGCATCCACCGGTTTCCCAGCAACCTTCGCTGCCGCCGGCTTCTGCTCCGCTGCAGGCTTCTCCGCAACCGGTTTTGCTTCGGCTTTCGGAGCCGCAGGCTTCTCTACCGCAGGCTTTACCTCACCCTTCGGAGCGGCCGGTTTTGCCGCGCCGTCGGCCTTGACCGGTGCAGGCGGGAAGTTCACCGCCACGATAGCGCCCGTAGGACACTCGGCAACGCACTTGCGGCACAGTTTGCACTTCTGCGGGTCGATGTATGCAAGATTGTTCTCGACCGTAATCGCTCCGAACGGACATGCCTTGGCGCACTTGCCGCAACCGATACATCCGGCCTTGCAGGCCTTCATCACAACGGCGCCCTTGTCGCGGCTGACGCACGAAACATATACGCCGCGATTCTTGGGCCACTTCTTGCGCAGTTCGATCACACCCTTCGGGCAGGCCTTGACGCAGGCTCCGCAGGCAGTACACTTGTCTGGATCGACCTCCGGCAGACCGGTCTCCTTATTCATCGAGAGCGCCCCGAACGCACAAGCCGTAACGCAATCGCCCATACCGATACAACCGTACGAGCAACCTGTTTCGCCCGCATAGAGCGACGCTACAACGGCACACGACCTGGCACCGTCGAACTCATTTGTACGGGGACGTTTTGCGCACGTGCCGCCGCATCTCACCACAGCCACCTGCGGTTCCTTTTCGGGAGCCGTTTTACCCAGATAGGCAGCTGCCTTTTTCATGGTTTCGGCGCCGCCCACCGGGCAGAACAGTGCCGAAATGTCATCGTTTTTGACCAGTGCATCGGCCATACCACGACAGCCGGGGAATCCGCAACCGCCGCAATTGGCGCCCGGAAGCATCTTCTCGACCTCGTCGATACGCGGATCCTCTTCGACCTTGAACTTCTGTGCCACCACATACAGTATCGCAGCCGCAAGCAGGCCCAACGCACTCAGCGTTACTACGGTCCAGACAAGGACCATTACCCAATCTTCCATTACAGTTTTTTTATTTGAAATATAATATCTGTTTCCAACCTTCTGCCGAACAGGTGCAGCAATAAATAATAGACGGCCACCGCCCCCAGAGAAGCCGCAGCCGCCAAACCCTCGTGCATGCCCGCCGAAACACACACCGTCAATACCACAATCAACAATACCAGCGGAAGGACATACGACAACACAACCGCCTTCATACCGGCATTGCGTCCGATCGAGACCATACATCGCTCGCCTATTGCGAAATCGGACGCATGCGGAGTCCTGACCTCGATACGTTTGCTTCCGGTTTCGCTCATTCCGCAGGCTCCCCGGGCATGGCACGTCGCACATGCGCTTTCGGCCACGATCTCCACTACAACCATGTTGTCGCCAACGGCCGAAACGACCCCGATATGTTCGATCGGTTTTGCCATATTCGTCAGTCGCCGTATTTGTTGATCAACGGAAGCACCCTGTCACGTCCGAACGTACAGCTCGACAGACGCAGCGTCGGGCAGAACTGGAAGCGCTTCTTCTCGTTGCGCATCATCATCGAATGTATCTTGCGCACCACATCGGCATCGAAACCTGCATTGATGATCTCCTCACGGTGCTGCCCGCGCTCGATCATGCGGTACAGGATGGCGTCGACAACCTCGTACGGCGGCAGAAAATCCGAATCCTTCTGATCGGGATGCAGCTCCGACGAAGGCTCCTTTTTAAGTATGTTTTCGGGAATTATCTCGTGTTCGCGGTTGATATAGCGCGCCAGGTCATATATCTCACTCTTGTAGACATCGCCCGTAATGCTTATGCCGCCGGCCGTATCGCCATAGAGCGTACACCAGCCCAGGGCATTCTCACTCTTGTTCGACGAGTTGAGCAGCAGGTATCCCTGCTTGTTCTGAAGCGCCATGAGCATGATGGTACGGATACGTGCCTGAATGTTCTCTTCGGTGGCGTCGAACGGGGTTCCGCCGACGACCGGTATGAGCGACTCGACGATACTCTTGTACGCCTCGGTGATCGGGACCACATTGTACTCTATACCGAGATTTTCGGCCAGCTGCACGGCATCCTTCACCGAATCCTCGCTCGAGAACTGCGAAGGCATCATCAGAGCCCTGACATTTTCGGCGCCGAGCGTATCGACCGCAATCGAAACCACGACCGACGAATCTATGCCGCCCGACAGGCCGACACAGGCTCGCGTATAGTTGTTTTTCCTGAAGAAGTCGCGCAATCCGCACTTGATGGCCGCATACAGATTGCTGGTACGGTTCTTATAGTATGAGAACGGGGTTTGAATCGGTTCGTTTTCACGGGCCAGGTCGCACACCTTGAAGTCTTCGCCGAAGGTATCGAGCAGCGTCACCATCTCGCCCGTCCGGTCGTACACCGACGAGGTACCGTCGAAGACGATGTCGGTGGCACCGCCGACCTGATTGACGAACACCACGTTCTTGCACTCGACATATGCCAGGTGGTGCAGCTCCTCGTAGCGTGATTCGAGTACGCGCTTGCGATAGCGTCGTGCTGCGACATTGATGATTGTGGTCACCGAGCGGTCGAAATTCTTGATCCGACGCAGGTCGTCACCCACAACTATTGCCACATGTTCGCCGCAGATATCCGCCGTTTCGTATCCTTTCGAGGGGTAGATATACCCCATCTCGTCGCGAAGATTGACATATTTCTTGCCCACGCACCGTTTGATCTCTCCTGATTCGATGAGTACTGCGGCGCTTATCGTACGGCCGTTCTCCTGCACGGGCACCCCCACGATCACCGATATTCCGCGGCTGTGGGCGGCGATCTTCTCCAGTGCCTCCTCGCACAACTCCAGGAACGTAACCTTGTTGAGCAGGTCATAGGCCGGCGTACCGCTGACGGCCTGCTCGGCAAAGACCAACAGATCGGCATTATGGTATTTGGCCTTGTCGATCGCCTCGATTATCTTCGAGGTATTGCCCTCAATGTCACCTACGGTATAGTTAAGCTGGGCGAGTGCAATCTTCATACTCCGAAACAGTTATGATTCAACCCCGCAAAGATAGTTTTTTTTTGGCAAACCACCATATATATAAATAAAAATCACCGCCCCGCGGGACAAACCCTGCAACATGATATTTGACGTATCGAAATTTGTTTTATATTTGCAGGATTGAGTTACCATATTATTTCGAAGACCATGTTACATTTTCTGGCTATCGGCACCACCGAAATCATTCTTATCGTTTTGGCCATAGTGCTGCTGTTCGGCGGCAAAAAGATTCCCGAACTCATGAAGGGTATCGGCAAGGGCATGCGCTCGTTCAAGGAGGGCATGAACGAAATCGACAACGACATCAAAGATACCCCGAAGAAGGCTTCGGCACAAAAAGAGGAGTCCGCAAACGAGCAATCCAAAAACGACAAACAATAATAGCCTGCTGCCGGCCAACGGCACGCAGGTGATCTAACGATGAGCGACCAGAACATACCTTCCGACAACGACAACGAACGCGAGATGACCTTTTGGGATCATCTCGACGAGTTGCGCAAGGTTCTGGTCCGCATCGTAGTGGCGGCGTTGCTGTTCGGCTGCGTAGTACTGTTGCTCAAGGATCAGATATTCAAGGCCATCCTGGCCCCGACCGAGGGAGATTTCATAACATACCGGCTCATAAACCGGCTGCTCGAATACCTCGGCATGACTTCGATGCTGATCCCATCGAACAACATCACGCTGATAAATACCGAGCTCGCCGCGCAGTTCATGACCCACATCTCAGTCTCGTTCATCATCGGACTGCTCGCAACCGCACCATACATCATCTACCAGCTGTTCCTATTCATCAAACCGGCCCTCTACGACAATGAACGCCGTAATTCGGGCCGTATCCTGACCGCCGTAGTCCTGCTCTTCTACCTCGGCGTCGTGGTAGACTACTTCGTCATTTTCCCGATATCGGTCCGCTTTCTCGGCACATATCAGGTCGACCCGAGCGTCGCAAACACAATTACCCTCTCATCTTATATCTCAACCTTCACCACTCTATCACTGATGATGGGGGTCGTGTTCGAAGTGCCGGTACTCGTATATTTCCTGACACGGATGGGGATCATCTCGTCCGCCCTGCTGAAAAAGTACCGCCGGCACTCGTTCATCGTAATCCTGATCATATCGGCTATCATCACCCCGCCCGATGTATTCACACTGATACTGATGTGCCTGCCGCTGTACGGGCTGTACGAAGTGGGCATAGTCATCGCACGGCGCGTCGAACGGCGCAAGGCCGCCCTGCAAAAGGAGGAGTAAACCATAACACGCTAAAAACATTTGGAGGCCGATTTATGCAAATCAGCCTCCAACTATTCTTTGTATCACGGTCCTGGATTTCAGTCGCTCAGGTGATGGTCAACCGTTTTTCGACCGTCGGGCGAGCATCAAACTTTCGGCAATCGTGAAATCCTCCTCCCAGTCGATATCGAGCGAGTGTATCTTGTCCATCACGAAGAGTGCCGGATGCTGTCCGAGGCGGTTCCGCTGACTGACATAGATCTCGCGCGAGGCGAGGAATACCGTATGGTTGATCTCGTAGAGCGGGGCCAGGTCCTGTGTCCGCGGCCACGGCAGCGGGGTTGTGTTGTTGATCAGGCGGCCCGAGGCGTCGAGCAGGAAATTGCGCAGCTCGCTCACCCCGACCAGCGAATCGTAACCCTCGCCCAGCGCCTTGATATATGCCTCGACGGCCGCATCATACTCTTCGGCACCGGCCAGCGGCGTAGTGACATGTCCCCAAAGTATATGTTCGGCATCGGTCACGGTCGGGACATAGCTGATCAGATCCTGCAGGTTGGTCGAATCGAGACACAACTCGTCCGGACGGCGTTCGACACGCAGCCGCGGCGACTGCCGTGCATAACGTTCACCGATGCGCAGGCACTCCTCGTCGTTGGTCGAGAGGATGATCTCGTCGATCCGTTCGGTCTGCAGGAGTTGCTGCAGTTTGTTGGCCAGCAGTCCGCCTTCGATACCGGCAAACGTACGGGTATTCTTGTTCTTGACCCGCTGGCTCCCCTTTCGGGCCGGCAGGAAAAATGCTATGCGAGGTTTCCGTTCCATGTCGCGCAGTGTAATATCTCAAATGCGGTGATAGATCGAATCGACCCGCAGCGCGTTGTAGATCGTCGGTGTCAGCGAGACGAACTCTCCGCCGAACACACGCCCGAAGGCCGACAGGATATATTCATTTTCGGTTGTAAGGTCGCGCTCCTTCTGCGTCAGCACCATATCCGTGTAGCCGTCGTAGCCGACCACCATGACGCTTTCGGCCTGCATGTCGAGAGCCGCCTGGAGTGCCATTGCCGTACACGAATCGGTGTACTGGTCGGTAAAGGTCACCTGCTTCAACTCGAACGTACGGTCAGCGACGCTCGCCGGGACGTCGGTTCCCATCCGGCGGGGATATGGCGGCAGGATGCACTGCCCGCGGAAATCGCCCAGGCCGTCGAAGACGCGCTCCATACGGTGTCCCTCATCGCCCACCAGGCAGAATATCTGCGGATTCGGCATGTCGCGCAGCAGCGAGGCATTGCGCGACGAAGCATGGACAATGGTAATCGACGGATCGGAGGCCAGCAGCGTCCGTATCGCTTCGATATGTTCGACGGTCTTGGGGCCGCCGCCGACAATCAGCACACGCCGCGACGGTACAGCCTCATAGATCGGGAACTTGTCGTTGTCCTCGATGTGGAGGCGTTTGTTTTCGAGAGCCCGCACGATGCTGTTGAGCGACAGCAGGCGGTTGCTTACCCAGGCCATCACATCCTTCTGCGGCAGCGAATTGGCGCCCGACAGCATGTATGGCAGACTTGTGCCCCACCCGTAACGGCGCTGCAACACCATAAACCGCTCGACGACATTTCCCAGCGTATTGAAATCGACCTCCAGCCCAGACTTGTTCAGGAAGGCCAGCAGCAGTTCGAGCTTCAGATTACCGGCGCCGCGTCCCATTCCGAGCACCGTGGCATCGACCGAGGCGGCACCGCAGTCGATCGCAGCAAGCGTATTGACCAGGGCCATTTCGAGGTTGTTGTGGCCGTGAAACCCGATCGGCACGGTGGTATGTTCGCGGACCATGGCAAAGATCTCGCGCACATCGTCGGGCGTCACACCGCCGAACGAATCGACCATGTTGATGCAGTCGACCCAACCGTTCAGTTTCGGCAGCTGCTCGAGGAATGCCGGCATCTCGCGCCACTTCGACATGTACATGACATTGAATGCCACCGCCACGCCGCGTTCGGCAACGGCACGCCCCAATTCGACGGCACGCTCCATGTTGTCGGGAGCGATGGCCATACGCACCATGTCGATACAGTCGCGCACCGGATCCAGAACCGTCGGCAGGTCTTTCGGCCGGATATCCTTTTCGTTGAGCATCAGGGCTATCTTCTTGGTACAGCGTGCCCGCAGCCCCTCCATCACGAACCGCGGCGAATAGCCGTACTTGCCCATATAGTTTTTCGACGGCAGCGACCGGTAGCCCACCTCAATGGCATCCACCGGCAGGACGTTCATCGCATCGACATAGCTCTCGACAAGCCGGTCATCGAAATCCCAGTCGGTGTAGTAACCGCCGTCACGCAGCGTACAATCCAATATCTTCATAACCTTCGAGCCTCCCTGCTCGATCTGTTTCGGGGGTTAGTTTGGTTATCTGTTGAGCGGGTTTTCGGTGCGGTACCACTCCACGAACCGCCTGATTCCATCCTCGAGCCGGATCGAAGGCCTGTAACCGTAATCGTGCTCCAGATGCGACGTATCGGCATAGGTCTGGTAGACATCGCCCGCCTGCATCGGCAGCATGACCATCTCGGCACGGCGACCGAGAGCCTGCTCCATCGTACGGATGAAATCCATCAGCCGCACCGGCTCCGAACAGCCGATGTTATATATCTTGCAAGGCACCTCGCCCGACGGCGCCGCCCCCGCAATGACGCGGTGCAGCCCTTCGATAATATCGTCGATATAGGTAAAGTCGCGCGACAGGTCGCCGCCGTTGAAGACCTTGATCGGCCGGCCCTGCGAAATAGCATCGGCAAAGAGCATCGGCGCCATGTCGGGACGTCCCCACGGCCCGTAAACCGTGAAGAACCGCAAACCCGTCGAGGCTATGCCGTAGAGTTTCGAGTAGCAGTGCGCCATCAGTTCGCCCGACTTCTTGGTCGCGGCATAGAGGCTCACCGGATTGTCCGTACGGTCATCCTCGCTGAACGGCACCTTGGCATTTGCACCGTAGACACTGCTCGACGAGGCATAGACCAGATGTCGCACCGGATAGTGGCGGCAGCACTCCAGCAGGTTGATGAACCCGACAATGTTACTGTCGATGTACGCATATGGGTTCTCGATCGAATAGCGCACACCTGCCTGGGCAGCAAGGTTGCACACGACATCGAACCGCTCCTCGGCGAACATGCGCTGCAACGCCTCGCGATCCTCCAACTGGAGCCGCACGAAGCGGTAATTCCCGAAACGGCGGCTTGTCAACTGCTCGCCGTAGGCGGCATTCTCGGCCCCGACCCCGATACACGACAGGCGGCCGTACTTCATCCGAACGTCGTAGTAGTCGTTGATCGAGTCGATGCCTACGACATCATGTCCCTCTTCGGCCAGCCGGCGGCCGATATAGTAACCTATGAATCCGGCCGCGCCGGTAACAAGTATCTTCATTTCAAAACCCTTTTCAACCAATCCTGAAATAGTCCAGACCGGCACCTTCGACCTCCCGCCGGTCATATATGTTGCGGCCGTCGATCACTGCCGCACCTTTCATTCTGTTTTTCACGGTGTTCCAGTTCGGGAGCCGGAACTGTTTCCATTCGGTCACGATCATCAGCGCATCGGCATCCTCCAACGCTTCGTACATGTCGTCGCAGTACTCTATCCTGTCGCCAAGACGGCGGCGCGCCTCATCCATCGCAACCGGATCGTAGGCCTTCACGCGGCAGCCGGCCGACAGCAGCCGCTCGATCAGCACCAGCGAAGGCGCCTCACGCATATCGTCGGTTTCGGGTTTGAACGAGAGTCCCCACATAGCCACGCACCGGCCGGCAATATCGCCGCCGTAATAGCGTTCGAACTTGTCGAAAAGAATTCCCTTCTGACGTTCGTTCACCGCCTCGACTGCCTCCAGCACCTGCATCCGGTAACCGTTCTGGGCCGCCGTACGGATCAGCGCCTTGACATCCTTCGGGAAGCACGAACCGCCGTAGCCGCAACCCGGGTAGAGGAACTTCGACCCGATACGCACATCGGCACCTATCCCCTTGCGGACCATGTTCACGTCGGCACCGACGATCTCGCACAGGTTGGCAATGTCGTTCATGAACGATATTCGCGTGGCCAGCATCGAATTGGCCGCATACTTGATCATCTCGGCCGAAGCGACATCCGTGAATATCATTCTGTAATTGTTCATCATGAAGGGTTTGTAGAGGCGCTCCATCAGTACCTTTGCGCGGTCGCTTTCGACACCCACCACAACGCGGTCGGGCTTCATGAAGTCGTCGATGGCATCGCCCTCCTTCAGGAACTCGGGATTCGACGCCACATCGAACGGTATCTCTTCACCGCGGGCCGCCAACTCCTTCTCGATCACCGCACGCACCTTGCGGGCCGTCCCCACCGGAACCGTACTCTTGGTAACCAGCAATGTATATTTCTTGATATTGCGGCCAAAGGTCGAGGCAACCTCCAGCACATACCTCAAATCGGCACTGCCATCCTCGTCTGGCGGCGTGCCCACGGCACTGAAAACGATCTCGACACTGTCGAGGCACTCCCTCAGGTCGGTGGTGAAGTGCAGGCGCCCGCCCTGACGGTTACGCGCGACCAACTCCTCCAGTCCGGGCTCATAAATCGGGATTCCGCCCCCACGCAACATCTCGATCTTGCGGGCATCCACATCCACGCAAGTAACGTCGGCTCCCATCTCAGCGAAACATGCTCCCGAAACCAGTCCGACATATCCTGTTCCTACGATTGCTATCTTCATTTCAAGTCAAAATTTACGTTTTTCTACACTCCCCGGCCCTATCCGTCCGCAGGTGGCAGCACTCCGACAGCGAGCGTTTGCTTCATTCGTGCAAAGATATGAAATATTCCTCTATCCAAAGCTATGGCTACCCCAGATTCGAATCAGGGTCGCTTCCGGCGCTTCCGGAATACAACATGTTCGAGCAGCAGCACGAACAGCACTCCCATCACGAAACCGTTTCCGACGATCGGTTTCAGCAGCGACGGGATTGCCGCCGTAGCCTCGGCCGGAGCCAGCGCCACGACCAGCGCCAGCATCACGGGCAGTCCCACCGTAATGCCTCCATCAAAGTCGGATGTCGCTCCGAACATGTTCACCATCTGGAACGCTGCCGCCAGCTGTGCGGCCATGAGGTACATCAGTACGGTACCCATTACGGGTGACGGTATGGCCGAGAGCACCCCGACCGCCTCCGGAAACATCGCACACACAAGCAGCCCTACACCGGCCGGCAGCAGGGCATAACGCGATGCGCAACCCGAAGCCGAAATGATTCCGGGGCTGAACGAGTAGTCGACATGCCCCACCACGCCGAACATTCCCGACAAGGCGTTGATCAGACCGACGGTAACCACACCGCGCGTCGACCGTTTTTCGACATGGTCGGCATCGACAAACTTCGCAACCGACTGTATCGAGCCGAGTTCGTTGACCAGCAGCGCCACATAGCAGAACAGGAATGCGATTATCGTACCGGCATCCACCTCCAGCGGCCACGTTATCAATGTAACCGCCGGTTTGCCTACTGCCAGCGCATCACCGGCGGGCCACCCTTCGAAGCTATAATAGACGGCACTGCCCACGGCCAGTGCCAGCAGCACGACGGTCGACTTCCATAACCCGGGCAGCAGTTTGTTTGCCAGCACCATAAGCAAAGCCAACATAATTGCCATCGAGAAGTTCAGTATGCCGTTGCCGCCCGACCCGAAGATCAGGTTCATGAAGACCGGCATTATCGTAAATGCTATCAGAGCCAGTATCACGATTATAACACGCGGAGTAAAGAGAGGCTGGAGCCGTTTGAGCCAACCGCTGGCGGCCAGCAGGGCCAACAACACACCGCCGATGGCTATGGCCGTGTATGTTGCCTGCACGGAGGCCGACGAGGCCGCCACAACGCCAATTATCAGTACGGCCGCCGGACCGGACATCAACGGCAGGCGGTGCCCCCACAACACCTGTACGATGATAGCCACCCCCATCGTAAAGAACAGTTTCTGGATGTAGAATATCTGGTCGGCGGCCGCATCGTAGTGCAGCCGTGCCACGAAGGTGCTTGTCAGCACGACCGGTATGGCCATCAACAGCCACTGCAGTCCGTACATCAACAGCGGAGCGATTTTCAGCCGTTCGTCGAGTGCATATCTGAATTTCATCTCTACGGGAAATAATCCGGCTCGGCGGCATTCGGCTCTCATTCTCGCTTCAGCCGTCGGCCCGTACAACAAAACAAAATTAAGGTTTTTCCGCCACAATATCATCTCCGAACAGCAAAAAAATGATACAGTCCGGTCCTGCCACAGGAACCGGGCTGTATCACATTTTCAGAAGCGTTGTTTACATACGGCAGACTGACGGCTGCCCATATCGGGCACACAGCCCACAATTCAACCACAGAACTAGTTCTGCGAACCGATGGGCACCGAAGGCGTGGCGTCGGGCGTAAAGTCGGCCGTAGAGTTGTTCGTGTCGACCAGACGGCCATTCGCATCGGCCTTGCGGCGGACACTCTTGCCGTATCGGTTCGGGTCCCTGTCTATCGTTCCGCAATGGGTCCAGCCTGCATCGAGCGACGTGTCGAACGACAAGGTATAGAAGACCTCCTCGACACTCAGGTTGACCGCATCCAGAACCCACGAATTGGGAATCTTGTAGGCCTTCGAGATATTCATCTCGTAGTCGCCGACCGTAGTATGGTTGATATACGTACCCTCCCACTTGTAGTTTTCGAGGAACTCGTCGACCGTCAACGTCGGCGGGAAGAAGGCTATGGCATGCCCCGTAAATCCACGGTCGTGCAGATAGGTGAACGATGCCGAATAGGTGTACCAGCGGTCGAGATTCGGCACCTCCGGATTGTCGACATCCTTGACCGCATTGGTCGATTCGTCATACCACTCGAAATCGGCTACCGACAGATCCATACCCAGATTGGGGTTGGCCGTCAGATAGTTCTGCGCATTGTTGGCTATCAGCAGCGAACCGTGGGGCTCTACCGGAACATCGTCACCGTCGCCCGGAATCAGATAGACGGTCTGCACACCCGTATGGGTCGGACGTATGTCTACCGGATAAGTGTAGGTCAGCACCGAATTGATCTTCGACTCCATGATGGCCAGTCCGTCGGCATACAGCACCTCATCGGTATTGTTCGTGATCTTGTAATACTGATTTGGGTTCTTCGAATCCACCTTGCCCGTCGACTCGATCACGTTGCCCGTAAAGAAGATCTCCTCGATCAGAAACTCGCCGGGTTCGGCATTGCGCCAACTCTGGGATACCGTTACGGTCATCAGCTCGTCTCCCTCCGAAGCCTTCACCACGACCTCCGCCGTACGGAAATCGGCCGTGGTATTGCGTGCAACGGCCAGCACGATATCTGTTTCATTCTGCTCCTTCACCGAAAGCCATTCCGCCGCCTCGTCGGGGATCGAAACGCTGTACGAATACCCCTCGGGGACCGAAACCCTCTTGTCTCCCCCGAGCATACGTACGCTCACGGTGGTCTCGGTCGGGTCGTCCGGCACCGAAGGCCCCTGCTGTGTGATCGTAAGGGTCTTTGTCAGCGACGATGTCCGGATCGAGAAATTTGCCGTACGCGATTTGGTTTCGTACTGCCGGTCAACGGTCACCGTAACCGTAGCCGCGCCCGTACCCGACATCTGCGAGAACGAGTACCAATCCTGTCCGTCGGTTACGATCTGCCACTCCTCATCGGTAGCTATGTCGAACTCAAATGTTCCGCCGACCGCCTCGACCGATGCTATCGAAGCCTCAAGCCCCGACGAGATATCGAGAAACGGCTCCTCCTTCGAACATGATACCATGCCGAACAGTACTGAAACGAATAAGATGATTTTCTTCATACGTGTAAGTTTTTTTATAGATTGAACATGTTGTTATGATATTGCCTAAAATCTGTAACTGCCAACAATCAGAATCTTACTCCGACCGAGCCGCTGAACATATGTCCGGACGCATTGGCATGCCCGACATACATCCGCCAGCCGAGCGATACGAATGCCGCCACCGAAGTACTGGCCCCGTAATTCAGGTCGAGCGCCGCTCCGGCCGTAACTGGTTCGTCCGATGCCTGCTCAAAGTCGTATCCGACCATCTCGCGCAGGGCCGTCTCGACCGATACCGGCAGCTTCAGGCTGCTCGCCAGCGCATGGGTGTAACCTCCGCCCGCCGTAATATCCGCCAGCCAGCGGCCGCGCCTGATCCTGTATCCGATGTCGCACCCGCCGACAAGTGCCGATACACTCATCGACCGCTGCGGGTAACGGTATCCCTCACGGACCGACCTCCACGCAACATGCGGCCGCACGAACAGGTACCCCGCACCGCTCCGGAACCTTACTACGCCGCCGAGCGACACCCCACCCCGGCGGAGATCATACATCGTAAAGGTTGCCAGGACATTGTTCACTCCCAGCGCACCGTTGTCTATCACATTCTCGTCGCCTTTCCTGTTTTCATATTCAGCACCGAGTTCCACTCCCCACTCTACCATGCTGCGCGGGCTGCGCCACGCCGCGACCGCCGAATAGGTATCGCGCTTCAACGCCGTGATCGGAACCTTGTTCCCCGACCGCAGCAGCCGCTCGAAGCCGAACCTTTCATAGGCCGCCATTGCCGACCACCCGCAGCCATCCTTCGGTACCGATTGCAATGACACCCCGTATCCGGCACCCTTGTATGTATATGACGTCGTCCCGTCGCCGGCCCCCGAATATCGGTCGAAATATGTCCCAAGGCCGGTCATCGGGATCTGACTGGTATTTGCCCCGTTGGTGTCGTAGTAGTCCACCTGCTGGTTCTGCCGGTAGACGCGCACGCCGGCCGTAACACCGACATAACGACTCCCGAGATCGAATCCGCCCGACACGTCGGCCGACAGGTCGGAGGTAATGTTCCGCGGACGCGGGTCGACCTGCCGGAATTCGTGCAGAGCCCGGTACGAAGCCATTGCCCCCCACACAAACCGGTCGCCGCGATGTGCATAACCTCCCGCAAAGGCATACTGTTCGGAAGTCAGGTCACCACCCACGGTATCTGCCACGACATGCGGATAGAGCAGGTCGTAATCCGACGTCGAGTTCCACAGTACGTTCCGTTTCACGCCGCGCGTGTACGAAGCTTCCGCCTCAACTGTCGAACGGCTGTCGAGATGCATGTACGAACCGGCTTCGAAACGTCCGGCCGTCAAACCGTCGCCCTCGGCCCGCACGGCAGCCTCCTGTTCGCGGCGCAGGTCCAGCCGCAACCCTATCGACGACAGCGACACCGGATAGCGCCAGATGGCCGCGGCATTCGACGCCTCATACACTTCGGCAGCTGTCTGCGCCATGACGTCATTGACCACCGCCACGCGGTCGATTGCCGCAAGCGAATCCCGGACCGCCGGCGAATCCGTCCCATTCAGCGTACAGGCGACAGTTCCCAGGCTTCGGGCGCCGATGCAGATGGCCGCGAGTGACAGGTATATATATCTGGTTTTCATAACTGTTCTACAAATATTTCATTTCGAGGGTCAGTTCAGCGCTGTCATCGAGCCACACAAGCGCTTCGGCCGGCTGTGCATGGTCGGCATTCCGGACCTTGCGCGACGTTCCGTCCCCGAAATAGACAACCGCATCGACAAACAGCGTATAGACCCCCTTCTGTACCTCGACGGTCGATACCCCGCCGTCGAACGTACCGAACGTATAACCGTCACGCGTATTGAGATTGGTCAGGTAGGAGGTCGACAGCGGCACGATTGCTTCGTAGTCCGCACCGTCGGCAAGGCGGAAGGTTACAGTCACCTGCGTCATCAGGGTCCGGTCGTCGTAATCGTTTTCGCACGAGACGACAGCAACCGCCGCAGCAAGCAGCACCGCCGCCACCCGCAACACCCCACAAAAAATATCTTTACCGATCTTCATCTCCGTATTTCTAAAGTTTGAAATTCAGCTCCATCCCGAAATATGGCTGACTCTCGCGCCGTACGATCGACCCGTCGCGATAATAGGGCGGGCAGTAGGCTATCAGCCGGTTGACGAACAGCGCTGCGGTCAGTTTGTCGTGATACAGCCTTTTCGATACCTTCAGGTTGACGTTCATCGCAAACGGAATCTTCCCGTAGCGGAATATCGTCGAATTTGCCGTCCGGATCATCTCGGCCAGAACACCGTTGGCTGCCGACTCCTCCGTAAAGGGATGCCATTCGAGATTCTGGTCGATATAGGCTATCGGCCAGGCATCGTAAGGCAGGGTCTGGCTGCCGACGTACCACGTACACTCGAACGTCGTCGAAAAAATCAGTCCCAATCGCGGTATCTGAGTATCAAGCATGAAGTTGGTATTGAACCGCTCGCGCAGATAGTTGTCATCTGTCCGATAGTACCCCACGTAGGGATATGTCTTGCCGTTGACAAGCACCGACGGCCGGTAGTATTCGGGTTCGCTGTTGCTGTACCGCGTCCGGAAATAAGCCCCCGTAACGGTCAGGCGTGTCCGCAACGGCTCGATACGGCGGGTCGTGAAGACAAATTCGACACCCTCCTTCCGGGTGCGGCTGCCGTTCGTCCAGAACGAATTGGCCACCAGCAGCGTATCCAGTTCAAAGGGCGTCTGCACGAGTGACGGCGGCCCCGTCAGCGACCCCATGTCGATCGACTGCTCGTCGTAATCCTTGTATATATACCGCCCGTATGAACTCCCCTGACGGAACCCGGACGTCATATCCTCATTGAAGTATGTAACCGAGAGCGAATAGCCGTTCCAGAGCATGTCGGTGCGCACCTCCCACTTGAAGTTGCGCGCCGCACGCAGATCGTAATTCGCAGGGTCTATACGGAAGACTTTCACATTGATCCGCCTCAGCGAGGCATAGTTGTCCGAAGGCCAGTAGTTCATCTGCGTAACGTCGTAGTAGATCGGATCGGGAAACAACTGCGCCATCGTTGGCATCTTGGTGTGCCAGCCTACCCCGCCTGTAAACGATACCATCAGCGAGTGCCCGAAAAGCATGGCATCCGGTAACGAGACCTTCATGTTCAGCCGCGGGTCGAGATACGTCCGGCCGTTGAGCGAATACTCACTCCCGATGTTGGCTACGGTCGTCGAACGGACTCCGGCCATCACCTCGGCCCCGAACGCCCCCAGGTCGAAACTCCCGACATATTCGGCAAAGGCCGACAACTGGTGCTTGGCCGGAATGGCGTCGTAGGCCCGCGGACGGAGGTTCATGTCGTAGGAGATCGGGCGCGTGACATCGAAAATATATCCCTTGCCGTAATTCTTGTCCATGCGCCACTCGGCCCCGAGCTTGAATGAGTGATCCGTGCGGCCGGTCCCGACGCCGAAGCGCGACACCGCCTTCACAAAGGCATAAAATGGCCGGCCGTCGACACGCAGCGTAGCCTCGTATTGCGCCGGCAGGGTTATCACGTCGTGTTCACCCTCATCGAGCGAGGTTGACAACGGTATTTCGCGACCCGCCGCAACATACCTCCACCGGTCGATGCGGTCGAACTCGCCCGTAACCGATGCCGTCAGATCAAACTGCCGGAACAGCTGCTGCCCCTTTGCCCGCATGCCGAACGAACCCGACAGCGTCAGCCTGTTGTAGTCCGACGAGAAACGCTCGACAGGCCCGTGGTCACCCACATCGAGATTGCGGTCGCTCTTACGCCGGTCAAACGAACCGGTATAGTCAAGGCTCCCGCCAAGTGAAAACCGGTATGGCGACGCCGACTCCCACTCCCGATTGATGCGGTAAAGCAATGTGGCCCGGCTGTAATTCTGGCGGGTGTTGCGCGGGTCGCTGCGGGCATCGAGCCAGTTGGCCCCGACATTCATCGTCAGCCGGTCCTTCGAATCGCCCCACTCGAAACCCTTCCCGACATGGAACAGTTTGCTGCTCATGTCGGCCTTGAACCGCGCTTCGACGTCGCGGCCACCCTGCTTGCGGCGGATATTAACTACGCCACTGGTCAGGTCGCCGTACTCGACCGACGGAATGCCTCGTATCACCTCGACCGATTCGATATCGTCGGTTGAGACAGTACGCGTATCGACACCTTTGTTAAGGAAATCATACGATCCGGAGAGGTCTATTTCGGTCTGCAGGTGCGACGACTGCATGTTGGCATCGGTATTTATCGGCACGCCGTCCACCACGAATGCCGTACCGAGCGCCCCCGTATCGTAATCACCTCCCGACATCGTCGAGGCCGTGCGCAAGGATATGCTTTGCGGCGCACCGAGCGCCGGATCTATCGAAGAACCGCCTGGCAGCAGCGCCATGACATCGGCAATGCTCGAAGGCTGTATGTGCGACATGGCATCCTGGCCGATACTCGACGACGAGGTCATGCCACGCGATTCGGAAGCCGTAACAACAACCTCCGCAATCTCGGTCGGATCGATCTCAACAGCGTGTTCCAGCCGGTTCACTCCCGCCGCCACACGAATTCCGTTGAGCACATACACCCGTCCCATATATAGTATTTTAAGGGCATAAGTCCCGACCGGTATCTCCGTCCATCGGCACCGTCCGTCGGCCGCCGTCACGGTACCGTATTCACGGCCCGTGTCGGCAGATGTCAGAAGGCAGGCTGCAAAGCCCAGCGGTTCGCCGGACGAACGGTCGGTCAGCATGGCCTGCAACTCTCCCGCCGGCGATGAGCCAGGGTTCTGGCCCGCCGCCATCACGTCGATCCCGGCCCCCAGAATCATACTTGTCAATAATAAAAGTAAGCCTCGCATCTGTCAGCACGTTTGTTTGACACCGCAAAATTAGCCTCACGACCGCATGCCGGGCAATACCCCGATTTCGGTATTTTCCGGCGGCCGGATCATCACATCTTACTATCGGCTAACTATTTGATGCGATCCTGGCACATCGAAATAGCTGTTTATAGGTATGTCGTACGACCAGAGTCTGGATTACCTTTGCATTCGGAAATTTTACTAAATTTGTAAACCGGAATATCAATCTTAAAATTCAATACTGTCATGAAACTCTACAACACAATCGTGATTACGGCATTCGCCGCCATCGCCGCCCTGACACTCGCCTCGTGCGGCAACCGAAACGCCAGCAACCAGTCGCAACAGTCCCAACAGTCGCCGGCCGAAACCGAAGCGGCTGCCGTACTCGAAGTTGACGATCTGCTGTCGTCGGCCGAAACGCTTGTCGACCAGCCGGTAACTGTCGAAGGTATCTGCACGCACACCTGCGCACACGGAGCCCGCAAGATCTTCCTCATGGGGAGCGATGACTCCAAGACCATCCGCGTCGAAAGCGGTCAGATGGGCAAGGCATTCGATCAGAAATGCGTTAACAATATCGTCCGTGTCAAAGGCACTCTCCGCGAGGAGCGTATCGACGAGGCTTACCTGCGCAACTGGGAGGCTCAGGTGGCGGCACAGACCGCCGAACAGCACGGTAACGGCGAAGCCGGCTGCGACACCGAGAAGGCTGCCCGCGGCGAAACCGCAAATACGACCGAAGGCCGTATAGCAGACTTCCGTGCGAAGATCGCCGCCCGCGAAGCTGCCGAAGGCAAAGCATACCTGTCATTCTACTATGTAGATGCCCAATCGTATGAAATTCTCGATGAGTAGCCTGCGCCGGTGGAGCCGTACGATTCATCGCGAACTGTCGTTCTTCCTCTCCGGCATGGTGTTGATATATGCCATCTCGGGGCTGGTGATGAACCATCGCGACACGATCAACCCAAACTACACCGTCAAGCGCACCACATTCACCATCTATGATCTCAAGCCACGGGCACAGCTCGACAGGCAGGAGGTTGTGGCCCTGCTCGAGCGCTCATCCATCGGGGAGCGCTACACCAAGCACTACTTCCCGGAAGAGGGGCGCATGAAGGTCTTTCTCAAGGGAGGGTCGTCGCTGGAGGTCGACCTCGCGACCGGACAGGCCGTATACGAATCGCTGCGAAAACGACCGATAATCGGGTCCCTCACGCGACTGCACTACAACCCCGGACAATGGTGGACATGGTTCTCGGACTTTTTCGCCATAGGGCTGATCGTGCTGGTGGTCTCGGGCGCGGCAATGCTCCGCGGCAAAACCGGAATCACCGGACGGGGCGGAATCGAACTGCTCGCCGGAATATTGCTCCCGCTACTGCTGCTGTTCATCTCATAAAGACATAACTCACTGAAATGGAAAGTGTTATTTCCTGCCGTAATTTGACTCACTATTACGGCAAGCGACTGATTTACCAAAATCTCAGCTTCGAGGTGCCGCAGGGACGTATCCTCGGACTGCTCGGAAAGAACGGTACCGGCAAAACCACAACCATCAACATCCTCAGCGGATTCCTGCAGCCGCACTCGGGCGAATGCCGGATTCTGGGACAGACCATAGGCCGTATGGACCCGCTCACGCGACGACGTATCGGGCTGCTAATCGAGGGACATGTCCAGTACCAGTTCATGACAATCGAACAGATCGAACGGTTCTATTCGTCGTTCTACCCCGCATGGCGCCGCGAAGCCTATTACGAACTTATGAGCCGGCTCGCGGTCGCACCACATCAGCGCATCAGCCGCATGTCGTGCGGACAGCGGTCGCAGGTGGCACTGGGGCTGATCCTCGCCCAGGATCCCGAGGTTCTGGTTCTCGACGACTTCTCGCTGGGGCTTGACCCGGGATACCGGAGGCTCTTTGTCGACTACCTGCGCGAATACGCCAAGGCCGAAAACAAAACCGTCTTCCTCACCTCGCACATTATACAGGACATGGAACGGTTGATCGACGACTGCATAATCCTCGATTACGGCCGCATTCTGATACAGACACCTGTCGCCGCGCTGCTCGGCTCGATCCGACGATATACGGCCGCC
>URTU01000027.1 GCA_900550925.1 uncultured Alistipes sp. | reverse complement strand
AGCGTCCGGCAACGGACTCCCGGCAACCTTCGATAGCCATTTCGGGAGCCTCGATCGCCTCGCTCATCTCGCGGTCACCGCGTCAGGCCGGCACAGATGCTCAACAGCCGGGCTCGCCGGCACGTCAGAAAACCGTCGACCCGGATACCGACAAAAAAATAGAACTCCATCGCCAGGAGATCATCAGCCTGCTCAAGAAACAGAGCATCCGGTTAGGGAGCGTTTTCAGCACGATGAAGACCTCCGCAAACCGAATCACCATAGAGGCCGATACGGAACTGCTCGCCGAAGAGATCCGACACAACCAGAATCAGATCTTGCAGATGATCGCCTCGGTGGCAGGCATCGACGGTGCGCTCGAACTCGAGATACTCAAGCCGGCACAGGAGTACAAGGCCCCGAAACCGATCCGGCCCGAAGAGAAACTGCAATATCTGCGCGAGAAGAATCCGCTGGTCGACCGATTGCGCAAGGAGATCGACCTGGATATCGAATGATCCGCAGCAACCTCCGTCACCGGCAAATACTTGCAACCCAATATCCGCAACGACACAAAAATGATATAAACCACAAAAAAAGAGAACTCATACGATGAATTTCATTGAAGAACTCGAATGGAGAGGCATGATACACGACATCATGCCGGGAGCCAAAGAACAATTGGACAAGGAGATGACTACGGCCTACCTCGGCATCGATCCGACGGCCGACTCGCTGCATATCGGACACCTCGTCGGCGTGATGATCCTCAAGCATTTCCAGCGCTGCGGGCACCGTCCGGTGGCGTTGATCGGCGGTGCGACAGGCATGATCGGCGACCCGAGCGGCAAGTCTCAGGAGCGCAACCTGCTCGATGAACAGACCCTCCGCCACAATCAGGAGGCCATCAAACGCCAGCTCTCGAAACTGCTCGACTTCAACAGCGACGCCCCGAATGCCGCAATACTGGTCAACAACTACGACTGGATGAAGGACTTTTCGTTCCTCGGTTTCGTGCGCGACATCGGCAAGATGATCACCGTCAACTACATGATGGCCAAGGATTCGGTCAAGAAGCGTTTCAACGGCGAAGGCGACGGTATGTCATTCACCGAATTCACATACCAGCTCATCCAGGGTTACGACTTCCTGCACCTCTACCAGACCCTCGGCTGCAAAGTACAGTTGGGCGGCTCGGACCAGTGGGGCAACATCACAACCGGTACCGAACTTATCCGCCGCATGCTCGGACAGGAGGCATATGCCATCACCTGCCCGCTCATCAAAAAGGCCGACGGCACCAAATTCGGCAAGACCGAAAGCGGAAACGTATGGCTCGACCCGCGCTACACCTCGCCTTACAAGTTCTACCAGTTCTGGCTCAACGTGAGCGACGAGGATGCAAAGAACTATATCAAGATATTTACACTGCTCGACCGTCAGACCGTCGAAGGCCTCATCGCCGAACATGAGCAGGCCCCGCACCTGCGCGTGCTGCAGAAACGGCTCGCCAAGGAGATCACCTCGATGATACACTCGCCCGAGGAGTACGAGAAGGCCGTCGAGGCTTCGAACATACTCTTCGGCAACTCGACCGCCGACGCATTGCGCCACCTCGACGAACAGACCCTGCTTCAGGTCTTCGAGGGCGTACCGCAGTTCACCGTATCGAAAGCCGTGCTGGGAGTACCGTTCGTCGAACTGACCACCGAGCACTGCAACATATTCCCCTCGAAGGGCGAGACCCGGAAACTGGTTCAGGGCGGCGGCGTGTCGCTCAACAAGGAGAAGGTTGCCGACCCGATGCGCCCAGTTACGGCCGAGGACCTCATCGCCGGCAAATACCTGCTCGTGCAGAAGGGCAAGAAAAACTACTATCTGGTGACAGTGGAATAACCCTCCCAGGCCAAATACAGACCGATACCCGCACAACGGGTATCGGTTTTTGTCCCTTTGAGCCCCGGCCGTCGGGCTCCCGAACAACAAAAACTGCGTCAGACAATGATCTTCACCATCAAGCTCGAAAATATGGAGTTCCGCGCCTCGCACGGCTGCTACGAACTCGAAAAACGTGTCGGCAACCGCTTCTCGGTCAATGCCGAAATAGATGTCATGGCCGAAGAGGCTGCCCGTGCCGACGACGTCTCCCAAACGGTCAACTACCTCTCCGTCTACGAGGTGATCGACCGGCAGATGCGCATCACCTCCAATACGCTCGAAAACGTCTCGCTGCGGATCGCCGAGGCCATTCGCGAACAATTTCCGCAAACCCTTCGCGTCAGCATCTCGGTTTCGAAACTGGCCCCTCCGCTCGGCGGAAAAATCGAACGGGTCACGGTCAGCGTCACCCGTTGAGCACCCCAGCGCCGATTGTTGATAACTTGTAAATAAGTCGGCGGGCAAGGGCTGCAATCATATAAAAATTATCCTCAACTTTGTATGCGCACAGTTCCGGTAAGGTATCGGATCTGTGCCTCATTGTCAGCAAACTAAAGAAACTGAAATACCATGTCCGAAAAAAAACAACCTACTGCAGGACTGAAAGAGTACTCCTATGCAGACGCCGTGGCCACCGCCAAAAAATATTTCGGCGGCGACGACCTGGCTGCAACCGTATGGGTAAGCAAATATGCCCTCAAGGACTCCTTCGGCCATATCTATGAAAACTCCCCCGAGCAGATGCACTGGCGAATAGCCAACGAAATCGAACGTATCGAAAAGAAATACCCGAACCCGATTCCGGCCGCCACGATCTTCGAACTGCTCGACCATTTCCGTTACGTCATCCCGCAGGGCGGCCCCATGACCGGTATCGGAAACAACCTGCAGATCGCTTCGCTGTCAAACTGCTTCGTGATCGGACACAAACATCCGGCCGACTCCTACGGCGGAATCATCCGCATCGACGAGGAGCAGGTCCAGCTGATGAAACGCCGCGGCGGCGTCGGCCACGACCTGTCGCACCTGCGGCCTACCGGAAGCCCCGTACTCAACAGCGCCCTCACGTCAACCGGTATTGTACCCTTCATGGAACGCTACTCGAACTCGACCCGTGAGGTTGCACAGGACGGCCGCCGCGGAGCCCTCATGCTCACGCTCTCGATCAAGCACCCCGATGCCGAACGATTCATCGATGCCAAAACCGATCTCGGAAAGGTCACCGGTGCAAACGTCTCGATAAAGATCGACGACGAATTCATGCGCTGCGCCCTGAACGGCAAAAAGTACACACAGCAGTTCCCGATCAATTCGGACAAACCTCTCTACAAGCAGGAGATAGATGCCAAAGCTTTGTGGGACAAGATTATACACAACGCATGGAAGTCGGCCGAGCCGGGCGTGCTGTTCTGGGATACGGTCATCCGCGAGAGCATCCCCGACTGTTATGCCGACGAGGGTTTCACCACCATCTCGACGAACCCATGCGGCGAAATTCCCCTCTGCCCGTACGACAGCTGCCGACTGCTGGCAATGAACCTCTACAGCTATGTCGACGAACCGTTCACCAAGCAGGCCAAATTCAATTTCGACAAGTTCAACGCCCATATCGAGATGGCCATGCACATGATGGACGACATCATCGACCTCGAAACCGAAAAGATCGATGCAATCATCGACAAGATCGAAGCCGACCCAGAAGACCAGGATATCCGCAGCGTCGAACTCAACCTCTGGAAAAAGATCCGCGAAAAGACCCTCAAGGGACGCCGTACCGGTCTCGGCATCACGGCCGAAGGCGATATGCTCGCAGCCCTGGGCCTGACATACGGAACTCCCGAAGCCATCGCCTTCGCCGTCGAGGTGCAGAAAACCCTCGCCCTGGGTGCATACCGCGCTTCGGTGAAGATGGCGGCCGAACGCGGCAAGTTCCCGATGTACGACGCCAAGAAAGAGGAGAACAACCCGATGATACAGCGTATCAGGGAGGCCGACCCCGAACTCTACCAGCAGATGGTCAAAAACGGCCGCCGCAATATCGCAATGCTGACGATCGCCCCCACCGGAACAACCTCGCTCATGTCGCAGACAACCTCCGGTATCGAACCGGTCTTCCGCCCCGTCTACAAACGCCGCCGCAAGGTCAACCCCAGCGACAAGGATATCAAGGTATCGTACGTCGACGAATCGGGCGACTCGTTCGAGGAGTACAACGTCTACCACCACAAATTCCTCACTTGGCTCGAGGTCAACGGATACAAACTCTCCGAT
This sequence comes from uncultured Alistipes sp., assembly GCA_900550925.1. Lineage (GTDB taxonomy): Bacteria > Bacteroidota > Bacteroidia > Bacteroidales > Rikenellaceae > Alistipes. The sequence continues at coordinate 16,279 of URTU01000027.1, read as the reverse complement.
CTCGACTCGATCTCCGATGAGGAACTTGACAAGCTCGTCGCTGCATCACCCTACCACAAGGCTACGGCAAACGATATCGACTGGGTGGCCAAGGTGCAGATGCAGGGCGCAATCCAGAAGTGGGTCGACCATTCGATCTCGGTTACGGTCAACCTCCCGAACAGCGTCAGCGAAGCCCTCGTGGCCGACGTCTACAAAACAGCCTGGGAGTGCGGTTGCAAGGGCGTTACGGTCTACCGCGACGGCTCGCGGTCGGGCGTGCTGATCGACAAAAAGAAAAAAAGCAGCGCCGAAAGCGCCTGCCAGGAGGCCCACAAGCAGCTTATCAAACGTCCCAAATCCCTCGAAGCCGATGTCGTTCGGTTCAAGAACGGCAACGAAGAGTGGATCGCCTTCGTAGGCCTGTCGAACAACCGGCCCTACGAGATCTTCACCGGTAAACTCGAAGAGGATGCCATGTACATCCCCCGCAAAATAACGAAGGGTTGCATCATCAAGGTCAAGGAGCCGGACGGCACCAAGCGTTACGACTTCCAGTACACCGACCGTTACGGCTATACGAACACGATCGGCGGCATCTCGCGTCTGTTCAACGAGGAGTTCTGGAATTATGCCAAGCTTATCTCGGGCGTGTTGCGTCATGGCATGCCGATTGTGGATGTAGTAGCACTGATCGAATCGCTCCACCTCGACAGCGAGACCATCAACACCTGGAAAAACGGCGTCGAGCGTGCCCTCAAGAGGTACATCTCCGACGGCACAAAGGCCAAACAGGCATGTCCGAACTGCGGCGAGCCCACACTCGTCTACCAGAACGGCTGCCCGGTCTGCATGTCCTGCGGATACTCCAAATGCGGATGACAGATATATCCCACTGAAAAGTGGCATACCAGCCTCAGGCGAACGGCACGATGGAACAGGCGAATTTTCCATCGTGCCGTTTTGGCCTCAACATTGCAGCATACGGTTCGATACAAAAAAATTTCTGTTTTTTAATGACTTAATTAATATTTTTTTATATATATTTGCAGCGTGTAATACCATGATTGTTGCCCAAATAGGGGCAAATGCAATTATTGGAACGGAAATTGATTGAAAAACAGAAAATTACCATTTATTAAACACTTTACACTATGAAAAAACTTTTCATCGCAGTTGTTTTGATCCTTGCAACAAGCAGCGTCTTCGCGCAGGAAGTAACTGAGAAGAAGCCCAGTAATGCCAATTTCGTAACAAACGGCTTCTGGGACAACTGGGAAATCACTGTCGGCGGTGGACTGAACTATACCGCTTGGGACGGTCTCGGATTCTCGAATCAGGAAGCTATCGGCGACCGCGGTTATCTGCTCGAGGGCGGTCTGACAAAATGGTTCACCCCCGTAGTCGGTGCCCGCGTAATGCTGATCGGCGGTAAACTCAATACCTCCGACGACAATGGCGTAACCGGCGGCTGGATCATGCCTCACGCCGATGCTGTGCTGAACGTCTCGAACTGGTTCGGCGGACACCGTGAGGATCGCGTTTACTACGCTAAACTCTTCGCCGGTTTCGGTGCAAGCTTCGTTAACGTAACCAATGACGGTGGTGCAGGCTTCGCTTTCGATGCAGGTTTGATCAACACCTTCCGCGTAAGCAAGGCTCTGGATATCAACCTCGAATTCAAGGGTATCCTCAACGCCGGCAAAGACATGCCTCGCGTGATCTCGTCGCTGGCTGGCAAGTACGGTCAGATCTACACCGCTACCGTAGGCATCACCTACCGCTTCAACAAACGTGACTTCAACCGTCCCGAGAAACCCATCGAACCCGACTACTCGGCATATAACAAGCGTATCGCAAACCTCGAGAAGGAGCTTGCCGATGCACAGGCTACCGCAGACGATCTGGCTGAACAGCTGAAGAACGCCAAGGCCCCGATCATCTATGAAGGTACCGAAGTCCCCGTCGAGATGGTTGTATTCTTCGACTGGAGCAGCGCCAAGCTGACCGCCAAGACCAACATCCAGCTGGAGTATGTTGCCAAGATGATGAAGGCTTCCGACAAATCGTACGAGATCCTCGGTTATGCTTCGAAAGAGGGTAACGCACAGTACAACATGACTCTGAGCCAGAAACGTGCCGATGATGTAAAGGCCGCTCTGGTTGAACTCGGTGTTTCGGCCGACAAACTTACCGCTGTAGGCAAGGGCGTTTCGGAACAGTTCAAGGGTCTGCCGCAGAACCGAGCCGTCGTAATCGTTGAGAAATAATTCGGAATAAATAATCATATTCCAATACACAGAAAAGCGTCCCGATCGATATGATCGGGGCGCTTTTTATATTTATTATATGGTATTGCACCAGCCAGTTAAAATGAGTGCGACTGTCAACCTCCCTGCAACCAGCCGCATACCGCCACTGCAAACCCCTCGCCTCACTACGGTAACACTACCAACCCCAAAGCCATAGAATATTGAAAGTGCAATATTTATACCCCCGAAATATTATGAACTAAAAGCAATCCGACCCGAATGGCTATCATTCATTAAGAAAAATATATGCGGTTAAATACGGCCGCTATTGCTGCTTACAAATATTTACCTTACTTTTGCGGTGTGTTAGAAACGGTTTCTTTAATATCTCGTAAAGGCCATGAATGCATCGTTCAAAGACAATCGGAAAAATCAACTCTGCAGACACGTGCAATCATACCCCTTACGCAGCGATAAAGGCTTGATATACAATATGACAGGAGGGATGTATCCGATATATCCCTCCTGATTTCTTGTTACAAAGCAATGAAAAACTTGTCCGGAAACAATGAGGTAATATAAAAATTGGTTATGTTTGCCGCGCAAAACGTCGGATTGCACCATGCGCAAAAAACCGCACACAACGAAATATTGACCATAACCCACGAAAAAACGCGCACGAGAACTCCGAACCCAATAAATACGAAACAACAAACACGATATACTTCTTATTATTAACTAAATTAATTCATTATGAAGAAAATCGCCTTTTTATTTTTATCGATTTTCGCAACGCTGTCGCTGTCGGCGCAGGTTACGACATCGAGTATAAGCGGACAGGTGACCGATGCCAACGGAACTCCCATCATCGGAGCGACGATCATCGCAACCCATACCCCTTCGGGCACCACCTACGCCACCGCTTCGGCCCGAGACGGTCGGTACAACATCAACGGTATGCGTGTCGGCGGTCCCTACTCGATCGAATTCAGCTTCATCGGCTACAACACTGCCAAAATCGAAGAGGCATATCTGACCGTAGGTGAAGAAGCCGTCTTCAATCAGAAACTGGACGAAGAGTCGCAGGCCATCGGCGAAGTTGTCGTAATGGGCCAGGCCAATCCGGTCTTCAACTCGAACCGTACCGGCGCTCAGGAGGTCGTTACCCGTGAGATGATGGACAAACTGCCTACCACGAGCCGTTCGCTCAGCGACTTCACCAAACTGACCCCGATGTCCAGCGGAAACAACTTCGCAGGTACATCCTACCGTTACAACAACATCACCGTTGACGGTGCTTCGTTCAACAACTCGTTCGGTCTGGCAGCTTCGCTCGGCGGTCAAACCGGAGTCGAACCGATCGCCCTCGAGTCGATCGACCAGATCCAGGTGATGATCGCCCCGTTCGACGTACGTAACGGCGGCTTCACCGGCGGCGGTATCAACTCCGTAACAAAAGCCGGTACCAACGACTGGGAAGCAAGTGCCTACTTCTACAAGAAGAGCCCCTCGATGCAGGGATACCGCCAGGGCGATGAAATCATAACTCCTTCGGAATTCAAGAACAACCAGTGGGGTGTAAGCTTAGCCGGCCCGATCATCAAGAACAAACTCTTCTTCTTCATCAACGGCGAAATCGAACGTCAGGAGGAACCGATCTACTACACTACCGCAAATTCGCGCGTATCGGCCGACGACCTGAACGACCTGTCGAACTTCCTGCAGACCGAACTCGGTTACAACCCCGGCAAGTTCGACCTCACCAGCACGCCCGTCAAGGCTACCCGTCTGACCGCACGTCTCGACTGGAACATGACCAAACGAAGCACGCTGAGTGTGAAGTATTACTTCCTCAATTCGTCGTCGATGAGCAATCCGTCGACTTCGGGTGCTCCGAAGAACGGCCGTGGCCCCAACGAATATGCTATTCCGTTCTCGTCGGCATTCTACCGCCAGTACAACAACTTCAACATCGTGATGGCCGACCTGAACACCAACTTCAACGAGCACATCTCGAATACACTGACCGTCGGCTTCTCGGGCCTGCGCGACTATCGTGAAACCGATGGCGGTTTCTTCCCGCAGGTCGACATCCTCTGCAACGACGCTTCGGAAAGCTACACCGTATTCGGTACCGAGGCCAACTCGTACAACAACCGTCTGAATTCGAATATCTTCCAGATCCAGGACAACCTGACCATGAGCTACGGCAAGCATCAGATTACCGTCGGCACGCAGTCGGACTACCGCTCCTTCAAGAACGGTTTCGCTCAGAACTACCCGGGTGCTTGGGTATTCAACTCGATCGACGACTTCAAGTTCAACGTCCTCGCTTCGAAAGACTACATGGCCGCTCATAACGGCAGCATGGACGGATTCGATATCACCGCATACGACCCGACCGACTACGGTTTCGCTTCGACGGTGACCGGTATCACCAACTCCGCTTCGACCGGCTACAAATACTACTCGCAGAAGTATTCGATGTCCGACGAGTTCCCCTATGCACGCCTCAATGTGCTCCAGTTGGGCTTCTACGCACAGGACAAGTGGCGCGTAAGCAACAACTTCACTCTCACGTACGGTCTGCGCTTCGACATTCCGATCTTCATGACCGACCTGCAGGAGAACCCGGCCGTTGCTGCCGAAACCTATCGTGACGGCATCAAGGTTGACGTTTCGCAATATCCCAAAACCCGTGTTCTGGTATCGCCCCGTATCGGTTTCAACTGGAAACCCCTCGAAAACGGTTCGCTCCAGATCCGCGGCGGTTCGGGTCTGTTCGCCGGTACTCCTCCGTACGTATGGCTGAGCAACCAGGCCGGTAACAACGGTATGCTCTTCGGCGACCTCAACATCAGCGGCGACGACCTCAAACACCTCGGCTTCACCGGAAATATCAACCAGTACAAACCTGCTCAGGGTACTGCCACCACTTCCGATATAGCCGCTACCGACCGCAATTTCAAATACCCGATGATCTGGAAGAACAACATCGCCATCGACTACAAGTGGCGCGGTTGGATCCTCACCGGTGAGGTTCTCTACTCGAAGGACATCAACGCCATCTATCACGACAATATCGGTATGTACACCCTGGGCAAGACCGTCAATGACGGCTCGGCCGAGCAGAAACGTACCGCTTACGAAGGCAAATACTACTCGTCGGTCGAGGGCAACCGTAATGCCGCTTACAACGTGGTACTGCTGCGCAACACCAACAAGGGTTACTCGATCTATACCACCTTCCAGTTGCAGAAGCAGTTTACCCAGGGCCCGCTGAAAGGTTTCGGTTTCAACGCTTCGTACTCGTTCGGTACCGCACGCGCCGTATCAGACGGTACTTCGTCGGTGGCAACCTCCGCTTGGAAATATACTCAGAAGGTAGCCGTAAACAGCCAGGAACTCGGTTATACGGCCGGCGCATTCGACGGACGTCTGCTCGTCAGCGCAACATATACGGCCAACTGGGGCCGCAATGCCGCTACCCACTTCGGTCTGGTTTACCAGCGCTTCCGTCCCTTCCGCTACTCCTACTGCTACAACGGCGATGCAAACGGCGACAACCAGTCCTCGAACGACCTGATCTACATCCCCGCAACCAAGGCCGAGGCTGAAGGTCACCTCGTAGCCGACGGTTTCAACAGCTTCGACGAGGCTTGGGCAGCTCTCGATTCGTTCATCGAAAAGGATGACTACCTGAAGAAACACCGTGGCGAATATGCCGTACGTAACGGCGCTACCGTTCCGTTCGCAAATCAGCTCGACGTGCATATCGCTCACGACATCCGTGTCTTCTGCAAGAAGGGCCAGAAGGTGAATACTCTCTCCTTCAGCTTCGATATCTCGAACTTCCTCAACCTGTTGAACAAGAACTGGGGCGTACGCCAGACAAACTATACCGCCAACTCAAATCAGGTACAGTTCCTGACCGTAACCCAGAAACCGACTGCCGCAAACAACTATACGCTCCAGTATCGCATGGATACGAAAGCCATCGAGCCGTATAAGGATTACGTAAGCTCGTCGTCGCGCTGGGCCATGATGTTCGGTATCAAGTACAAGTTCAACTAACGAAATGTTTTGCCTGGTGTAGCCCCGTCGGTTACAGCTCGCAAACGACCCAAATCGGCCGGTATCGTCAACGATGCCGGCCGATTGTTTTCATACCCACCCTGCTGCACCCCGCCGCCGATTGCCCGCCGTCGGGCACCTGCCGCAGATCGCCACCAGCCGGCCACCTTCCGCAGATCGCCCCCCCCGCCTGGCCTCAACTCTCACATGTGGATTACTTGCCTAAATCCTAATCCATTTGTTTGCCGGAAATTTGCCCTCATCCGCAACTTGTCGTATATTTGTGTCGCAAAAACCAGACGTCATGAAACGCATACTCATATTCGTACTGCTTCTGCTGACCTCCTGCTCGACTGCCCGAAAGGCCGTCCGCAACGTAGCCGAAAAACCATACGACAATGACAACCGATATGTGATCATTCTCTCGATGGATGCCTTCCGGTGGGATCTGGCCAACCGCGCCAACACCCCGACGCTCGATTCGCTCAAACGGGTCGGCTCCTATGCCGAGATCTATCCGGTCTACCCGTCGAACACCTTCCCAAGCCACTATTCCATGGCGACGGGACTCTACCCCGACCATCACGGAGTGGTCAACAACGGGTTCTTCGACAAGGTTCTCGGGCGTCAGATGTCGGTCTTCGACAAGGAGGATACCGCAACCGAAGGTTTCTGGGGCGGCGACCCGATCTGGAATACCGCCGAACGGCAGGGGCGTACGGCCAACATCTTCATGTGGCCCGGCAGCGAAGTCCCCATCGGCGGGCATCAGGCAACCGTCTGGACCGTCTACTCCGATGAGCCGACATACCGTCAGCGGGCCGACTGGGTAATCGATGCCATGACGCGGCCGGTCGAGGAGATTCCAAATCTCGTGATGTGGTACTTCGAGGAGCCCGACGGTACGATGCACCGCCACGGTCCGACATCCCAGGAGGCCATTGCGCAGGCCGAACATATCGATTCGACACTGCGGTACTTCTTCTGGAAGATCCGCCAGTCTCCGGTCTTCGACCGCATCAACTTCATCGTCACGGCCGACCACGGGATGAGCGAGGTCTCGAACGACCGCATTGTAAACCTATATCCGCTGCTCGACTCGACACAGGTCATCCGAACCGTGAGCGGAAATCCGTTCGGTGTGGAGGTTACGGAAGAGTATGTGGACACGGCGCTCCGGCAACTCGCAAAGATCAAGGGATTGAAAGCCTACCGCCGTGAGATGATCCCCGCACAGTACAATTACGGCAGCCACCCGACACGCCTGACCAATATCATCATCATGCCCGAGACCGGCTGGACGATCGAATACCGCTCTCCGGCAACCCTGCCGCGAAATATCAGCGGCGGTACTCACGGCTTCGACTGCTTCGACCGCGACATGCACATGGTATTCTACGGTTCGGGACCGGCATTCCGAAAGGGATTCACACAACGCCCGTTCCAGAACCAGAACATGTATATAATCCTCTGCCACCTGCTCGGCGTAAAACCATCGCCCAATGACTGCGACTGGAATGCCGTCGGCAAGATGTTTGTCGAATAATCCTCCAAAACAGACTTCACCATGACAAGCCTCTCGATCGTCATCGCAACCTACAACCGTTCGCAATCGCTGTTGCGGGCCCTCACCTCATTCATCGGCCAAAGCGCCCCGACCGATCAGTGGGAGATCATCGTGGTGAACAACAACAGCTCGGACGACACCGAACAACGGGTACTCGAATTCGCCGAACAACATCCAGGTCTGCCCCTGCAGATGGTCTGCGAAACCCGACAGGGGTTAAGTTACGCCCGCAACTGCGGCATCGAGGCGAGTTCGGCACCCTACATAGCGATTATCGACGATGACGAAACGGTCAATCCCGATTTCGTGCGGGCCTATATCGACTTCTTCGATTCGCACCCCGATGCCGTAGCTGCCGGAGGTCGGATCGTGCCGGCCTACGAAGCCGACCCTCCGAAATGGATATCCCCCTATGCCGAACGGCCAATTGCCAACCCGCTCGACCTGGGCGAATCGGTACGGCCGTTCCCGAAGGACAGGTGTCCGGGCGGAGGCAACATGGGTGTACGGCGCTCGGCCATCGAACGTTACGGAGCCTTCGATCCGGCTCTCGGACGCGTCGGGCAGAAACTGATCGGAGGCGAGGAGACCGACTTCTTCGAACGGCTTTCGCGCAGCGGCGAGCCTTTCTACTATATTCCCCAGGCTATCATCTACCACCATATTCCACCGCAGAAGCTGACTCACGACTACTTCGTACGGCTGTGCAGAATGGTCGGTGTCAGCGCCCGCATACGCAGCCGTCAGAACGGACGCTATTCAGCAGCCCTTGCCGCCGAAGCCGCAAAATGGGCAGCAACATTGGTGCTGGCACTGCTCTATACCGCGAAACTGCAACCGGCCAAAGCGCATTATCTGCTGATCATGCGCCGGCAGATCACCGCAGGTCTTCTCGGCCGGACGCAGGAGTAACCGGGTATCTCACGCCGGTTTCATTCTCCATCGCGCTCCCCTGCCAACACGTCACGGTCAATCGGGCAGCGCTGTCAGACAATCGGAGTGGCGGCAGGCAAAATTCAACTAAAATTCCACAATAAGCGTATATTTATGGTTTATATCTCCAAAAATATATTCTTTGTATTGCATAGTATATTAATTTTTCCCTATATTTGTAACAAAGAAATAATATGAATTGCACAAAATAAACTTCCTGCATTATGAAAGAGACTCTCAACGTCAACATCGCATCACAAGCCTTCGTCATAGACCAAGATGCTTACAACGTCCTGCAAGCCTATCTCGACGATATCTCCTCGCGACTTGACCAGGACGACAAGGATACCATGGACGATATCGAGACGCGTCTGGCAGAGATCTTCCGCGAAAAACTCCCTTCGCCGATGATGGTCATTTCGCTCCCCATCGTCAAGATGGCCATGGCCCAGATGGGCAAACCCGAGGAATTCGGCGAACCGCACGCCTCGTGCGACGACTCAGACGGCGACAGCAACACTAAACGATTCGTCCGTCCGGTCTACGACCGCGTAATCGGAGGCGTATGCGCCGGAATCGCCCGCTACTTCAATGCCGATCTGTTTGCCATACGTCTGGTCACGCTGCTGCTGATCCTTTTCGGTGGCATCAGTATCTGGGTATATATCATACTCTGGATAGTCATGCCATCCGAAAAACCCGCCCAGTCCCGTAAAACCACCAAACAGGCTCGCCAATGATACCGAATGACCCCAATCGCCAACAACGCCGACTATACCGGACCTATCCCCGCGTAATAGGCGGTGTCTGCGCCGGTCTGGCCGACTATTTCGGTCTCGACACCACGCTGCTTCGGATCATCGCCCTGCTGCTGATCCTCTTCGGCGGCATCAGCATCTGGGTATATGTCATACTCTGGATCATAATCCCGTCGATTGACAGAAAACGTAGATAAACCTTAAAAAGACCTATATAATATGAATACCGAGAATTATAAAGTGCAAATGCGCAAAGGCATCCTCGAATACTGTATTCTCGCAATACTCTCACGCGAGGACTCGTATGCGCCGGCCATCATCGCACAACTCAAGGCTGCTCAGATGATCGTGGTCGAGGGTACGCTCTACCCCATCCTGACCCGTCAGAAAAACCAGGGCCTGCTCACCTACCGCTGGGAAGAGTCTCCGCAGGGCCCCCCGCGTAAATACTACATGATCACCAAGGAGGGACGCCGATGCCTCGAACAGCTCGACGAATCGTGGAAGGAACTGGTTCAGCAGATCCACGTGATACGTTACGGGACGCCGGCCGAAGAGGAGCCGAAACCGGCCGGGGAGGAGCCGACGCCGGCCGAAACGGAACCCGTACCCTTCGAATAGCCGGTCAACCCTCAACAGAAAAAACAAACCGCAAAGCCAATATCCTAATCAACACGAATCATGAAAGAGACTAAAAATATCAGCCTTTCGGGCATAGCCTTCACGATGGACGCCGAGGCAGTCGAGGCGCTGAACGACTATCTCGACAAACTCAACCGGTTCTACGAAAAGACCGACGGCGGGAATGAGATCGTCACCGACATCGAGACACGTATTGCCGAACTGATTCTCGACAAGCAGGACAACAAGACGGTGGTATCTCTCGCGCGGATCCAATCGATCATCTCGCAACTCGGCTCTCCCGAGGATATCGAGGAGGAGAGTCCCGAACAGGCCCACCACACCGCCCCGACCTCAAATATCTCGCGCCGCCTCTACCGTAACGGCGAACGTGCAAAACTCGGCGGTGTATGCGCCGGCCTGGGAACATATTTCGACATCGACCCGGCCTGGATCCGTATCGGTATTTTCGTGCCGCTGCTGCTGGTAATCCTCCTGCACAACTCACTCGGAGCATTCTTCGCACAGCTTTTCGGAGTATTCGTACTGCTCTACATCATCCTGTGGTTTGCAATCCCGATGGCGAAAACCGCCCGTCAGAAACTCGAAATGACCGGCGAAAAGATCGACGCCTCAACAATCGCAAACCGTACGATGTCGGCCCGCGAAATCCAGGAGGAGAAGACCCGGTCGGTAATTTCCGAAATCATGCGAAACCTCGGCCAGATCATACTGTTCCTGTTCAAGGTGCTCGGTATCTGCATCATGCTCTGCCTGATCGTCGGCATCATATCGCTCATCGTCGTCACCATACAGGTTCTCTCGTACATCCCCGTAACATCCCCAATGTCCGACCTTACACCCACAATGATGTACATCATCTCGATCGGCGCCGCCATTTCGATCATCCTGCCCCTCGCACTGCTGTCATACATACTGCTGGGCAAGATCTTCAACTTCCATATCAGCAAACGCCTCTCGGCCGTCGTCGGCGTCATCTGGATCGTGATCTTCGCAGTCACCACCGTACTTTCGATCACGCACTATCGCAGCATTGCCGTCCACGTCAACCGGATGGTCAACGGATACTACATTTATTCATACGATCCGGTCGAGGCCGATTCCGAAGAGTTCTACAACTACCAGTACGACTCGACACAGGTCGACCATATCGATGCCGCCGAGCTATCCGATTCGACAGCCGACGGCGAGCATATCGAGATCGTAAAGTGGAACTGACCCCTGCGGCGTATGCCGGACCGTCCGACTGACAGCCGGCGCATACCTCCCGCAAAGAGTGCCCAAGATACGGGCTCCGATTCTGACCCTGCAGCCGGACAGCGGATCATACGCCACAGGCTCCGTCAGGATCGGGGCCTGTTTTTTTTCAGACCTGCGACCTCGACCGTCGCCGCAACTCCACAGCAGGCCGCAAATCAATACCCCGTCAACCGTCCAACAACAGATTCTGCACCGATTACGGGGTTGTTTTCCTAAAATTTGTACTATATTTGCGTATTCAATACGGACCGTCAGGTCCAATCAAAAAGAAACATTATGGGAGAGATTAAATGTATCGGCATTCTCACTTCGGGAGGCGACGCTCCCGCAATGAATGCCGCAATACGCGCCGTCACCCGAACGGCCATCTACAACGGATTCTCCGTCAAAGGTATCATGCGCGGATACCGCGGTCTTATAACCGATGAGATCATCCCGTTCAAGACACAGAATGTCAGCAATATAATACAGCAGGGAGGCACAATCCTCAAAACCGCCCGCTGCCAGGAGTTCCAAACTCCCGAGGGCCGCAAAATAGCCTTCGAAACGATGCAGCGCGAAAATATCGATGCCCTGGTTGTTATCGGCGGCGACGGCTCGCTGACCGGAGCCCGCATCTTCGCGTCGGAGTACGACATCCCGATCGTCGGCCTGCCCGGAACAATCGACAACGACCTCTACGGCACCGATACCACAATCGGTTACGATACGGCCCTGAATACAATCATGCAGGCCGTCGACAAGCTGCGCGATACGGCATCGTCTCACGAACGTCTCTTCTTCGTCGAGGTGATGGGCCGCGATGCCGGATTCCTTGCCCTCAACGGAGCCATCGCAACAGGTGCCGAGGCCGCCATAATCCCCGAAATAATGACCGAAGTCGACCAGCTCGGCGAACTCATCGGCCACGGGTTCCGCAAGAGCAAGAACTCGTCGATCGTGCTTGTTGCCGAGAGCGAAGTGACGGGCGGTGCAATGGGTATGGCCGAACGCGTCAAGAAAGAGTATCCGCAATACGACACCCGCGTCACCATCCTCGGGCATATCCAGCGCGGCGGCTCTCCGACAGCCAGCGACCGCATCATCGCCAGCCGCATGGGCGAGGCTGCAATAAATGCCCTGATCGAGGGCCAACGCAACGTGATGATCGGAATCCAGAACGACGAGATCGTCTACGTACCCTTCTCGAAGGCCATCCGCAAGAACAAACCGATCAACCGCGATCTGCTGAACACCATAAAAATATTATCGATATAGGCCGGCACCCCGGACTTCAACTACAACACATTCCAAAACAAACGATGAAAACAGTAATAGGTATCGGCAATGCCCTGACCGACATGCTGGTCAATCTCGAATCGGATTCGGTGCTGACCCGCTTCGGCCTGGCCAAAGGCAGCATGAGCCTTGTGGACGAAACCCTCCAGAAAGAGATCTCCAAATCGGTATCCGGACTTCCATATACGCTCTCGCTGGGCGGATCGGCCGACAATACCATACGTGCAATGGCTCGCCTCGGCTGCAAGGTCGGATTCATCGGCAAGGTCGGCCATGACACTACCGGCGATTTCTTCGAGTCGGCGCTCCAGAACCTGGGCATCGAACCCTTCATCCTGCGCGGAAAACAGCGATCCGGAAAATGCGTCTCGCTGGTCTCGCCCGACGGTGAACGTACGATGGTCACTCACCTCGGCGCCGCAGTCGAGATGGCTGCCGAAGATATACAGCCCGATATGTTCAGAAATTACGACTGCCTCTATGTCGAAGGTTATCTGGTTCAGGACCACAACCTCATAAAGAATGCCGTACGCACGGCCAAGCAGGCCGGACTCAGGATCGCAATCGACCTGGCAAGTTTCAATGTCGTCGAGGAGAACCGCGATTTCCTGCGGGCGCTCGTGGCCGACTATGTCGACATACTCTTCGCCAATGAGGATGAGGCACGCGTATTCACCGGCGAGGAGGAGCCGCTGAATGCCCTGCAGGCGATCTCCGAAATGTGCGACCTGGCGGTTGTCAAGATCGGAATGCGTGGGGCCCTGATAAAGCATCAGGCCGAAGTGCTGCACGTCGGAATCATGGCCGCCGCAAAACGTGTCGATACGACCGGCGCCGGAGACTATTATGCCGCCGGATTCCTGTCGGGAATGTGCGAAGGGCTTTCGCTGCGCCAGTGCGGAACAATCGGCGCCATAACGGCCGGAAAGGTGATCGAGGTGGTCGGAACCACCCCCGGCGAGGAGGCGTGGGTAGAGGTGGCCAATCTGGTACGGCGTGTCAGAACCGAAAAATATCTCTTCTGATACACGCTGCAGAGACTTCTGATAAGGTTTGCACGGCGGGTCGGCACAATATCCGATCCGCCGTGCGGCATTTTCGAACGAATTTTGCTAAATTTGTCATATGCAACCGTCCGAACGCATAGAGTATCTGAAGGGGCTGGTGGCACAGTTGCCGCTCGAACCCGGCGTATACCAATACCTCGACAAAACCGGTAAGGTGATCTACGTGGGCAAGGCCAAAAGCCTGCGCCGGCGCGTATCGTCATACTTCGTCGACTCGAAGGAGCACAGTGCCAAGGTCCGAGCCCTGGTGCGGCAGATCGCCGACATACGGCATATCGTCGTGGGAAGCGAAACCGATGCCCTGCTGCTCGAAAATTCGCTTATCAAGACTCTCCAGCCGCGTTACAACATCCTGCTCAAGGATGACAAGACATATCCGTGGATCGTCGTGCGAAATGAACCGTTCCCACGTGTGGAGTCGACACGGCGGGTCGTCCGCGACGGGTCGCAATACTTCGGGCCATACGCCTCGATCGCCATGCAGCGTTCCGTGCTGGAGTTCTACACGCTCCGCACCTGCCGCCTCAACCTCGAACCCGAGAAGATCGCCCGCGGTAAATACAACGTCTGCCTGCAATACCATCTCGGCAACTGCAAGGGGCCGTGCATCGGGGCGCAGACCGAAGAGGAGTATCACGAAGACATCTCACGCATCTGTTCGACACTGCGCGGCGACATGCGTTCGACACGCGCCTACCTCGAAGAGCAGATGCAGAAGGCCGCCGCCGAGTTGCGTTTCGAAGCCGCCGCACGGTACAAGAACCGCCTTGCAGCCCTCGACAACTATTCGAGCAAGTCGGTAATCGTCAACTCGTCGCTCTTTACGCTCGATGTCTTTTCGCTGCTTTTGGACGACGAGGAGGCATACTGCAACTTCGTGCGGATCGTTTCGGGAGCCGTCACCGGAACCTTCACCGCAAAGCTCTCGACCGGTATCGACAGTTCGCCCCGCGACATTCTCACCCAGGCCATCCGCCAGATCAGCGAGCAGATCGCCGGCCGGTTGGCACACGAGGTCGTCGTACCGTTCCTGCCCGAGACCTCGCTCTTTGAAGATATCACCTTCACCGTCCCCAAGCGCGGCGACAAACTCAAACTGCTCGAATTTTCCGAAAAAAGCGCCCGAATCTACCGCGCCGAACAGCTCAAGAACCTCGAAATACGAAACCCCGAGCGGCATACCGAGCGGCTGATGAACGCCATGAAGCGTGAGCTGCATCTCGACCGCCAGCCGCGGCATATCGAATGTTTCGACAACTCGAACCTCCAAGGTACCAATCCTGTGGCATCGTGCGTGGTTTTCCGCGACGGGCGCCCCTCGAAAAACGAATACCGGCACTTCAACATCAAGACCGTAGTCGGTGCCGATGACTTCGCCTCGATGCGCGAGATCGTCCGGCGGCGCTACTCGCGGCTGCTCGAAGAGGGGGCCGAATTGCCCGACCTGATCGTCGTCGACGGCGGTAAGGGGCAGCTCAGTTCGGCATATTCGGTGCTTTGCGAACTGGGTATCGAGAAGCAGGTGCCGATCGTCGGCCTGGCAAAACGCATCGAGGAGATCTATTTCCCGTTCGACCCCGAACCATACTACCTCGACCGAACGGGCGAACCGTTGAAGGTGATCACCCACCTGCGCGACGAGGCTCACCGTTTCGGCATTACGTTCCACCGCCAGAAGCGCTCGAAGGCATTCATCAACAGCGAACTGGAGCAGATCAACGGCATCGGCACCTCATCCGTCGAGGCCCTGCTGACACATTTCCGCACCGTAAGCCGAATCCGCAAGGCATCGGTGGAAGAGCTCGAAAAGGCCGTCGGCAAGGCCCGTGCACGCAAAGTCTTCGAACACTTCCACCCGCAGCCAGATCTCGAAACGCCGCAGCCCAAGGAGCCTTAAAAGTTTCGGGAACGGGATTTGTCATCTTCACTCTTTTGGAGTACCTTTGCAATGCCCGCCGGCCGAAGAGTCCGACGGTATCGAAACACCTGTACGAACAATAAACAAAAAACAGATATGGAATCGATCAAATGCCTGATAATCGGCGGAGGCCCTGCCGGTTACACCGCAGCCACGTATGCTGCCCGCGCCGATCTCGCACCGGTACTCTACGAAGGTATCACGCCGGGCGGTCAGCTCACCACAACTACCGAAGTCGACAACTTCCCGGGGTTCCCCGAGGGCGTCGACGGCCCGCAGCTCATGGACTACATGCGCCGGCAGGCACAACGTTTCGGAGCCGACATCCGCAACGGGAATATCTCGAAAGTAGACTTCTCGTCGCGCCCCTTCACCGTCGAGGTTGACGGCGGCAAGACCATCATTTCGGCCCAGAGCGTGATAATCGCAACCGGCGCCACGGCAAAATACCTCGGCCTGCCCTCCGAACAGCGATTCCGGGGAATGGGCGTCAGCGCCTGCGCAACGTGCGACGGCTTCTTCTACCGCAAAAAGGATGTGGCCGTGGGCGG